>JAITTX010000113.1 GCA_031286755.1 Paraburkholderia sp.
GCCGTGATGGATCGCGTGTTGAGATACGACGAACCGTATGACGCGGTGATCCAGGCCGGTTACGGCGAGCACGGCCGCGAAGGCCTGCAGGAACTGCTGCCGGTGCCTGTCGTCGACATCACCGAAGCGGCCGCGAGTGTGGCGATGCTGCTCGGCCATCGCTACTCGGTTGTCACCACGCTCGACCGCACGGTGCCGCTGATCGAGGACCGCCTGAAGCTCGCCGGGCTCGACGCGCGCTGCGCTTCGGTGCGCGCGAGCGGCCTCGCGGTGCTCGAGCTCGAACATGACCCGGCGCGCGCGATCGAGTCGATCGTCAGCGAGGCGCAGCGCGCGGTGAAGGACGATCACGCAGAGGTGATCTGCCTCGGCTGCGGCGGCATGGCCGGCCTCGACCGGCAGATCGAGGAGTGCGCGGGCGTGCCCGTCGTGGACGGCGTGTCGGCCGCGGTCGCGCTCGCCGAAGCGCTCGTGCGCATGAAGCTGAAGACGTCCAAGGTGCGCACGTATGCGCCACCGCGTGCGAAGCGGATCGTCGGCTGGCCGGCGGCGCTCGCGAAATGATGCGAGGTTGGGCGGCTGGCGCCGCACGCACGGGCGCCGCATCATCGCGAGGTGCATCGATATGCGCAACGCACTAGGCCCAGGCGCTTTCCCCGGCAAGACGTCCGACGCAACGACTAACGCAACGACCGCGCTCGACGCACTCGATGCGCGGCTGATGCGCATCCTGCTCGTGCTGCTGACCGAGCGAACCGTGTCGCGCGCGGCCGTGCGGCTGAACATGTCGCAACCCGCGACGAGCACCGCGCTCAAGCGCCTGCGCACGCTGCTCGGCGATCCGCTGCTCGTGCGCAGCCGCTACGGGATGGTGCCGACCGACATCGGCGCACGGTTCGTCGAGCCGCTGCGCAACGCGCTTCGCGTGATCGACTTCATCCGCATCCAGCAGCCGGAATTCGATGCGCGCACGTCGGTGCGCATCTACCGGATCGGCTGCCCCGACTACCTGAACGTGCTGTTCGTGCCGAAGCTCGTGGCGCTGTTTCGCGAGCGCGCGCCGAACGCGCAGCTCGTGTTCCATCCGCTCGGCGATGGCTTTGACGACGAGCGCGCGCTCGCCGACGGCGAACTCGACATCGTGATCGACAATCGCACCGCGCGCCTGTCGCGATTCCGGCAAGACGACCTGTTCGACGACCGCATCGTGTGCCTGATGCGCGCCGGGCATCCCGTCGCGCTGCGCGGCACGATGACGGCCGCCGAGTTCGCGCAGGCGCCGCAGCTTTGCCCGACGCCGTCGTGGCTCGAAGCGACCGGCGCGATAGACCGGCAGCTCGAACGCGTCGGCCTGCGCCGGCACATCGTCGTCACGCTGCCGCACTTCGAAATCGCCGCGCATGCGCTCGTGCGCTCCGACCTGATCCTGACCACCACCCAACGGCTCGCGCGGCACTACGCGAAGCTGCTGCCGCTCGGTATTGTCGCGATGCCGGCCGAGCCGCCCGAGATCGTGTACCGGATGACGTGGAACGAATCGGGTGCGTGTATCGAAGGCGTGCGCTGGCTGCGCGGGCTGATTGCCGAAGCCACCCGGTGCTGGCTCGACGCTGAGGCTGTGCGTCCGGCGGTGACGGTGGTGAGCGCGCCGGACCCCATGCGTGCGCTGCGCCGCCCGCACGCGGCGCGTTACGGCATGGCGCGCCGCCGGGTCGTCGCGCAGGCTTGCCGCGATTAGCTCACGTTGGGGGGGGCGGCCCCCGCAGCCGTCGACGCAGGGATTGTCATATAAGTCCCGTTTTGTTCGTTTCACGATCCTCCAGTTCGCATCCGCATACCCGTTGAGGTGGTCCGCCGCCAAAGATGAGCGATTGTTGGCGCCATGCCACGGCCGACTTTCGACGGAGAACGCCTGTGTTGACCCGGCTTCGCAATATCTTTTCGTTTACCGGCAGCGCACCGGCCGCCCAGCAGCAACCACCGGGGCAAGCCAATGCGCAGCCGCAGGCCAACACGCCGCTACCGCATACTCCTTTGCCCGATCACCGGGAACCGGACAGCCTGCTAGGCGGCCTCAAGTCGCTTAAGCACTCGCTGCCCAATGCCACCCCACTGGCGCAGGGCGACCCGATGCCGGCCACCTCGGCGTTGCACAAGAACCGCACGGGCGGAGGCCTGCGCCAGAGCTTGTCGCCGTTCGCGGCGTCGAGCAGCGTGAGCGCTTCGCGGCCCGCGCCACCGATCAACCCGACGCAAGCGCAGATACGCACGCCGAAGGCGAATGCAAAGACGCCCATCGGCGTGGCTTCGCAGCATCCGACCAACGTGAATACCGCGGTCGGCAAGTCCGAGCGCCGGGCGGCTTCCAGCGCGACGCTCGAGTTGCGTCACGACGACGCCTTCGACCGTCAACTGGAGACGCTCTTTCCGCTGCCTGCGGGCGCCACCGCGCAAGACCGGCAGAACCGGGCGCAATTGTTCGGGCAGATTCGCGCAGCGATCCCGCAGCAGCAGCGTGGCGAGCCGCCGCTCGCGAAGGCGCGCTATCTGGGCCACGCCCTGGCGGAAGTCAGCGGGGGTAACGTTGCGCGCGCAACCGATGCGCTAGCGACGCTGCAAAACCCGCTGGGCGCCGGCAACCAGGCGCTGCGCGATGCGTTTGGCGCGCGCTGCGCGATGGCGCGTTCGCGCGCGGGGTTTCGCGCCTTGCGCGACATCGAGCAGGGGCCCGCCATCAACGCCGGGCCGAATCCGGATGTACGCGACCAGAAGATTCACCAGGACGCCGACTGGCAGCGCTACCGCGCGGCCGATGCGCTGCTCGCAGCCTGGCCGCGCACCAACACGGCGCCGCCACTGCCGCTCGATCTCAACGAACTGGAGCATGCCGCCAACGCGATGTTGCCGGCGGCCGAACGCGTCGCGGTGGCGCCGCCGCAGCATGGCAACGCGCCGCCGCCGAACCCGGAGGTGAGCGCCGCGCTCGCCGGCCAGACGCAGAGCGCGAAAGCGTTCCTGTGCGGGCAGGAGCTGGTGCGCAACACGCATGCACAGCCGCCAACGGCATTGCGCGCCGCTTATCTCGCGCATCGCAACGGCATTGCGGAGTCCGAGGTCGCGCAGGTCCAGGGCCGCATGTACTCACTCGTCAAGCATGCGCAACGCAACACCACCTCGGCGCGCACGGGCTCATGGCTCAATCGCACGGCGCAGCGCTTCAAGCAGGGCGTGCAGCACGGCTTCGGCCACGACAAGAATCCGATTGGCGCGCTCGGTCTCGGCACGGCGGGTGGGGTGATGGATCATCCCGATACGGATTTCAGCACGCTGGAGTCGATCGATGTCGTGGTCAACCATCTGAACACGCAGGTGGCCCAGGCGCCCGCCACGCAGCCGAACACGCCGCCGGACGCCGGCGCGCTGGACGCGGCCACGCGCGCCGCGGCGCTGATCCAGTGGAAAAACTCGATTGGCGCGAAGGGCTGGCTGCACGACGACATGAAGCTCGGTTATTTCCAGCGCAACCAGATCGCCCGCGACGTTGCCCAGGCGCTCCACACCGATCCGTCGGTGGTGCGCAACAGCCCCGCGTTCAGGCAGTTGCCGAAGATGAATGCGCAGACGCTCGAGCAGTGGGCGCAGCAATCCGGCGTCGCGATGAACACGCCGATGGGCGCCGGCAACCGGACGCTGCAACAGAACCTGGAGCGCATGAAGGCGATCCGGCAGGACAAGCTCGAGACGCCGGCCACGCCGCAGGAGAACGTCGGTGCGCTGTGCAACCTGATCGAGAACGTGCCCCAGACCTGGAGCGTGCAGATGTCCAGCGGCGGCGTCTATGGACTCGACGCGAACATCTCGGAGAACCTCGCCAAGGCACTCGGCGTCGTCGGCGCACCCAGCGCCTCGGTGGCCCCGGACGTGCGCTACCTGAAAGGCCGCCATGCGGTGCTCGAAGTCGGCTCGAGCTCGCATCACGGCGAAGTCTTCATCGGCACCGACAACCGCAGGTCGGTGCACTTCGGCGCGTCGGGGTTCATCGGCTGGAATCTGGCGGGCGGCAAGGTGCTGGCGAGCGTTGCGCCCTCACTGGTGGGGGGGCGCGACTCGAGCAAGCCGCGCGGCGTGGTGATCCGCGCGCCCTACGACCAGGCGCACAATCCCAACGATACCGAAGCCTGGCGCGGCAAGCTCAGCGGCGCCATGCGCACCATCGGCAGCTCCGGTCCCGGAGGCGCGATGCCGCGCAACAAGGAAGAGATGTGGAACGGCATGGCGCACGACTACTTTGCCGACCCGGACCTCTCGATCGGCTGGGTCGACAATACGGCGCGCACCAATTACGCCTCGCTTTCCGCCACGGGCGGGGTGCGCTACGTCACGCCCGCCAACGTGAAGTTCGGCGCGTTCGCGAGCGGCGAGGTCGTGGGCAACTTCAGCAAGGGCCACGAGTCGGACGCGAGCGGCGCGAACCGGGTCAACAAGTCGTCCAATAGCCACAACATCGCGGCGAACGCAAATCTCGCGCTCGTGGCGAGCCCGCCGCCGGTGCCGGTCTCGGGAGCGGGGCCATTCAACTCGCTGTCGTTTTCGAGCGTGCCCATCTACGGCATTGGCACCACGGTGCTTCAGTCGGGCAAGGGGTCGACGCTGCGGCTCTACGAGGAACACGGCGATATCGTGCCCGAGCGCACCTATCGCGACACCGAGTTCACGCGCGTGAATGATTTTCTGAAGTACATCGACAGCCGCAACGACACATGGGCCACGTCGATGCAGGGCAATCAGGGCGAGTTGAACACCTATTTGACGCGCGTGAAGCTCAACGCCACGCGCAGCAATCAGTTTCATGGCGAGCGGCAGCGCATGGTGCCGGCCGCCGCCTCGGAGATCAACGCGTATCGCGGTGCGTTGCGCATGTACGAGGAGCGTGGCCGCCCGCCGACCCAGACCGAGCAGCAGGAGATGCAGCGCATCCGCGGCGAAATCGCCCGCGTGCTCGAAGCCCCCACGAGCTGGACCAATCACGTGCTCTACAGCTACGAATCGAACCAGGCGCAGCGCACCAAGGGTCTCTCGTATGTGCTTGCCGCGCAGTCGGTGCGCACGGTGAGCGCGCAGCGCGAGTTGAGTTCGTTGCGCGCGCAGGTCTGATGCGCGCGTGGCGCGGGTGTCGCGCTGTGGTCGTTCGAGCGAGGCCGCTGGCGGATCATGCGGTCCCGCCGGTTTGATGCGCGGGCGCGCCGGCCGCACGAGGCCCGCGCTCGTCGAGCCGCTCCATCAACGCGAACGGCACGCTCTGCGCGAAGAGTTCGCGGTCGCCGGTCGCGCTGGTGTGCGTGTTCATCTGCACCATGAAGTTCAGGCCCGGGCTGCGCGTGAGCATGGTGCGCTCCTTCACCTTCAGTTCGGCGGGCATCCACGACGCCGGGTCCTGGAGGATGCGCGCCGTTTTCGCGTCGAGCTGGGCGCGCTCCGCGTGCGCGCCGTCGCGCGGCAACTGGGCCGCCGCCGCGTGAAGCACGTCGAGCTGGGCGGCAGCGGCGCGGCGCAGCCGGTAGCGGTGGAAGTAGGTCTGGTTGGGGCGCCGGTTCGCCTTCACGTCGCCCAGGTGCTGGTCGAGCCGCTCGGCGGCGAGTTCGCGCGGCGGCCGCAACGGCACGTTGGGGTTGGCTTGCCGCTGCGCCTGCTGCTGCTCCTCGATGTGTTCGGAGAACAGATCGATCCATTGATCGCGGCTCGCGTCGATGGCGCGCGTATAGGTTTGCGCGCTCGAATACTCGGTGTCGAACAGGCAGGCGCGATGCATCAGCGTGCCGCCTTCGCGCACGAGTTGCACTTTCGCGAGATGGCTGTCGTCGGAGAGCGTTTTCGTGCCCGAGGGCGCGTCGAGCGAAGCCAGGCCAACGCCCACCTCGCCCACGTTTTTGGTGGCGCTCAAGGTCGCGCCGAAGCGGCCAAGCCACCGCGAGCCTGCGCCCACGCGGTGTTGCTCGATCTGCAGGCGGCCGCTGGTCTCTTTCGAGTCGAGCGTCTGCCGGGCCGTGCGTTCGTAGCCCACGCCCAGCGCGCCGCCCACGCGCGCGAACGAGGCGGGGCCGGGGAGCTTGACCGAAGCGCCCGCATCGACGCTGACGCCGCGCTTGACGGTGCGCGCGACCGTGTCGGTCCAGCTCACGGACACATCGGGATCGTCGAAGTAGCGCTGCGCCAGGCGATTCCAGGTGCCGCGCGAGCCGCCTTGGCCCGGGTCATGCGCGTTCGTTGCTTCGTCGAATACATGGTCGATGATGCCCTCGAGCTTTTCGCGCATCGCGTTGTCGTCGTAGCCAGTGCCGTCCGCCTTGACGCGCCGCGCCACGCGCAGCGACACGCCGCTTGGCTCCGAGAGTTCGCGCGAGTGCAGCACGGCCTGGGTCGTCACGCCGGCGCGCATCTGCGTGAGGCCGACATCGAAGTCGTAGCCCACCAGCACGCCCGCGCCCGCATGAGCCACCGATGTCTTCGTCGTGCCAAGGAACATTTCCACGCCCTGCGTGCCGCGGCTCAGCTCGACCACGGCCTCGCGCGACTTCGACGCGCGCAGATCGACGCGCGGCGCGACGGGCACCGCGCCCGCGTGCAGCACCTTGCCGATGTTCGCGCTCAGGCCGCGCGTGCTCACGCCGATGCGCGCGCCGTCGGTCAGGCGCAGGCGCGAGCTCGACTGCAGACCGTGGGCGACGTCCTTGAGCGACTGCCTGAGGTCGTCGGCGCTGCCCGGGTCAGCGGGCGTGGCCGTCGATTCGTCGGGCGACGCCGCCGTCTTGAGCGCATCGAGCCGCTCCCAGAACGGCGAATCGGCGGGCACGTGCGCGACCTTGCCCCACGAGGCGAGCCGCTCGAGGTTGAACGGCCCGCGGGCGATCGACTTGAACGGCGCGCTGCGTGCGAGCTGGTGCGGCTCCATCGCCGCCCAGCGGGCGGTTTCGGCACGCACGCGGTCGAGCGTTGCGGGAGAGGCGACGTCGCGCGGCTGGAGCGCCGCGCACATCGTTTGCGCGCGCTGCGCGATCGCGCGGATCTGCTGTGCGTCGGGGCGGCCGTTCGCGAAGCCGCCGCTTTCGAGCCACACGTGCAGCGCGGCCAGCTCGGCGATCGAGCGCTCGGGCCGCGCGTGGCTGAGGGCTGCCGCCGGGCGCATCTCGGGCCGGTCGGTGAGCGGCGGCAGCGCGCCTTGCATCGCCTGTTGCAGTGCGCGGTGCTCGTCGGCGACTGCCTTGCGCGGTACGCCCTGAGTGCCGTAGCGCAGGGCGGAGAGCGGCGAGCGGCGGCGCCCGAACAGGCGCGGCAGGAAGCTCTTCCAGCGGCTCTCGGCGGCACGGTCGATGGTCTTGCCTGAGAACTTGTTCAGACGCTCGCGGGCGCGCGCGAGCTCCGTGCCCGGGCCGTCTTCGCGAAAGTTCTGGCGCCATGCGAAGAACGCGCCTTTCTGGTCGTCCGTGAGCGCGTTGCGGCCATAGCGCGTGAAGGTGGACGCGGCGTGGTACGCGCGCCAGGCAAGCGGCGTGTCGTTGAGCGGTGTGCCCGGCGCGCTCGCATGGCGCGCGGCGACGGCGGCCGGCGAGACATCGTGCGCGGTGGCGTCCATCGCGGGTTCGAGCGCGTCGGCCGCTTGCAGCATCATGCGTTGCGCGAGACGCGTGGCGTCGTCGGGCGGCGCGGCCGTGCCGCCCGCGCCGCCCGTATGCTGACTGCGCAGGTGCGAGAGCGCTTCGAAGCCCGCGTCGCTGCGCGAGAGCAGGGCGGCCATGTGCCACGCGCGCTGCTGCGCGAGCGTCGTGGGCGCGGGGCTCTGCATGCGCGCGAAGTCGAGTGTGCCCAGCGCGTCGAGCACTTCGCCCGCTTCGCGCGCATCGCCCACGTGCGCGCCGTGCAAGGCCTGGGCGAGCAGGGCGCCGCGCGCGGCAGCGGGTGCGGCAGCCGGCGCGCCGTACGCCTGCAGCCGATGCGCGAGATCGGCCGCCATGAGCGCATGACCGCGCGGTCCGGGCAAACGCTGGACCACGTAGCCGAGCAGCGCGCGGTCGCCGTGCATTGCCTCGGCGAGTGCGCGCGCGGCGGTTTCGTCAGCCGCGTCGGGCGCAGGCGGGCGAGGCTTCGGCTGCTCCGGCGCGGCCGTTTTCGCAAGCGCTGCGCGCCCCTCCTTTTCGGCCGAGGCGAGCGGCGTGGCGGTGGCGTCCGAGGCGTCGACGGGCCGGGCGGGAAAGCGCGCGCCGTGCTCCTTGAACTCGGCGGGGGCGAACGGTTTGCCGTGAGTGCTGTGCTGCCAGCCGGCGGTGCTGACGTCGAGCCTGGCCGCTTTCATCCGCTGCCGGGTGCGCGAGAGCGCATGCGCGAAGCGGCCCAGCATCGATTCGTCCGTGAGCGATTGGGGCTGCGGTTGGGGATGGTGTTGCGCCGGCGCGTTCTGTTGCGCCGGTTCGTTTTGCGCGGCTTCGTGCGCCGTGTTCGTCGGCTGCGGCGGGACGGCGTTGATTTCGGACATGGCTCGGGCAAGCGGCGGGCGGCGATGCAACCCACGTTAGGCACCGACTGTGACACTCCCTGGCAGGATGCGAAGCGGCGTCAGCGAATGCGAACCCGCTCTCTGCGCCCGCTTTGGTCGCCATGGTTGTTACGCTCACCGCGTTCCCCGGCGCGGGGCAGCTCGAGCGTTTCGATGTCGACCGTGATACGCAGCGCAATGCGTTGCGCGTTGAAGTGCTGCGCACGCGCGAGCGCGGCTTCGAGCAGCGCGCGCACGGTCTCATGCGGCTCGCCTGCGGCAAGACGCAGCGCGGCGTCGATGCGTTGCAGCTCCGGCGTGTGCCAGAGCTCGCCCACCCGCTCGGCGCGCCGTAGCGCCATGCGTATGGCCGCGCCGAGCGTGGCGGCGAGCGCCGGGTTGTTGTCGAGCGGCGTGCGTGGCAGCAGCGTCGCGAGGAAGGCGACGTCGAGCAGATAGACCTGATCGCGGCCGATGCGCCGGGCCGCGCCTTCCAGCAGCCGCCGCGCGGCGTCGTGATCGCCATCGCGCGCGTCGAGCCACAGATGCACGTCGAGGCCCGCGCGCAACCAGCGGCGCAGCCCGGCGAGCCGCGCGCAAGCCACGAGCAACGCCGCACCCGCTTGCGCGCGCGCGGCATCGCCATCGAGCACGGCGAGCGCGCAGGAGAGCGCGAGCGCGGCGCTGCGGCCGATTGCATCGCCATCGTCGCCGGGGACGTGCAGCGCGCCGGGCAGCGCCACGCCGGCGAACCAGCGCGCCGCCGCGAGCATCGCCATCGCGACGGGATGCAGCGAGAGCCCGAAGCTGATCGCCATTGCGTCCGCTTCCAGCAGGGCTTCGTGGTCGATGGGCTGGCCGGCCGGATGTTCGCTGTCGGGCGGTGGCCGGCCGCCAGCCTGCGCACGCCAGTCGATGAGCGGCGCGAGCAGGCGAATCGCCTCGTTGAACTCGCCCTGCCACACTCGCATGAGGCCTTCGAGGCGACGCGCGTTGATGAGGGCGGCGGGGCATTGCGCAATGGCCGCGATATCGCCGAAATCGCTCACGAGCGGCGCGGCGCGCGCCACATCCCCGGCGTCCAGCGCGCTCAGCACGAGGCTGAAGAGGGCGCGCAGACGGTACTGCGTGTCGGCGCATTCGGTGGCGAGGGCATAGGCGCGCGTCCAGTTCGCGGCGATCTCCGGGGCGGCGGCGCGTGTGGGCGGCAGCGCGCGGGCCAGCGCCGCATGCAGCCGCATTTCGTCGTGGATCAGGCGAACCGGCGCGGCGTGCGCACGCGCGAGCGCCGCCCGGATCCATTGCGCGTATTCGTCGCGTAGCGCCAGCGCCAGCCACAGCGGCGCCGAATGATCGAGCAGCTCGGCGCACAACTCGACCTTGTCCGAGGTCAGCGCCCATTCCAGCGCGGTGCGCAGGTTGTCGATGTCGTGGCAGTCCGCGCCATGAGCGCGCGCGTGGGGCGCGGCGCGGCTTCCCGCGTGGGTTCCGGCCCACGTGCGGCGCGCGAACTGGCGGGCGAAATGATTCGCGTGGTGGGCTGCGGCCGCGTCGATTTCGCGGTGGCGGTCGAGCGCTTCGAGCGCGAAACGGCGCACCGCGGGCGGCAGGCGCAGGCGCGCGCATGGGTGGCTTTCAGGGTCTTCCGTCGCGTTGACGAAGCCGGCGCTCACCAGCCTTTGGAGCACGGGGTCGAATGCGGCTGCGCCGCTGCATCCAGTGTCTTCGGCGTGGGGCGCGCACGAGCATGGCCGCACCGCCGCGCAGGAGAACGCGCTTAGCAAGTCGAGCGCGGCCAGGCGCGAGAATGTGCCTGCGAACACGGAGAGGCGCCGCAGCGCGGCGAGCGTGGTGTCGTCGAGCGTGGCGCAGGACCACTCGAGCACCGTGCGCAAGGTCTCGGCATGCGGCAGCGCGATGCGACTCGCGCCCGCGCGGCGCGCCACGAGCGCATCGAGTTCGCCTGCGCACGCGGTGAGCGCGGCGTACAGCGCCGGTTGCGCGCAGCGCTCATCGGATGCGCCGGTTTGCGTGCGCGCGGCGATGGCCGCTGCAGCGATCTCCAGCGCGAGCGGCAAGCCGTCGACACGATGGCAAATGCGCGCCGCGCAGATCCAGGCCTGGGACACCGAAGAATGTGGTGCCGACACCGGGGCCATGGTTCTGAGCGCGGCCAGCGCAGCCAGGGACACCGGCGCGGCGCTCGCGCGCGGCTCGCGTTCGTTGCTTGCCGGCCCTGGCCCTTGCGTCAATTTCAGCGCGAGCCGGGCTAGTAGCAACTGCAGCGAGTCGTGGCCGGGCATGATGACGCTTGCGTTCGCATCCTGGCTGCCGGGGCCTGCCGCGGGGGCGCGCAGCGGCGCAACCGCCACCGGCAGTTCACCGGCGATGAAAAGCGGCAATTGCGCCGTCACGAGCACATGCAGCGCGGACGTACCGGCGATCAGCGCGTCGATGGCCAGCGCCGCGGGCTCGCCCAGACCGTCGCAATGATCGATCACGATCAGCATGCGCCGCCCGCCCAGACGCGCTGCGAGCGCGGCCGGGATGCCGTACTCCGGCGCCGGGGAGAGGCCCAGCGCCGTGCCTATTGCGTTGGCGATGCCCTCGGGTTGCGAGAGCGACGCGAGATCGACCCAGAAAACGCCATCCCGGAAATGCGAGGCCAGCCGGCTGGCCGCCTCGGCAGCCAGCCGTGTCTTGCCGATTCCTGCCGCGCCGGTCAGGGTCACGACGCGGCGCGCGGGCACGACCGCGAGCAGTTCCGAGAGCTCCGCATGGCGGCCCGTGAACGGCGTGAGCGGCACGCCGGCCTGAGCGCGCAGCGCCGCTTCCACGCCTCCCGGCCCGGGCGCCGCTGGCGGGCGGGCCCCGTGGTCGCCGTGGTCGCCGTGGTCCCCGTAGCGGCCGGTGGAAGGCGTGCCCGAAAATCTGGCCGGGTGCCGCGTCGCGCGGTGCGCGTCGACATCCAGCCGGCGACTGAAACCGGCATGGGCCTCGCCGGTGCCCGATGGCGAGCCGATGCGGTTTTCCCGCGCGCCGTCCGTGCCCGCCGCGCCGCTGTTCGATGCGACGCCCGGCGGCTCGACCAGATGCACCTTGCCGCCGAAGCGATAGCCCCGGCCCGGCACGGTGACAATCAGGTCGCGCTCTTCGTCGAGCGCGCGACGGATGGCCGAGATCTGGGACTGGATCGTGTTCGCGTCGACGTGCGTACCGTTCCAGACCTCATCGCGCAGCTCGGCCGCCGAGACGACGCGCCCGCCCGCGTCGAGCAGCGCCGCAAGCACGGCGAACGGCCGCGCGGCCAGATCGATCACGGCCCCATCGGCCATCAGCAGACCGGCTTCGCGCGCGAGCCTGAAACGGGAAAAGGCAAGGACCGGACCGGTCAGCCTGGGTAAGGGCATCGGCAACGTCTCGGGAAATGTGCGGAACGCAGTCGTCACGCGCCGGGTAAAAGCGCGTGCGGGAATGGCTGGCTTATTTGTCAGACATTTGCATTATCGCCTGATTGCTGGGCAAATGCCTGCCGCCTGCAATTTTGCTCGCTCTTGTGCGTATATATGACAGATGACGTGCGCGCGCTCAACCCTTGTTTCAGGCTTCGGCCAGCTCCCAGCGCATGGTCGAGCGCAGCCACGCGACGCCCCGGTTGGGCGCCGGGGGCGGCACGGGCGCGGCGCGCGTGAGCGTGTAGAGGTAGCTGTCGGCGGCAAGCAGACCGCGATTGGGCCGGGCTTCGTAATTCTTGAGCGTGGCTTCGTGCACGAAGCCAAGGCGCTCCATGACGCTGTGCGCGAGCCCGTCCACCGCGCAGCAGGCGAACACCCGATAGACGCCGGGCTGCTCGATCAGCCAGTCGATCAACTGCTGCAACGCGAGCACACCGGCGCGCCGCCGCCGCGCGCCGCCCGCGCGGCTGATGATGACGCCGATCTCCACGCGCGGCAGCGCGGGCTTCAATTCGATGAGCGCGGTGAGGCGACGCGTATCGCGGCACTCCAGCGCGTAGCGGATCAGCGTGCCGTTCTGCCAGCCGCGCAGCGCTTCGTCGATGAACGCCGCCGTGTCTTGCACGCGGGTGTGGCGCGCGAGCGGCAGGTCGCGCATCGTGTCGGCGTCGCCGAGCATCTGATCGAAGAGCTCGGGCGCGTCGGCGCTCGCGAGCGGGCGCAGCAGCAGGGCCGGCGTGGTCATGCGATCGAGCGGAACGAAGCACATCGTGTGATGCCTCCCGATAGCGGTGAGTCGTGGGTCGTCGCGCGAATTCGAGTGCGAGTTTGAACGCGAGTCTGAGCGCGAGTCTGAACGCATTGAGCACGCATGAACGGGAGGCGTGCGAAGCGCGGGGCGATGGGGCGAAGCGTTGTCTTGCGGAGGGTTCCGGCCGCGCGTCGGGCATTCGGCGCGGCTCGGGCTTCGCTTCTCGCGACACGCATTCGCGCAGGGTCCGCCGCGAATCGTGCGCGAGTCGTAAGGTCGAACGAATCCGTCCGGCCGCCGGCCTTGTCACGCGCGATCGAATCGAGGAGGACGCTTACCCATGAATGGACCCAGCATCGGCCGCCTGCGCGGCACGACCCCGGCGCCGGATACGGCACCGGGCAGCGAGACCCGCACGCCGGCCAGGGCCACGGGCGCACCGCAGCCGCAAGCCCAGGGCGGGGCGACGCTCAACGCGCTCGGCGCGATCAATGGCGGCGGGGAGGGCGCGTCGTCGTCGGCGGCGGGCAAAGGCAGGAGAGCGGCTTTCGCGGCCAGGCCGCAGACGCCCGGCGCGGGGAGCAATTCGCCGGCGGCAGCCAGCACCGCGCCCGGGCAGCATGGCGGGCAGCAATCGAGCGTCGGCCCGCTCCCGCATGCGGGCACGCCGCAGCCGGCATTCGTACCGCAGCAGAATTCCGCGTTCGGCCGCGCCTCCAGCCTGCTTCAACAAGCGGCGCCGATGGTTGGCGGCGGAGCGGGCGTGCTGGGCGCGGGCATGCAGGTCGTGGGCGGCGTGATGCAGGGAATCATGGCGGCCGAAATGGCGGTTGCGGAAGTGGTCAAGCACGGCGCGCACAACGTGGAGGAAGCGTCGAAGCCCGGTTGATGGCCAGGCCGGACCGAGCCTGGCAGAGCTTGGTTTTGGGGCCATCAAAGGGCCATCAAAGGACCGTCAGGCCCTGAGCCAGAACAGCTCGCCTGACGCGATGCCTTCGAACATTTCATCGCTCGACTCCACGATGTTCTGCCGCCAGTAGCGGCCATGCTCCGCGTAATGCGCGAGCAGGTCGGCGAGCGCTTCGCCGTCGAGGTCGGCGTCGAACGGGAGCCGCAGCACCAGCACGATGCCGCCGCTATCGGCGTCCACGCCGAGCTGCGCCTGGTCCTGCGCATAGATCAGCAAGTTCGCTTCGAGCATCAGCCGGAACACCACTAGCGTGCGCCCCGCCGTCACGGTGCCGAAGTGAAAATTCGCGTACATGGCGTCGAGATCGCGCTCGAAATAGTCGAGCCGCACATCGAATCCTTCTACTTCGATCGTGCGGGTGCGCAGCACCTGATCGACGTCGGCGAGTCCGACCGTCGCGCACAGGTCCGCGATCAGGCTGGCATAGCGTTCGCTGCTCATCGGCCTCGTCTGGGAAAAAAATTCGTCTGCGTCGCCCGCTTTGCGGCAGCGCGCCGCCCGCCCTGCACGGAGACGGGACGGCGCGCTGTGCGCAGGGCGTTTAGCTACCGCGCGAAGCGTCCTTCACGTTGTTGGCGCCGCTCTTCGCGACGTTCGAAACGGATGCGTACATGCTCTGTTCCACCTGCATCTGGGCGGACATCATGGTCATCTGGTCCATTTCCTGGGTGAGACCTGCCATCATGCTGCCTGCTGAACCTACGGACATATCGACCTCCGGTGACTGAGATTGGACTAGGGCGTGGCCCCGCTTGAGATTGCCGCCTCGCAAGCCGGCGTCTCGTCGACGTGCCCGCTTGCGAACTGGCCCGGTGGCCGGCATGCCTCATGTTTCCGGGTGAGGCCGATGCCGGCAATGAGCGTATCAACCCGGCGCAAGCGCCTGCTTTTCCTGGAGGCGCGCGACGATGCGCGAGGCTGCGAGAAAGCCGCGATAGAGCTTGGCGAGATTGTTGCGATCGATTTCGCTCGCGCCCTGCGTCTCGCTGATTTGCTGCGCCGTGGCGTCGAGCGCCGTGCGGATCGCGTCGATGCGCGCGCCGGCAGCCGGATTGACAAGCGTCTTCTGCAGATCGTTGAAGTCGCTGCCATAGGGTTCGAGTTGCTCGTACATGTCGCTCTCCTGTTCGCCAGTGTGTTTGCGATGTGCTGTCGCTGCTTTCGCGATGGGCGTGTGCCGCATCAGTTCGTCCCCGCGCCGGTTCCCGCCGAGCCCGGCAGTGTCGATGCGGCGGGCAAGCCCGGGTAGTCGGCGCTGCGGCTCACCGTCTGCGCGTCGACGGACTTCGTTTGCGGCGCTGCCGGCTGGTCCGCTTGCGGCGCGGCAGCCGCCGCGTCGGGCGGGTCGACCGCGTAGATGTGCTTCACGCCGTCCGGTGTCTGCGCGTACTTCACGTCGTCGGACGAGATCATTTCGGAGTACGCAGCGGAGCTCGTGGCATTCGTGCCCAATCCCGCGGCTTCCGTCACCTCGACGGAAACGTGCTTGACGTTCGCGTCCAGATCGGCGCGCACGCGCTCGAGCGCCGCGTTGAGATCCGCCTTGTTCGCGACCGCACCGGTTACCGCGAAATTTCCGTCGCCGTCGTAGCGCACATGCGCGCCCTGAACGCCCAATGAATCCTCGATGCTGCGCACGTCGTTCTGCGCCACGTCGTAGCTGCGCGAAATGCCGGTGGGCGAGACGTGCTCGAGCAGGGCGCGCACGGCATCGTCGTCGGCGGAAGTGGCCACCATGCCGCTCACGACCACCGTGTTGCCGAGCGAGCGCGCCGTGAGTCCGCGCACGTGCGCCGCCGCCAGCGCGGCATTGACGCGCTGCGCACGCTCTCCCGCATTGGCGGGCGCGGCGGCGCGGCTCATCTGGGTCGTCGTGATGAGCGAAATGGCGGTAATCAGCGCGCCTATCACCACGCATGCCGCCACCGCACCCAGGTAGCGCCGCTGCTTGCGGCGCGCGGCGGCGAACTTCGCCTCGGCGGGACGCGCGAGCAGCATCGAAAGCAGATCGAGGTCCGAGGGCCAGACGGCATCGTCGGCGCCCACGCACAGCACGATCTCGTCGAACTGCATCGGCACGAAATCGACCAGCAGAATCGTTTCCGGCGGCTCCGCGGCGTTGGGCCGTGCGTGTTGCGCCGTGGCGCTGGTGGCGTCGCTTTCGTCCTGGTTGTCGCTTTCGTCCTGGTTATTGCTTTCGTCGTGGTTGTTGCTTTCGTCCTGGTTGTTGCTTGCGTTGCTTTCATCCGCCCCGGCGCCTGCCGGGATTCGCTCAGGCGCCAGAGCGTCGCCCGCGCGCTGCGCGCTGACGAGTCCCGTCGCGTCCACGCGCAGCAGCGCGCTCGCGCCGCGCCAGTCGCTCAACTGGATGTCGGCCTCGTCGTCGGCGCCAACCCGGTGCGTGCCCGGCGAGAGCTGCAACTGCGCACCCGCATGCACGCCCGTCAGTATGCGCAGGAGTTTCATCGTGCTTGCACCGCCTGTTTCGAAGAGTCGCTGCGCCAGGCCGTCCGCGCGTCGTGCGCGCGACTGGCCGGATCGTCGCTAATTTAGGCGTTCCGCAAGGCAGGACAGGCGCGCGACGCGAAGGCGGCGCGTGCGATGCGAAGCGGCGGGGCGACTGGACCACGTTGCGGCACGGCGGAGCGCGCGCTCAACGGGCTCTGCCGCGTGTGAGCGCCCCGATCGAAGGCACGCTCGCGGCGGCTGTTCCCGTGTTTGCCTGCGCAGGGGCGCCAACCGTTTCGGACGCGGCCTGGAGCGTTGCTGCGCGACCGAGGACGCCGTTGCGCAGCGCGTTGAGCGAGCCGAGCGCACGGGCGCGGCGCGATGGCGTGAGGGACAGGTCCGAGTGTTTCCACAACAGACCGAACAGCAGATTGAAGTGACGCGCGCGCTCGGGCTGCATGGGACGCGCGCCGCTGGCCTCTGCCGGGCCCCCCGCGCTGCCGGTACCGCCTGCACGCCCGGCGCCGTGCTGGCGCAGCGCGGCGATGCCGCCTCCGCGCGGCAACGGGCCGATATGCTGCTGAATCTGCAACAGGTCGATCTTGAGTTGATGCACCTGCGCGCCGAAGTCCATCTGCGGATTCGCGGCCATCTGTTTGAAGAGCCCGAGCATATCGGTCTCCCACGCGTCGCGCACGGCGGCCGCACGTGCTGCTTCCTCGCCGGGGCCGAAGCGCGCCGCCACGGCGTCAAGCCGCCCCGCAGGCGGCGGGATGCTGGCGGCCGGGCGGGCCTTGACCGAAGGGAGGGCGCCGTCGCGTTCGCTGTCGTGGCTGTCGCGACCGTCTTGCGACTGTCCACCGCCGCCGCGCTGGCCGCCGTCGCGTGTTACGCGCAGCCGCTCGCCGTGCGCGCCGCCCGGGTCTTCTGCGCCTTCGTCGCCGCCGCCGCGCCGCAGATTGCGCTGCTGGCGTTTTTCGGCGCGGCGCTTGCGCGCGAGCGAATCGGCCATGCGGCGTGCGCGTTGCGAGCTGACGGTTGGAGCGGATTGCGGTGCGCTGCTGTAGGTGAAGGTGGTCTCCCCGCGATAGAGGGCAGCGAATTGCGCGCTGCTGCGGGCGTTCTGGGCGCTCGCGCTGCGTTGCTGGGCTTCATGGGCGCGCTGGGTGCCTGCCGTCGCGGCGTCGCTTGATGGATGGCGGGAAATATGGGTCATTGAAAAAACAAAAGCCCGTCAAAGCGGCACGGCCGCCCGCATGATCTCATTGGCAAAATGCAGAATAGCCGCACAAGAAATCGGTGCGGCCACAACAATCGTAACCGTCACCGCAATGAGCTTGACCGCATGCGAGAGCGTCTGATCCTGCATCGACGTAATGGCTTGAAGAAACGACACCCCAAGCCCCACAACGGCGGCGACGATCACAGCGGGCAGCGAGACACTCAGGCACAACAACATGCCCTGGGTGGTAAATCGAACCAGCGTATCGGTATCCATGACATCTCCAGCCAGGCGTCCGGCTTCATCGATAGGTCATCACGAGGCCGTGTATCAACGTAGACCACCCATCCATCACCACGAACAGCAGCAGCTTGAACGGTATCGCGACATTGGTTGGCGTGACCTGATTCAGCCCCATTGCCAGCAGCACATTCGCAATGATGAGATCGACCACGATAAACGCGATATAGAGCAGAAAACCAATCTTGAAAGCATCGGTCAATTCGCTGAGCGTAAAGGCGGGCGCAAGCACGATCAAATCGTTTTCCTGAAGCGACTGCGCCTGCTCCTTGGGCCACACCACACCGGCCGAGCGCAGAAAAAAGCGCTTCTCCCGCTCCTTCGCATGCTTCACGAGAAACGCGCGAAACGGCTCGCGCGCCGCGCCGAACGCCTGGATCAGCGCCTGCGAGGGCTGTGACGCGAGCTGCTGGCCCTCCAGCGCTTTAGCCGCCTGCATGCCGATGGGCGCCATCACATAGATCGACACGAGCACGGCGATACCGTTGAGCACCATGCTCGGCGGTACCTGCTGCACGCCCAGCGCGTTGCGCAGGAGACCCAGCACCACCACGATCTTCGCGTAAGAGGTCACCACCATCGCAACGAAGGGGAGCAGGCTGATCGTGACGACGACGAGCAGCAGCCCCGTAATGTCACTGAACTGAACCATGCCTGTGAGCCATGCGAATGATTCGGATACCGAGATGATTGCCCACGGTGACGAGCTCGCCATAGCCGATCGTCTGGCCGTGCGCGACGAGACGCAGGCGCGCGTCGGCCACGGACACCGGCAGCTCGACCACGTAACCCGGCCCGAGCGTGGAAAGCTGCGTGAGCGGCAGCGCGACCGTATCGATTTCGAACTGCACGGGCAGTTCCAGCTCGCCGATATGGATCGGGTTGTCGGGTTGATCGACGGCGAGACCGGCGTCGGCGCTCGCCGGATCAAGCTCTTCGGACATGGTTGGCTCCTTGATGATGACGGGCGTTTGCCCGTCGATTTCGACCACGGCCCACAGGCGGGCGAGTCCCGGCGTGCCCCACGCTGCGAGCGCGCGCGGGTGCGCCGGAGTGCTGCCGGATTCGTCGGACTCTCCGGATTCGCCGATCTGCTCAGGCGTCGCGAGCACCTCGGCCGTCCAGGAGGGAAACAGCGCGCGCAGCAGTACGTCGCCAGCATCGAGCGAGCGCAGCGTGTCGATCGCAAGCGGTTTGACGCCGACGATCAGGCTGCCGGGCACCGATACCGGCGCAAAGTCCTGTATCGGCATGGCGGCTTGCGGCGCATCGGCGGCACGCGATTGAGCGTCACGCGGTTGAGCGTCACGCAGCCGGGCGTCGAGCAGGTCGAGCGCGCGCTCGCAAGCCGCGATGCGCAGCGTATGGCGCTGCTGCGCGGCTGCCGCGAACGACACGGCCATCTGCACGCCGGCACGAAGGTTCGCGCGCCGCACCGCCACGAGGCGCGCGTCGCAGGCGAGCGCTTGCCCGATGCGTGCGAGCAGCGGCTCGAGCAGCACGCCCGCCACCGCGTCGCGCAAGGCGCGCTGGGCGGGCGCGTCGGGCACATCGAGCGCGCTGGCGCCCGATGTGCCGGCGTCGGGCCAGGCGGCAATGGCGAGCGACGGGTACGCGCGCAGATCGAGCGCGATCTGTAGCGTTGCGGAGGCCGCTCCGGCAGCGTCGCGCGCGTGCAGGGCGATCTCCACCACGGCGGGATCCCCGAAGCCGGGCGCGCGTTGCATCGCGTCGTCCACGTCCAGCACGCGCACGTCGAGCCACTCGGCGCCAAGGCGTTCGCGCATGAACGCCGCGAAGCGCGTGTCGCCTGTCGTGCGCGCCGAGCGCGCCGCCGCGCGGCTGACCGCCGGCAAGCGCAAGGGCGCCACCTGCGCGCGCGGCTCGTCCGGCATGGACGATGCCCCGTGCGCCAGCGCGTCGGTCCTGTCACGTGCGGTGGATACCGCAATGGGAGCATTCATGCGTGGGTGCTTGTCACCACAGAGTGAGTTCGATATCGCGGGGCTCGCCCCAGGCGCGCAGGATCGTGTCCAGTTCGCGCTCGAGCATGCCACTGTGCTCAAAGAGTAAATGCCGCGCCGCCGGGTCCTGGGTATCGAACCGAAGCTGCAGCCTGAAACGCGAAAGCGAGAGATACAGCGTGGTGTGCGGCAGCACGCCTGGATCGAGCGGGAGCTCCACTTCCCAGTTGCCCGCTTCGGTCACGGCCGGGTCGCCGCAGAACGCGCCGATGTGGCGCGCGAGCGCGGCGAGCAGCGCGACCATGCGCTGCTGGCGGCCGAACACGGCGGAAACGACGGGCGCCGCCGCGCGCGCGACCTGTGCGCCTATGGCGGCGCGCGCTTCGGACAAGGCGGCCGCCGCGGCTTCGGTGTCCTGCTTCGAGCGGCGATCCTGTTCGGAAGTCTGCTCGATATCGGCAAAGGGCACCGGCGCGCCGCTCTCTCCCGGGTCGCGCTCATCGTGTCCGGATGCCGCGTCGCTCCCGTCGCCCGCGCGATCCGTTGCCGCGAGGTCCCGCGTGCGCGCGTCGCGAGCCGGACGACGCCAGGCGCGCCGGCCTTTGAGGAGCGCGGCGTAGTCGAATTCATCCTGATCGGCCGCATGCGGCGCGTCGGGTGCGTCGGGGTCGCCGGGAATGATGCGCAGATGGCGCGAGCCGATATAGGTCACCGCGCGCGCCTCAGATCGACACGCGGCCAAGCGGCTGCAACTCGACGTGCTCGCCAAGCTCCTGATACGAATAGACCGCGAGCCAGCCCAGCCGCGCTTCGATCATGCGGCGCACGTAGCGGCGAATGTCCATCGAGGTGACGAGCGCCACGCCTTCGCGCGGCGCCGTGCCAACGAAGGATTGGATGCGGTCGATCAGCAGCGTCGCCTCATCGGGCGGCAGCGCGAGGAAATTGCCCGTGGGCGTTTGCTTGATGGCCTGGCGGATGTGCTGCTCGACCGGCATGTCGAACAACACCGCGCAAAGCGTGCGCGCGCCGCGCGTGGCGCGATGCGCGATGAAGCGCGAGAGATCGCCGCGCACATACTCGGTCAGCATCAGCATGTCCTTTTCCTTGGGCCCCCACGTGATGAGGCTTTCCATGATGGTGCGCACATTGCGAATCGAGATCTGCTCTTCGAGCAGACGCCGCAGCACGTCGGCCATGCGCTGCGGCGGCAGGGCTTTTTGCGCCTCGGAAACGAGGCCCGGATAATCGGCGGCAAGCTGGTCGAGCATCCATTGCACCTCCTGGATGCCCAGGAACAGGGGCGCATGCCGGCGCAGCAGGCCAACCGATGCGTGCGCAATCACTTGCTCCGCGCGCCAGACCGGGGTTTTCGCGGGCGCTGCGCGCTCTTCCAGCCAGTGCGTGGGCGTGCCGCGCGCGTCGATGGCGGGGCCGCTTTCGCAGCGCTCCAGCAGCGCCGCCCAGGCGTCGTTCTCTTCGGCGCCCGCCTGATCGCCCGGTTGTGCGGATGGCGGCAGCATGACCCGCCCGGCCGGCAGCTCCAGCTTGAGTTGGGGTACGTCATGCACGAGGATCTCGCAGGTCGCGGGGGGCAGCGCCGCGTGCGTCCACATCGTGATGCCAGGAAACGGCAGGCCCAGTTCCTCCTGCAAACGCGCGCGCTCGGTTTCGAACGACTTGTCGAGCGCGGGCATCGCGAGGCGCGCGACGAGGTCGGGCGCGATGCGCACACCCAGCGCACACGTGAATTGCGGCGGCCGCGAAAGAATCGCGGGCACGTCCACCTTCGCGCCCGATCGCTGCATGGCGTGCAGCGCTTCGCGTTCGTGCTCCTGTTTCTGCGGCTCTTTGCGCGAAAGCCGCCAGGCCGTGAAGGCCAGCGTGCCCGCGAGCAGCACGAAGAGGGCGGCGGGAAAGCCCGGCACCGCGGCGAAGCCGAGCAGCAGCACGGCGGCGAAGTACAGCGCGCGCGAGCTGGAGCCCAGTTGCCGGCCGATTTCGTCGCCGAGCGAGCTTTGCCTGGTCTGGCGTTCGTCGGCGACACGCGTGATCATCACGCCCGCGGCAACCGAGAGCAGCAGCGAAGGAATCTGCGAGACCATCGCATCGCCAACCGAGAGCACCGAAAAGCGGTTTGCCGCCTCGCCCGCGCTCATGCCGTGATAGGCCACGCCCACGGCAATACCGGCCACGATGTTGATCATCGTGATGATGAGCCCCGCAATGGCGTCGCCTTTGACGAACTTCATCGCGCCGTCCATGCCGCCGTGCAACTGGCTTTCGACGGCGAGCGTCGCGCGCTTGCGCCTGGCTTCTTCGGCGCTCAGCAGATTGGCGCGCAGGTCCGCGTCGATGCTCATCTGCTTGCCCGGCAGCGCATCCAGCGTGAAGCGCGCGCCCACTTCCGCCACGCGCTCCGAGCCCTTCGCGATCACGATGAACTGCACGGTGGTGATGATCACGAATACCACGAGGCCGACCACGAGATTGCCGCCCACCACCAGCTCGCCGAAGCTCTCGATGATGTGGCCGGCTTCCGCGTGCAGCAGGATGGATTTCGTCGACGCGATATTGAGCGAGAGGCGGTAGAGCGTCGTGAAGAGCAGCAGCGAGGGGAACGCCGAGAGCGAGACCGCGTCGGGTACGTAGATCGTCACCATGAGCAGCGTCACGCTGATCGTGATGTTCACGCCGAGCAGCACATCGATCACGGCGGGCGGCAGCGGCAGGATCATCAGCGAGATGATTGCAATGATCAGCGCGACGATGCCGATTTCGCCGCCGGCAGGCAGTCTGAGCGACTTGAACATGAGGTGTCGGGCTCCGGGGCGTATTGATGCGGTGAAGGGCAGTGAAGGTCGGCGAAGCTCAGCGAGGGCTAGTGCAGCGCCGGTGGCGGCGCAGCGCGCGCGGCCTGCGAGGTGTCGTCGTGCGAGGCGTTGTCGTGCGTCGGGGGCTTCTCGCGCGCGCCGATCGCCTCCACCCAGCGCAGGATCGCGGCAACGGTTTCAAACAGTTCCTCGGGAATCGGCTCGTCGAGCTTCACCTTGTAGAGCGCGCGCGCGACCGGCGGATTGCCGACGATGGGCACCCCGGCCTCGTGCGCGGCGCGGCGCAGCAACATGGCCTGGTCGTCCATGCCCTTGGCAATCACGCGCGGCAGCGGATGCTCGCCGGGTGCGTAGCGCACGGCCACTGCATAGTGGGTGGGATTCACGACCATCATGTTCGCCATGCCCACCTTCGCGGCGGGCGGTGGCGAGTTGAGCAGTTCGCGCGCGAGCCTGCGGCGCTCGCCCTTGATGCGCGGGTCGCCTTCCTGATTCTTGTGCTCGCGTTTGACCTCGTCCTTGGACATCTTCATCTTCTTGAGGAACATGAGCTGCTGCAGCTTGACGTCGGCGGCGCCAATCAGCACGAACACGGCTGCCGCCACCATCAGCAGCTTGAGCAGCATGTCCCAGAACATGCGCGTGAGGCCCGGCAGCGGCTGGTAAAGCGAGCCGACGATGAGCGGAAAGAGCCATTTGATGCTCACCCACATCACGCAGAACACGATGACGGCCTTCACGACCATCTTGGCGGACTCGATCACGGTCCGGATCGAAAAGATGCGCTTGATGCCCGCCCCGGGGCTCACCGCGTTGAGATTGGGCGTGACGGGTTTGGTGGCGATCTGCAAGCCCACCTGGCCGATGCCGGCTGCGACTGCCGCGAGCGCCGCGACGCAAACGACCGGCACACTCGCGCGCAACGCTAGGCCGCCCGCCTTGTAGAGCTGCGTTTGCATGCTGACGATCGAGTGATCCCCGTTGACGAAGCCGAGCGCGAGGTCCACGAGCGCGCGCAAGGTGTCGCTCATCTGGCTCGCGGTCGCGACTAGGAAGACGACCACGGCGGTCATGGAGATCGCGTCGGTGAGGTCGCTGCTGCGCGATACCTGCCCCTCTTTGCGCGCATCCTTGAGCTTCTTCGGTGTGGGCTGTTCGGTCTTTTCTTCGCTCATGCGTCGGCTCGGGAGCGCTCGGAATGCCTGAAAAAAGGGCGCACGCGCGGAGCAGCGCCGCGCCACGGCTCACCCAACCATAGCCGGGGCACTCTCGCGGCGCGCGGGCGGGCGCGAAGGCGTCGCGCGCGGTGCGAAGCGCGTGCTTCGCGTCCGCGCGCTGGCGCCGGTGCGCATCGCCGCATTGCAGCATGCGAGCAGGACGTCGCGGCCATGCCGGGCGTGGCGGCTTCGCATCCGCTGCGCTTGCTTCGCGTGGTGCCGATGCGCCCGTGCACGCCGTTGCTAAGGTGTGCCCATTCAACGCGGGCCGCCGCCGCGGCGGTGGCCGTGCCTTGACGGGTTGACCGACTGATGCCTCATTCACGAGAGGAGTGAAACGCCATGACCGCGAGCACGCCGGACTATCTGAACTGCAACCCCGATGTGATTGGCGGCCTGATCGAAACGGTCTCGACCGCGCTGCTCGGCGACTTCCCCAAGGTCCAGGCCGATCCGTACGACATCGAGCTCGTGCTCGACGCGCTGCGGGTGCTGCGCCCGCGCGTGGCGGAAATCGATACGCTCGAGGGCATTCTGCACATGGTGCGCGGCCACTGGGACGACGCGATACACGTGCTGCGCCAGGTGGGCGAGAATGCGCCGCGCTTCGGCTATGCGCGCGCGCTGCTCGCCTTCTGCCTCTCCGCGAAGGGCGACCCGGACTGGAAGCAGGAGGCGGCGCAAGCGATGATGCTCAGCCCCACGCGCGACACGCAGCATCTCGTGCGTGCGCTGGAGGCGCGCGACGACCTCATCAACGCGATTCGCGTGAAGCGCTCGGGCGGGCAGTTCGTCACGCCGGCTTCGGTCGACGCGCTCGCCGGCTTTACGGACGAGACCGCTGCCGAAGAGCCGGCCAGCGCTCCTTCGCAGTCGGGCACCGCGCAACCGGCGCCGGCGATCGAGCAGACATTTTTGCGCGCCTGATCGAGCGTGATCGGGTGCTGATCCAGCACCGGCCAGGCACCGACTGTGTGCTGCCTATGAGTTGCCTATGAGCTGCATGTGTGCCAGCCGGGCGGCAACCTGGCTGCCGCGTGAGTCCTCACTTGCTTCGGAGAGCTACCCATGAGCGTTGATCCGACTTCGCAGGCCCTTCAGGCCTCGCTGGACCAGATGGCGAACGGCGCGTCCGGCGCGGGAGGCCAGGCGCCCGAGACCCCGCAGGCCCTCACGGACAAATTTCAGTCGCTGATGCAGCAGGCGCCCATGAGCGCGCCGGCCGCGCACGAGGCGGACGGCACGGCTGTCGCGTCGAAGCTGGTCGCGGCGCAAGACGCCGAATTGCAGCAGACCGTGAACGACGCGTTGCAGCTCGCCCAGGCCGCGCCAACGCTTTCGATGAACGAGATGAGCGCCGGCACGATCCGCATGACACTCGAGCTCGCCAGCACGCAACTCGACCTGGAAGCCAAGATGGGCGTTGTCGATTCGTCGAAGTCGGCCATCGAAACGCTGATGAAGAATCAGTGACGGGCGGCCGCGCGGCGCGTCACACCGCCTCCTGCCTTCCGCACCACGGGAGTCTCTGTGATGTCGAATCTCCATGCGCGGCGCCGGCGCGGCGCGGCGCTCGCGGGCGCGTTCGTGCTGTGCGCGCTACTGGCGGGCTGCAAGAAGGAACTGTACGGCAACCTCTCCGAGCAGGACGTCAACGAAATGCTCGTTGCGCTGCTCGAGCACGGCGTGGACGCGCAGAAGGATAGCGCCGATGCCGGCAAGACCTGGTCGCTCGACGTGGACAACGGACAGCTCGCGCGCGCCATGGAGGTGCTGCGCGCACGCGGCTTGCCGCACAAGCGCTATGACGACCTTGGCGGCCTGTTCAAGAAGGACGGGCTCGTCTCCACGCCTACCGAAGAGCGCGTGCGTTTCATTTACGGCATGTCGCAGGAACTCTCTTCCACGCTCTCGAAGATCGATGGCGTGCTCGACGCGCGCGTACAGATCGTGCTGCCGAACAACGACCCGCTGGCGCAAACCATCAAGCCTTCTTCCGCCGCCGTGTTCATCAAGTACCGGCGCGATTCCGATGTCAACGCGCTGGTGCCGCAGATCAAGACGCTCGTGATGCATAGCGTCGAAGGGCTCACCTACGACCAGGTGAGCGTGACCGCGGTGCCGGCCGAACCGGTGCAATTGACGCCCTTGTCGTCCACGGGCATGCCGGGTTGGCTGCCCGGGGCGCTGGCCGGGCTGGCCGTGGTCGTGGCCGGCGCGCTGCTGGTGTACGCGCGGCGCCTGTTGCCCGGCGTGCGCGGCGCCGCCACGGCGCGCGCCGAAGCCCCTGCCGATGGCGCGCAAGCGCAGGGCGCCGACAAAGTGGCCCAGGCGGGCAGCGTTCTTCGCGCGCTGCTCGCTAGGGTGCGCAAGCCAGGCCAGGCGCGTGGTGCGTGACATCGTGCTCGAGCGCGTGGAGGGGAGCGCATTGAGCGGGGCGCCGAACGCCGCCGACAATCTGCCGTTCCGGCGCACCGCCATCATGCTTGCCGCGTGGCAGCGCAACGTCGACACGTCGGTCGACTGGGCCGATCCGTCGTGGACCGCCGCGCTGCTGAGGCTCGATGCGGCTCAGCTCGCCTGCGTGCGCCATGCGTTGCGCGAGGCCAGCGAGGCGGCGCGCACGGCCTGTTCGCGCGCACTCGTGCAGGCGGCCGGCGCAGCCGCGCCGGGTTTCGACCAGCTTGCGCAGCCCGCACTGGCGCGTGGCGCGGGCGTGGCGACGTCTGACGCGGTCTTGCTCGACACGTTGCCCGCCGCGCGCGGTATGCAGGTATTGCGCATGCGCGCGCTGCTGTTTCGCCGCGCGGAAGCGCGGCGCCTCATCGACAAGCGCACGCGTCAGCAGCTTTCCGAATGGGTGGGCGTGAGCGTCGACCGGCTGACGCAAGACGCGCATGCCGCCGAGCCACCGGACACCGCACGCCTGATTGCGCGCGCGGGCATGCCGCCGCTCGCGGCGCTCGACGCGGCGCGGCTCGCCATTGAAGGCTGCGCGCTGCTGCTGCGCGATCTGGCGCGCGGCGACATTGCGCAGGCTGCACAGGCGCCGCCGCGGCTTCAGGCAGCCCAGCGCATGCCGTTCGCGCTCCTGCGGCTGGCGCTGCCGCGCGTCCTGCCACCGGTGCCGTGGCTCGCGAATATTCCCGATGAACTGGACGCATCCGGCAGCGCGCGCCTTTTCGCGCGGCTTGCCGACCTGTTACCGGAGTTTGCATGGTTATCTGGCTAAAGCGCGCGCGCGACGCGGCACACGACGGCGACGCGGCGAGCGCCATCGCCCTGCGCGTGGGCGCCGCGTCCGATATCGTGCGGCGCGACGTGTTCGGCGAGCTGCTCGCGCTCGACGTGGCCTGCGACGCGCTGGCCGAGGAACGCGAGACGCTGCTCGCGCATGCCCGCGCCGAAGCGGCGGGGCTCGTCGACGAGGCTCGCAATGAGGCCGCGCGCATCGCGCAGGACGCGCGGCGCGACTACGCCGAAGCAAGCGAGCAGGGCTATCGCGACGGCTGCGAGCGCGCCCTCGCGGACTGGATGGAGCGCCTCGCCCAGGCCGCCGACGCGCAAAGCCGCATGCAGGCGAGCATGCGCGAGCGCCTCGCGAACATCGTGGCCTCGGCGGTCGAGCAGATCGTGCGCGTGGAATCGCACGAGGCGCTGTTCGAGCGCGCGCTTGCGACCGTCGACCGGATCGTGGACGGCGCGACCTATTTGCGCGTAGCGGTGAGCCCGGGCGACTACGAGGACGCGAAGGCCACCTTCGACCGGCTCGCGGCACGCTGGCGCGATCTCGGCCAGATGATTCCGCTCTCGGTGGTTGCGGACAAGCAGCTTGAGCCGGGCAGTTGCGTTTGCGAGACCGACTTCGGCACCGTGGACGCGAGCCTGGACATGCAGTTGCGCGCGATGCGCAGCGCCGTGGCGCGCGCGCTCAAGCGCTCGGCGCAAACGCCGCTGCAAGGCGCCGAAGCGGGCGAAGGCAACGAGGCGCAACCGGACGAGCCGCAACCGGACGAGTCGCAACCAGGCGGCTACGCAGCGGAGACGGAGGAGCAATGAGCGCATCGTGGGTTGCCCGTACCGTCGATCTGGAGCGCCTCACCGACGAAATCGCGCGGGAGATTCTGGCGGCGCCCGGCGTGACGCGCACCGGCAAAGTGCTCGAAGTGATCGGGACGCTGATCAAGGTGGGCGGGCTCGATCTTTCGCTGGGCGAGCTGTGTGAGCTGCGCGCACCAAACGGCGATCTTCTTCAGCATGCGGAAGTGATTGGCTTCACGCGTGATGTCGCGTTGCTCTCGCCCTTCTCGCGGCTCGAGCATATCTCGCGCTCGACGCGCGTGATTGGGCTGGGGCGGCCGCTCGCGGTCAAGGTGGGCGACATGCTGCTCGGGCGCGTGATCGACAGCCTGGGCGAGCCCGTGGACGGCGGCCCGCCCATCGAGTCCGACGAGCTGAGGCCGATCTTCGCGTCGCCGCCCGATCCCATGAGCCGGCGCATGATAGAGGCACCGCTGCCCACCGGCGTGCGCGCGGTCGACGCGATGATGACGCTGGCCGAAGGCCAGCGCATGGGCATCTTCGCGCCGGCGGGGGTGGGCAAGAGTACGCTGCTCGGCATGTTCGCGCGCGGCGCGTCGTGCGACGTGAACGTGATCGCGCTGATTGGCGAGCGCGGGCGCGAAGTGCGCGAATTCGTGGAACTCATTCTCGGCCCCGATGGCATGGCGCGCTCGGTGGTGGTGTGCGCGACCTCGGACCGCTCCTCGACGGAGCGCGCCAAGGCCGCCTACGTGGCGACGGCGATCGCCGAATATTTCCGCGATCGCGGCCTGCGCGTCTTGCTGATGATGGATTCGCTCACGCGCTTTGCGCGCGCCGGGCGCGAAATCGGACTTGCGGCGGGCGAGCCGCCGGCGCGGCGCGGCTTTCCGCCGTCGATCTTCGCGGAACTGCCACGGCTGCTCGAGCGCGCGGGCATGGGCCCGACGGGCTCGATCACGGCGCTCTACACGGTGCTGGCCGAAGACGAAAGCGGCAGCGACCCCATCGCCGAGGAAGTGCGCGGCATTCTGGACGGCCACATGATTCTTTCCCGCGATATCGCCGCCAAAAATCAGTATCCGGCGATCGACGTGCTTGCGAGTCTCTCGCGTGTGATGCCCCAGGTCATGCCGGATTCGTACGTGCGGGCCTCGGCGCGCATTCGCGAGTTGATGGCGCAGCATCGCGAAGTGGAAATGCTGCTGCAAATCGGCGAATACCAGCCAGGCGGCAATGCGCTTGCGGACGAGGCCATTGCCAAGGCGGACATGATCAAGGCGTTCCTCTCGCAGCACACCAGCGAATACGCGGCGCCGGGCGACACCGAGGCGCAGCTCTACGCGCTGGCAGGAGCGGCGTGATGGGGGTGGCGGCGGGTGTAGTGGCAGGTGCGGCGGCGGGCGGCGGCGCGGGACGCCGCGTGGCGGCGCTGGAGCGCTCGCGCGCGCGGCGCCAGCGGCTCGACAATAGCTTGCGCGCGGCGCTGAACGCGCGCCGCGAGGAGCGGGCCGAGCGCGAGCGCGCACGCGACGCGAAGGCGCAAGAGGTCGAGCGCGAGGCGGAGGTGCTGCGCTATTACCAGCAGCGCATCGACACGATGATGACGGGCGGCGATGTGTTCTCGCTCGAGGCGCTGAACGGATGCCGGCTCTATATCGGCGTGGTCGGCGAAAAACTGCGCGTGCTCGAAGCGGCGCTCGCGCAAGCCGAGGCGCTCGTGCGCGAGAGTGAGGGCGCGATTGCGCAAACGCGCCGCGAGATCGAGCAGAATCTTGGCCGCATCGATCTGTGCGGCGCGCGCATCGCGGAGATCCGCCGCAAACAGGAAAACGCGGCCAGCGACGCGAGCGACGAAGAGGCCGAGGAAGCGGCGCTCGCGCGGCGCTTGCGCGAGCGGGGCATGGCCGCATGAACGACATCTTCTCCGCGCTGCCGCAGCTCGGCACGCTGATCGTCGGCTATATCACGCTGCTGGGCGTGTGTTCGCTGCGTCTTTTCATCGTCATGTTCATGTTTCCGCCCACCGCGGACGGCGTATTGCAGGGCGTCGTGCGCAACGCCGTGGTCGTGTTGTTCAGCGCTTATGTGGCGTATGGCCAGCCGGTCTCCTTCATTCAGGAGCTGCGCGGCGTCACGCTGTTCGAAGTGGGCGTGCGCGAGGCCATGATCGGCGTGGTGCTCGGCTACGCCGCCTCGATCGTGTTCTGGGTGGCCGAAAGCGCAGGCACCTATATCGACGACCTGACCGGCTACAACAACGTGCAGATCACCAATCCCATGCGCCAGGAGCAGTCCACGCCCACCGCGACGCTGCTCGCGCAGATTGCCTCGGTCTCGTTCTGGGCGCTGGGCGGCATGACCTTCCTGCTCGGCACGCTCTATGAGTCGTATCACTGGTGGCCGCTGAATTCCACGACGCCGGTGGCAGGGAACATCATCGAGTCGTTCGTGCTGCACCAGACCGATACGCTCATGCAAACTGTCGCGAAGCTCGCGGCGCCCATGATGTTCATTCTGCTGCTGATCGATTTCGCGTTCGGCTTCGCGGCGAAGTCGGCGTCGAAGCTCGATCTCATGACCCTCAGCCAGCCCGTGAAGGGCGCCGTGACGGTGCTGATGCTCGCGCTGTTCGCGGGCATCTTCGTCGATCAGGTCAAAGAGCAGATCACGTTGCGCGGTCTTGCCGAAGAATTTCGCGCCATCAGTTCAGGACCCACGGCGCACGACACGCCTGCATCCGCTGCATCCGTTCCCGGTGCATCCTCTGCGAATCTCAACAGTTCTCAAATCGGGCGTAAAAATCAGATTAATTGAAGTTCTAACTAAATCGCTCCGGTACATTGACTCCATGCGCGACGTGTACATCAACGCGCCTTGCACTGAAGGAGTCGATCATGTTTTCGATGCTGTACTTCCCGCTGGTTTCCTCGCTCGCCACGCCGGAGCCGGCGGCGCCGGGAAACCAGGCGGAACGCTTCGGCCATGCGGTCCACGAAGGCAAGCTGCAAGCCGCGGCTCAACTCACGAGCCGCTGGATCGACGAGAGCACGGCCAGCGGCACGGGTGAGCACCCGTTGCATGGGGTTCAGTTGCATGCCGATCTGCAACTGCTGATGGGCGTGGAAGTGGAAGCCGAAGAATATTATCGGCGCTCACTTAAAGTGATTCGTACTTCGAAGCGTGAAATTCGCGCCGCGTCGTGCCGCAACGCCGCCTGGCAATCGCTGTTTCGCCACCGGATCGGCACCGCGCTCGCCTGCTTCGCGCGTGTGGTGGACGAGCCCGGCATCGAGCCTGAGCGGACCGCCGAGGCGCAATTCGGCATCGTGTGCGCGCTGCACGAGCTGGGTCGCACGGGCGAGGCCTTGCAGGCGCTCGACGAGTTCGCGGAGCGGCTCGATAACGATCTGGACGACCCCAACGGCCATTGGCGCGATCTCATCGCGACGCTGCGCTTCGATCTCGCGGTGCAAACCGAATTGCGCTGCGCGAGCAAGCTGAGCGATCACGTGTACTGGCAATCGGGCGCGGCGGGTGAACGCGCTGCGTGGCGTTCGCGCGTGACGAGTGGCAGTGCTGGCCCGGATGCGGGTACCGATGCGCCCGAGGCGACCTTGCGCGACGTAAGCTCGCCGCTCCTGCGAACGCGCATCGACTATCTGCGTCATTTGCAGCTTGCGGCGCTTGCCGACCGCGATGCGATCGGCGGCCTGCAACAGCATCTGAACTGGTCGCGCGAGCAAGGGCTGGGCGACTATCAGCGCACGCTGCGGCTCGAGATCGCGCTGGCTGCGCTCGCGGGCGCGCAGCCGCATTATGCGCACGCCATGCTGGAGCCGCTGCATCCGCTCGTGCGCGCGGGCGCTACCGGCCACCGCCAGATCGAATACCTCTATTGCGCCGCCAAGACCCGCCAGGCACAGGGACGCACGCAGGAGTCGCTACAGCTTTACAGCCGTTACGCGCTCGTCGCAATGCAATGCCTGCGCGAGGACGCAAGCTTGCAGATGCCATTGGCGAGCCGCGTCGCGAAGCCCGGTCCGCAGCTCGACGACGTGGGCGCTCGCTTGCCGGCGCGCTATCGCCGCGCGTATTCCTATGTGCTCGACAATCTCGAGCGCCCCGATCTCTCCGTGCGCGAGATCGCCGCCGAGATTGGCGTGACGGAGCGCGCGCTCCAGAGCGCCTTCAAGAATTTCCTCGGTCTTTCGCCGAGCGAGCTGATTCGCCGCCAGCGCATGGAGCGCATTCGCGCGGAGCTCACCGAGCGCGCCTACGCAGCCGATCGCGGCGTGCTGGTGGCGGCGAACAAGTGGGGCGTGCAAAACCGCTCGACGCTAGTCAACGGCTATCGCAAGCAGTTTCATGAGGCGCCTTCGGAAACGCTCGAGCGCTAGCGGCCTTTCATCCGGTGGCAGTCATGGCCACTCTGGTTCAACCAACACTCACGACCCCATGAAATCGAAAACGCTGTTTTGCGCTGCGTGGCTTGCGGCGACGCTGACGCTCGCTCCGTTCGAAACCGCGAGCGCCGCGCCGGTGCGCTGGCGCAGCTCGACGGTCCATGTCGCCGTCGAGGGCAAGGATCTCAAGGACGTGCTGCGCGACTTCACGGCGAGCCAGGGGGTGGCCGCGCAGATTGCCAGCAATGTCAGCGGCACCGTGACAGGCCGCTTCGACATGCAGCCGCAGCGCTTTCTCGACACGCTTGCCTCGACATTCGGCTTTGTCTGGTTTTATGACGGCAGCGTGCTGTCGATCAGCAATGCGAATGATGTCACGCGCCAGGTGATCAAGCTCGATCACGCGTCGCCGGGCGATTTGCGCAACGCGCTGCATACCCTGGGCCTCGAAGATGCGCACTTTCCCGTGGTCTACGACGAGAACGCGGCCACGGCGATCGTCAACGGGCCGCCGCAATACGTGCAGATGGTCGTGGAGGTGGCGCGGCGTCTCGATGAAGGGGCGAGCCGCAACAACGGCACGGTAATACGCGTGTACAAGCTCAATAACGCGTGGGCGGCGGACCACAAGGTGCAGATAGACGGCAACACGATCACGGTGCCGGGCGTGGCCACGGTGCTGTCGAACATGTACCACGTGAAGCAGAAGGAAGGTTCGAGCGGCTCGCAAACCCACGCCTCGCCCAACATGCAGCGCGTGCCGCAGATGGCGGACCTGGGCGGCGGCACGACGGGCGGCGCGCCGCCGATGAATCCGCCGCTACCGCCGAACATGCCGCAGGGCGCCGATGCAACGCTTGGCGGGCTCATCAATGGCGCGCCCGCGCCCGGTTACGGCCCGGGGGGCAACGTGGGCTATGCCAATGCGCCGGGCAGCGGCGCTCAACCGGCGTCGCTCGCGAGTTCCGGGGACCTCACACTGCCGGTGATTCAGCCGGACCCCACGACGAACTCGGTGCTGATTCGCGATTTGCCACAACGCATCGATCAATACGGCTCGCTCATCAGCCAGCTCGATACGCGGCCCAAGCTGATCGAGATCGAGGCGCATATCGTCGAGATCGACGACAACCTGCTGCAGCAGATCGGCATCGACTGGCGCGCGCACAACAGCCATCTGGACTTCCAGACGGGAACGGGCACGTACCAGCAAAACAGCTACAACGGCAACATCAATCCGAACTTCGGCACGACGACACTCGCGGACGGCACCACGGTGGTTCAGGCCACACCGCTTGGCGCTTCGCTTACGGCCGTGCTCGGCGATGCGGGGCGCTATCTGCTCGCCCGCATCAATGCTTCGGCCGAGGATTCGAAGGCGAAGATCGACGCCACGCCGAAAGTCGCGACGCTCGACAACGTGGAGGCCGTGATGGACAACAAGACGCGCTTCTTCGTGCGCGTGTCCGGCTATACCTCGGCGGATCTTTACAGCATCTCCACGGGCGTCTCGCTGCGCGTGCTGCCGATGGTGGTGACCGAGAACGGTCAGACCCGCATCAAGATGAACGTCCATGTCGAGGACGGCCAGCTGACCGGTCAGCAGGTCGACAACATTCCGGTGATCACGAGCAGCGAGATCAATACGCAAGCGGTTGTCGCGCAAGGCGAGAGTCTGCTCATTGCGGGCTACAGCTCCGACAATCTCTCGAATGGCGTGACGAGCGTGCCGGGGCTCTCGAAGATTCCGATCATCGGCGCGCTGTTCCGCAACAACAGCGACAACCATTCGCACATGGAGCGCATCTTCCTGCTCACGCCGCGCGTGCTGGACCTGTGAGCCATGGCGATGCAGCGAGCGAAAACGCAAGGGTGGAGTGCTTCGAGCGGCGCAGCCGGTCTAGCCGCGACGGCGCGCGCTGGCCAGACGCGCGGCCGGCATCGCGAACGCAGGCACGCAGTTCGCCTCCGGGTCGTTCGCGCCGTAAGCGCCCGCGCGGGTGGTGGCGCAGTCCGCGCCGCCGGGCATCCACGACTGCGCCTGGCGCGCCGCGTCGCTGCTCCCGTGATGCACTTCGAGCGCGCGCGTGACATGCGCGGACACCGGCGTTTCGGCCTGCGGGAGGCCCAGCGAGCGGGCCGGCGCCTCGATTCGATCCGCTTCGTCGAGCTCGGGCGCCTGCGCGCCGTCCACCAATCCGTCGCCCATCTCGATGCGGTAGCCATGCGCGTACATCGTGCGCAACTGCACGCCGGCGGCGCCGTTCAATTCGAGCTTCTTGCGCAGCTTGTAGATGTGCTGCTCGAGCGTGCGCCCAACGATGTCTTCGGTGCTGCTCCAGATCGCCCCGGCAATGGTGCGGCGGCTCACGTATTCACCTGCGCGCGAGAACAGCAGCCAGGCGATCGCGAACTCGCGCACGGTCAGGCGGATCGCGCGTCCGTCCAGTTGCACGGTGCCCGCGCGGCGGTCCAGCCGATAGGGGCCAAAGTGGAGTTCGCCGTCGGCGCGTGTGCTCGATACATTCGACGCCGCTTCGACGCGGCGCAGCGCGAGGTGCGTGCGCACGGCCAGCTCGCCCCAGTCGATGGGGGAGCACACCACGTCGTCGGCGCCCGCGTTGAAGGCCTGCTCGATGTCGTCGCGCCCGTCGAATACGCCGATGACGATCAGCGGCGCACGGCGGTCGCCGTAGCAGGCACGCCGGGCAAACACGGCGCGGTTCGGATCGAGGCCCGTGGCCGCGTCCACGATGATGGCCTGATAGTCCTCGCGATAGATGGCGCGGCTCAATGCGACGTCGTCGCTAAAGCAATGGCATTCGATCAAGTCTTCAAGAAAGCACAGGCTGATCAGTTTGAACAGACTGCGGTCGGTGGTCATGACAGCGAGTTTCAACTTGCTCTCCAATGGCGAGGCTAAAAGCGTCGCATTTGTTCTTTCGTGAAAGCGGCCTCAAGCCGCGTATGGCGAAACTACGGTTCTTCATAAATCAGGGTTGTAACGAATTGTTTCGCATGGAATGTACATTACGCATCGAATGGGAAATTAACGCGCGCGCTAAATGAGGCTTTGATGGAAAGAAAGGCGTTAATTGTCTGCTGGAACGCGATAAATCCATTTCATTCAACAAGTCGGTATTTATTTCGTCGCGATAAAAGGCGCGCGGTAATTATGACGTCGATCACCCGCAAACACCATCCGATCAAGGCTTCCAGAACTCTTTCTAAACAGAAAGGTGAGTTCAGATTTTTTGAGGTTGCTGCTACGCATCTTGAGGCTTCGCTTCGCGCGTAAATCGGCGGTTGCCCACCTGCAAGGCTCATGAAATTGTGCGTCGCAATAGATCAATCGGTGTCGCACGCTTCAGGCGCACTCGAATAGCCATATAGAGGAGCATGGATGTCCTTTCTATTAAATGCATGGTATGTCGCGGCATTCGCCGACGAGCTGAATGGCGCAACGCCGCTTGCGCGAACCTTGCTCGAGCGTCCCATCGTGCTGTATCGCGACGCGAAGGGGCAGGCCTGCGCACTCGACGACCGCTGCGCGCATCGTTTCGCGCCGCTCTCGTCCGGACGCGTGGTCGACGGCGTGCTCGAATCCCCGTCTCACGGCTTGCGCTTCGACGGCAGCGGTCGTTGTGTCCATAATCCGCACGGCGACGGCCGCGTCCCCGCGCAGGCACAGGTCCGCACCTATCCCGTGCTGGAGCGTTTCGGCGCGATCTGGTTCTGGCCGGGCGATCCGCAGTGCGCCGACAGGGCGCGGCTCGCAGGATTCGATTTCGTGGATCCTGCAACCCATTTCACGCACCACGGCTATCTGAAGACCCGCGCGCATTACCAGTTGAGCGCGGACAATCTGCTCGACTTGAGCCACTTCCAGTTCCTGCATCCCGACACGCTCGGCAGCGAAGCCATTGCGCGCAGCGACGTCCAGGCGGGCAGTCTCGGCGAAACCGTGTGGGTGCGCCGGTCCGTCTTCAAGGAGACGTTGCAGCCTTTCGTCGCAAACGGCTTCGGCGTGCCGGCCGGCTCCTGCGTCGACCGCTGGATGGACGTCAAGTGGACGCCACCGGGGTTGTTGACGATCGTGGTCGGCGTGACCGCCGAGGGCACGCCGCGCGAATCCGGGCGCATCGCGCCTTCGGCGCATTGGCTCACGCCGGAGACGGCGCGCACGACGCATTACTTCTTCGCGTTCGGCCTGCCGACGGCCATGGGCGACGCCGGGCGCGAGCTCGTGCGTTACGCCGTGGAGGGGTTGATGCGGCCTTTCGAGCGTGAGGATTTGCCGATGCTCGAGGCGCAGCAGGCGCGCATCGGCGATACGGACTTCTGGGATGCGCGGCCCGCGCTCCTGCCGATCGATCGTGGCGCGATTCGCGCGCGCCGCATCATGGAGGGGCTCATCACAGCCGAGCGCGAAGGACGGGCGCCCGGCAATGCGGGTGAGGGACATGACAGGCGCACGATCGGGATCCGCTCCGCGTTCGAGGTTTCGTGATGGCGAGTGTGATGGCAACCTCGTTCGAAACACTCGCGCCGGCGAGCAAGGCCGGCGCCTCGCTCAACGCCGCCTGGGCCGGCTGCATCGTCGCCGCACTCGATGCGGCCGGTGTGCGCCGCGCGGTGCTCTGCCCGGGCGGCCGGGCAAGCGCGATGTGCCTCGCGCTCGAAAACCACGCGCGCATTGCCGCGGAAATGGTGAGCTGCGACGAGCGCAGCGGTGCATTCGTCGCGTTGGGCCTCGCGAAAGCGAGCGGCGAGCCGGTGGCCATCGTGACGACTTCGGGCTCGGCGATCGCGAACGCATTGCCGGCGCTCATGGAAGCCGACGCGAGCGATATCGCGCTGGTCGTGCTCACCTGCGATCGGCCGCGCGCGTTGCGGGGCGCGTCGTTCGGACAGATGGCCGACCATTGCGGCGCAACGCGCGCGTTCGTGCGCGCGCAGGCGGATCTCGACGATCCGCGCGACGCCCCTGATGCCGTGGAGGCGATGCGCGAGCAAGTGGCGCGGGTGTTGGCGGCCATGCTCGGCGCCGGTGGTGACGAAGCGGCGAGCCCTCGCATCGACGCGTTGCCTTCACCGTGCCGCCGCACGCGGGGTCCGGTCCATCTGAACGTGCCGCTGGCCGGGGTGTACGACGCGACGGAGGTTCAGGGCGTGTCGCCCGACGCGCTGGCAACGGCCGCGCGCGCCTGGTCGTCCGCTTGCTTCGAGCCGCATCGCAACCGCGGTGAGGCAAGCAGCCCCGGTCCGCGCGAGATCGAAGAGCGGGTCAAGCGTTTCATCGCGCGAGTGAGGGCGCGTGACGGCGCATGCCCGTCGTCGTCGGGCGGATTGGCGGGCCTGATCGTAGTGGGGGCTGAGCCTGCGGTTCCGCACGAAGCCGTGCTCGCGCTCGCGTGTATCACCGGCTTTCCGGTTGTGGCCGATGCGGCCAGCGGACTGCGCGCGCGGCACGGCGCGTTGAGCCCCGAGGCCGCGGTGCGCGGCGAGGCGGGCGCATTGATCGTCAACGCCTTCGATGTGTTCAGCGGGACGCGCCTTGCCGATGCCCGGCCCGACCTGGTGATCCGTTTCGGCATGGCGCCGGTGTTGCCCGCGCTGCATGCATGGTTCGAGTCGCACGGCAACGCGCCGACGCTGCGCATCGCACCGTTTCCCATCGCGCACGACTATTTGCACCCCGGCCTCGATCCGCGTGACGTGCTGGTTGCGCCATCGCCGGCAACGCTGGAAGCGCTGGCCCGGGCGCTGGCGAGCGCGGTGCATGGCCGCGAGCGCGGCGGGCCGGCCGTCGCCTGGGGCTGGCGCGACCGTTGGGCGAGCGTTGCCGCCTATTCGGCGCGCGAGCGGCGCGCCTGCGTGCGCTCGCTCGCATGGGGCGAGGTCGCGGCGGTGCATCGCGTGCTGAATGCGCCTGGCTTCGCGTTCGTGCATGCGGGCAATTCCATGGCGGTCCGTCATGCCGATATCGGCTATGACGTGCGCGACAAAGCGCAGGACTTTTATACCAACCGTGGTGTCAGCGGTATCGACGGAACGCTAGCCACGTTTCTTGGCAGCGTGTTGGCGCGCCGCGATCCGGGCCTGCTCGTGCTCGGCGATCAGGCGTTCGTTCACGATCTCTGCGCCCTGGCTTCGGCGCAGCGCGTGAGCACGCCTGCCTGCGTCTGCGTGGTCGACAACGGCGGCGGCGCGATTTTCGACTTCTTGCCGGTTGCGCAGGCACCGGGTTTCAGGCGCGCGATTCGCAATCCCTATACGCTGAACTTCGCGGCAATTGCGCAGGGCTTCGGGCTGGCGCATCGGCGTGTCGATGACTTTGCCGCACTCGATGCCGCGTTGTCCGACGCGCGCGCGCACGCGGGCGTGATGCTCATCGAACTGGCTGTCGATGCGCACTCCTGCGCGACGCAGATGCAGCAGCTCGCCCGCACGGTGGGAGACGCATGATGGACTGGCCGCAATTCGACGATCCCGTGCGCCGCTCCCATCGCGCGCTGCATCGCTACGCGAGTGCGCCCGAGCCCGACGCGGTGTTCCTGGACGACATGCAGGCGCGCATCGATGCCGCGCGGCGCGCGGGGCGCCCGCGCGTGCGCGACACCCGCGCCGCGCCGCGCGTCTTGCTGCTCGGCTACCACGGCGCGGGCAACACGGGGGCCGATCTGCGCACGATCGAAACCATCGCGCAACTGCGCCGGCTGTTTGCGCCGCGCGAACCCGAGTTCACGCTCTTCGCGCTCGGCGACCTGTTCGATCACGAAGTGCTCGCGAGCACGCCCAAGCTCGTGCCGGCGTTGCCTTATGTGCCGGACGCGCTGGATGCGGCAATCGGCGAGGCGGATATCGTCATCAATATCGAAGGCTCGACCTATACGTCGAAATTCTCCGATTCGTTGGCGGGAATCCTGATTGGCGGCGTCGCGCTCGCCCGTGCATATGGTCTGCCGGCGATTGCGTATGGCGTCGATAGCGGCACGATGAGCGAGCCGTTAACGCGCTTCGTCAGGCGCAACGCCGCGCAAGGCGGTCACGTCATGTGCCGCAACGCTCAAGCGCGCGCACATCTGCGCGAGCTGGGCGTCGCGAGCATGGCGGGCGCCGATGCGGCATGGACGTGGCAGGCGCGCGGCGCGCGGCGCGCTTCGCGCGGGGCGGCGCTGTGCCTCGCGAATCCGTACTGGTGGCCCGTTTGCGCGGATGCCGCGCGCTCGCGCGCACTCGATGCGAGCGGCGAGATTTCGCCATACCGCTATGGGTTGCTGCATTTTCACAGCTGGGACGCGCAACGTGCGAATGCGTACGACGCTTATTTGAAGCGCTTCGCGGCAATCGCAACACGGTTGCGCGCGCGCGGCTACACGCCGGTGATCGTCGGCATGGAGCAGGTCGACCGTGCCGCGTGCAGGGATCTCGCGGCGCGCCTGCCTTTCGATACCGAATGCGTGGTGCGCGGGGAGGGCACGCTCGATGAAGTGGCCAGTGCGGTCGCGCAGGCGCAATGCGTGGTGACCACGCGCTATCACGCCGCCTTGCTCGCGATATCGCACAGCGTGCCGGTATTCGGGGTGTCGATGGATACGCGCATCGACCGCCTGTTGTGCGAGGCGAAATGCGAAGCGTGGCTGGCGAGCTGCGATGCGGACGATGCCGTGCGGCGCTGTCTCGATGCGATCGATACGCTGGAGGACGCGCAAACGCGGGACGTGTTGAGGGTACGGCACGCGGAGTATGCGCAACGGCAACGGGAATGCATGGACTCCATGGGGACGCGCCTGATGGCGATAATCGACGCGGGAAAGTAGCGTGCGCGTGCCTCGCCCTGCGAGCGTGGACTGGCAGGCACGCGGCCCCGGCATGGCGCGGACGGGCACGACCTGCGTGGACGGCGGCTTATTCGGCGGCTTATTCGGCGGGCGTGACTTGCGCGAGCGGGGCGTGGCCTTGCTCGCGATAGATCATGTAGGTGGCGCCGTAAGGCACCAGCAACCGGGTGCCTTCGACGGAGCAGGCCGGTTGCGGCGGCAACCCGCCCCGGGTATCGATCCGCTGGATCGAGGACACATCCGCGAAACGGCCTTCGCCCGGGCGCGGCGTGGCAACGTACTTCGCCCGGTAGCGGACCCACGTTAACGTGTTCGCGCCAACCTGACGCTCGGCTAGCCGCGTGCCGATCACATAGCTGCCGTCGTAGGCGATAAAGTGCGGTCCGGGCACGATGGTGCCGGCGCTCCGGTTGTTGGCCGAATCGATCAGCGTGGCCTCGGAGCCCACTTCGGTCCAGAACAGTTGACCACCATCGCCCGTGGCGGGCGTAGCCGCGCCCGTCGGAGCCGAAGGCGTGCGCCGGCAGACGTAGGTCTGATCCCCGGTGGCCCGCATCACTTCCTGGAGGACTTCGGTCGGGGAGGCCCGCAGATCGTCGGGAAGCGACTCGTTCGCGGTGGGCGGCTGCGGTGGCTGCGTGGCGCAGCCGCAAAGCGCGAGCAATGCGCTTGCGGTTATTGTTGCGCCAGAATACCGACGCCGATAATGCCAGGTAGCCCGAAATGAAGCAAAAAGCGGGCGGAGCGGACTAAGAGCTTTCATCGGGCTATCAAGAGAAGCGGTGGGGCAATCAGATCGACGCCGCCCGGCATTACGCCTTCATGCCGAATTCTTGCTGCATGGCATATTGGTCCCGCGTTTCGCCCTTGGCGAGAACGTCTTGCCCCAGCACGGATGCGAGGTCGGCTCTAGCCATGCCGTTGATCTTGCCGCCGCCGTTCTCGTTGGCGGTCTGTTGCAGATCGCCGCCGATTGCGGCGGCATCGGCCTGATCGAGCTTTCCGGAGCGCACCGCACCGGCGAGTATGTGCGTGGCCTTGTTGCCGTCGCCCGACTTCAGCGCATTCATGAACGCATTGAAGTCTGTGGGGTCGCTGCTCTGGAAATTCTGCATCGCGGTTTGTGCGCCTTGCTGTTGCGCCGAGTTGCCCATTTGCACCAGATTGTCGGTGTTAGGCGTGCCGCCTAAGCCGCCGCCGCCCATACCACCCGCGCCGGAAACCGGAGTCTCCTCCTGCGTAAGCTGGGTAAGAAGCTGTTCGATCTCCAGTTCGAGTTCCTGCGTGGTTTGCAGTTGCGAGTTGAAATTGACACTCTGGCCGTTGTTGACGGGCAAGTTGTTGCCCACTGTAAATTCGCTCATCTGACCTCCGTGAAAGTGCGTTTCACCAAACGAATCAGGGCGTGCCGGTGGTTTCCGGCCACGGGTTCGCTTCTTTAGTCATTATTCGATTATAGGGACGCACGATTTTGACTTTGCGGCGAACGGAAACGATGTATGACTTCGCGAAGTTTTCGCTGCAATGGCCGCGCGGATCGAATCACAATCGGCTCGTGCCATCACGATTTTCGTTATTCGCATTCATTCAACGGAATTGCCATACGCCATGCTGGATCGGACCCCGGCGAATCCTGCCGATTCGTCATACAGGCCATGTCCGGCCCACGTTCCCGGGCTCTTGCTGAAAGTCTTCGACGCCGGGTTGACCTCCGCGTCGCGCGAAGATCTGGAGGACTTGCTGGCCTGCATCGACATCTTGTGCCCGGAGGGGCTTGCGGTCTACCTTGCGTCGGTCCGCCTGCATATTCGCTACGCGGACTGGATTGGCGCCGTGCGGCTGCTCAAACGCCTCGAAGCCACCCAGACATTGAATCCGCTCTCGCTGGCATTAATGGCGGGCTGCCTCTTCAAACTCGGCGACCATGATTGGCAGCGCTACGCCGCAACGTTAATGCGCGGCGAGCAGAACCCGCGCGCCGAAGCGATATTGAAGACCTTCGTGCGTGGCGCGGTGGCCATTCCGGGCGCGGCGTCACGCCCTGCCGAAACGGCTCAGATAGACCACCGGCCATCGGTCTATCCGCTTCGCGATTCAAAGACGTCTCTTTAGGCTGCCTGCGTGGCGCCACCCGCGATTCGACGTTTGCCATGCGCTACATCGAAGCGTTCAACCGCGTGGTGATCGACTTCCTGAAGCACTGAAAGGCCGGGTCTCGCCCGAATTGATAAGGAGCGGCCAGGCGCCGCTCGCCTGCCGACGATCGCTTTTCACGCCCTCGAAGAACGAGGGGGCACATGGCCCAGCAATCCGGAAAGATCCCGGGCGGCGTGCCTGACCTCGCGCTCCGTGCGTTCACGCAGCTCCGGGTCGAGTTCGAAGCGTTGCACCGGCCCGGCCACGCTGATCGCTGAGACGGCCGTGCCGCTCGCATCGAACACCGGCGCCGCGCAGGCATCGATGCCGGCTTCGAAACCCGAGAAACTCCAGGCGCAGCCGCGCGCATGGTCGGCTCCCAGAATCTCCATCAGCCGCGTGTAGGACGTCGCGCCCTGCGGTGTTGCCGCGGCCAGGGGCTCCGGGCCGAGGAGATCGCGCACCTCGTCTTCGCGCAGATGGGCAATCAGCATCCTGCCCGGCGTGGTCTGGTGCACCGGTACACGGCTGCCCACCTGAATGTTGCTCACCAGCGCGGTCTGCGGCATGTTCCGCAGGAGATACAGCACATCGCGGCCATCACGCACACTCAGGTACGCTGACAGCTTCAGGGACTCGCTTAGCGAGGCGAGGATGCGGCGCGCAAAGGTGGTGAGATCCTGGCCGGCCAGCACACTGGCGCCGAGCTTGAGGAACGCGAAGCCCGCTTGATGCCCGCCCTGCGGCAGGCGTTCCAGCATGTCCTCATGCTCAAGCGTAGCGAGCAGGCGCATGACCGTGACGCGGTTCACGTCGATGCGTCGCCCGAGTTCGCTCAGATTGGCGGTCGATCCCCCTTCCGCAATGAACTTGAGCAGCCGCAGCGCGCGCACGACCGGGGTGACCAGCTGGAGTCGGTCGTCGTCTTCGGCTGGATTGGCATCGCCGGCATGCTTGGGTTCGCGTGGCATCGTGACAGGCAGGTTAGGGCGGGCAAGTATCCCATACGGGATCAGTGCAGCGCCACGTTCCAGGCATCGTATTCATAGACCCAGTCGGCATTGCCGCCTTCCTTGAGCCACGCGTTGCCGCGTGAGCCGATCTGGATGCGGCTGGTGCGTTCGTGACGGGCCTGCTGGTAGCGCGCAAGCGCGGCCGGCACGCCCGTTGCTCCGGCTTCGGCGAGGCAGCGCGCAAGCACCACGGCGTCCTCGATCGCCATGCCGGCGCCTTGCGCCATGAACGGCATCATCGGATGCGTGGCGTCGCCCAGCAGCGTGCAATGACCGGCCGACCACGCCGGCAGCGGGTCGCGCACGTAGAGCGCGGAGATCAGCACGTCGTCGCAGGCATCGAGCAATGCGCGTGCGTCCTGATGAAACGCTGCGTAAGCGGCGCGCACATCCTCTACGCGGCCTGGCGTGGTCCAGGATTCGTGGCGCCAGCTTTCCTGCGGCACCGTGGCGAAGACGAAAATTTCTCGTCCGCGATTCAGCGGGAACGTGACGATCTGCGAAGTGGACTCGGGCCCCCACCATTTCGTGAAGGCGTCCAGATTGGGGACCGCGAGACGCTCGGCAGGCACCACAGCCCGGTAGGCGGCTTGCCCGGTGAAAATCGGGTGCTCGGCGCCGAATAGCGCGGTCCGCACGACGGAGTGGATTCCGTCCGCACCAATCAGCACATCGACCGTTTCCTCCGAACCATCGGCGAAGTGCAGGGTGGCGCCGTCGGCACGCGAATCGATCGACACGGCTTTAGAGCCCAGGCGAACGCATTCCGGGGGCAGCGCCTGCTCGAGGGCGGCCATCAGATCGCCGCGATGCATCGTCAGCTGGGGCGCGCCATAGCGTGCCTGCGCTTCGTCGGCCATAGGCAGGCGCGAGGTTTCTTCACCGGTATCCCACATGCGGCTGATACGGTACGTGGGCCGCGCAGCCGTTTCGCGCAGCGCGTCGCCCACGCCGAGACCATCGAGCGCGCGCACGGCATTGGGCGTGAGATTGATGTCCGCCCCCACGCGGGCAAAGCAGGCAGCCTGCTCGAAGACCTGCACCTCCAGACCCAGTTTGCGCAATGCGATTGCCGCCGCCAGGCCGCCAATTCCGGCGCCATTGATACCAATTTTCAGAGAAGCCATTCGATCTGTCCTTACGCGCACCGTGTTTCCGGTGGGTCCGATGTTGCTCATGTAACTGCAATCCGAGGCGTGCCTTCGCTAACGGTCGCACTGAAATTGTTCAAAAATGAACAATATGTTCATAAAATGATATGGTGCGCATCGAGGGACGTCAAGACTCGGGTTTACGCGAGAGCGGATGGCGCTTGCGTAGACGCGTCTCTAGCTTTGTCGGCTAACGCAACTAACTGACGCGGGCGGTCTGCAATCGCGAATTCGCATGTGTGGTGCGTCAAAGCTGCGAGCAAAGGAGGGGGGCGCCGAGGCGGGTGGCACCGGATTGGGGTTGTTCAACGAGACGGTTGAAACAGCACAGAACCCGTAACCGGGGAGAGAAGCCACGTGCAATCAGAGCACGTGGAAAATGGCGGCACGTGGCCGCCGTCGCGGGAAGTGCTGGCGTCAGAACAGATGCCGGATACCTGCGCCATATGTGCTGCCGGAGGGATGCGCGGAAATCTTGTCGTACGAGTACACGGCATAGACATCCGTGCGTTTCGAGAGGTAGTAATCGTAGGCGATCGATCCCGTGTTATGCACCGAATCCTGATTTGATGGCGCGCTCAGCCGGGTGATGGCCCACGAGGCGAGTATGGACGACACCGTGGTCACCGGCACAGAGACGCCGAGCTGCCAGGTATGCGTGCCGACGTGCGAAGTCGTTGTGTTGGTGCTCTGGAACGAGCCATAGAACTTCGCAAACTGTGCGTTATAGGTTGCACCCGCGAGGTAAAGCGTTTGATCGGCTCCCGGAGAATTGGGCGCGCCTCGCACCCGCTGCGCCGAAAACGCCGCCTGCAATGGCCCATGAGCGTAGACGAGGTGCAGGCCGAGGTTGTCGCGCCCCTGGTGACCCGTCACGCTGCTGACCGAATACTGGACGACGCCCGTCAGGCCGTGGAACGAAGGCGAGTAGTAGCCGAGCGTATTGCCCCAGACGGTATCGCCGATTACCTGACCGTTGTAGCCCGCCACGTAAGACTGCACCACGAGCGGCGAGAACACGACGGACGATCCGAACGGGTTGAGCATGCTCTGGTTCAGATACGTCTGGGTTGTCTGCAGGCCAAACTTGACCGTCCCGTAGGTCGGGTTTGCCAGCCCGACATACGCGTTGCGGGAGAACAGGCCGTCGGTGGTGTTGCGGCCCATCTGGCCGGTATTGGGCCGGAAGAAGCTTTCGAGCTTGAAGATCACGCTGGTTCCGCCACCCAGAGCCTCATTGCCGCTGATGCCCCAGTATGACGTCGTGAGCCCTCCGCCACCCATCTGAACCGAGCCTTTGGGTGTCATGCTGGGCTTCGAGTGGGCGACGTAGGTGCCGATCAGGCCGTACAGATTGACCGACGACGAATCATCGCCTGAGAGCGTGGCAGCGTGCGCGCAGCCCGCGTACATGGCGAGCGAAGTACAGGCGAGAGACGCAATCCGTAACGAACGAAGATTTCCAGATCCGTGAGTCTTTTTCATATTTTGTCATCCTTAATATTTTTTATTTTGCGAGATACCTGGCCCGGGCGGAGATCGCGCCCAGGTGACAGGGTAACTACGGGAAGGCAGGGCGGCCGGGCGCCCCGCGCAGCGGCGAGATCAGATCCGCCCGGACACCGTTGACGTTCTTTACGTCGCCGGAGCGGACAATGCGTCCATCGCTCCCTTGGTCTCGGGCATGATGAAGACGACGGCCAGATACACCAGGCTCACGAGCGCGCTGACCACGGCAAGCGTCATCGGCAGGGCACCCACTTCAGTCGCGAGCAGTGAGACAAGCGTTGGCATCGAGCCGCCGATGGCGAAGCCGACGTTCCACGAAATCGCCGTGCCGCTCGAGCGGATCTCGGTCGGGAAGCGCTCATTGAGCACAATCACGAGCGGCGCGTAGCAGAATGTGCCGATCGAGCTGAGCGCAACCGTGTAGCAGGCAATGGCGCCGATCCCCTCCGCGTGGGTCAACCCGATGTACAGCAGGGGAATCGTCACCAGCGAGATCAGGCCATAGATCAGCATCGCGCGACGCCGGCCGATGCGATCGGTGAGCGCGCCCGAGGCCACGGATGTAAGGCTGACGCAGACCGCGGACACGCTCAGGATCAGGCCCAGCGTGGTGTGCGGCACGTGATTGACGATCTTGAGGAACGTCGGCAGATAGCCGGAAGTCAGATACGACAGGCCACCGCCCGTGAGCGTCAGTAACACGCACCCGACCGTGATACCCACGAAGCCGCCGCGCAGCGCACTGGCCTTCTTCTGCTGTTTCGCCGGTTCCGCGCGATGTTGCGCCGCGAGCGCGAGCCACAAGGGCGACTCCTGAAGACGCGTGAAGACGAACAGGCCAAGCAGTGAACTCGCGAGGCCGGAAAAGAACATGACTCGCCAGCCCCACGCCGTGAATGCCGCGGCGGGAATCAGGGCGCTCACCAGCACGTAGATGAGGGACGCGAAGAGCTTGCCGATCCCGGAGCCGCCGCCGCAGATGATCCCCGAGGCAAGCCCGCGATGCTTTGGCCCGATCGACTCGGTACCGAGCGTATGGGTGGCGGCGACCATCCCGCCCATGTACACGCCCTGAATCAGGCGCAACAGCAGGAAGATCGCCGGCGCGGCGATGCCGATGCTCTGATAGGTTGGGATCGTGCCCATGAGGGCGGTCGATACGCCGACACCAACGGATGCAACCACCAGTGTCTTCTTGCGGCCGTGGCGATCGGAATACCGGCCGAACAGATAGCCGCCGACCGGACGCATGATCAGCGTCGCCGTGAAGGCGCCGTAGACAGCGGCCAGCGACAGCATCTGCCGCGATGAGTCGAAGAATACGGTGGCGAGAATCGGCGCCACGTACAGCAGGATAAAGAGGTCGAAGAGGTCGAATGCCCAGCCGAGGCAGGACATCGCCACGGCCTGTGACTTCTGCCAGGGGGTAAGCACGAGACCCGCAGCGTGGGTAGGCGGGGATTGCACGGTGATGTCTCCTTGTTTTATCGATCAGCAAAGTGATGAGCATGAGCGCCGGGGCCCGGCGCCACGCTCACCACGATATTCGGGTCGTGCGGAAAAAAATGTTCAGGTTTCCTCTGGCCAGTAAAGGCGCATCGGGTTATCGACCAGCAGGCGCTTCTGAAGCGCGGCGGTTGGCGCGATCTGGGGGATGAAGTCCACCAGCAGTCCGTCGTCCGGCATGTGGCCGGTCAGGTTCGGATGCGGCCAGTCGGTCCCCCAGAGCACGCGATCCGGGAAGGCTTCGACAATGCGATGGGCGAACGGCACGACATCGCGATAGGCCGCGCGCTGCCCATCGAGGGCCTCGGGTCCGGCAGCCGACAGCCGCTCCGGGCAGGTCACCTTGGACCACACGTTCGGGTTCTCGCGCATGAAGCGCACGAAGCGTTCGAATTCGGGACCATCCACCGGTTTTGTCACGTCCGGGCGGCCCATGTGGTCGACGACCACGGTGGTCGGTAGCGCGGTGAAGAAGTCCCACAATTCCGGAAGGTCCGGCGCCTCGAAGTAGATCACCACATGCCAGCCGAGCGGGGCAATGCGGTGCGCCATTCTCATCAGTTCATCCGCAGGCGTGAAATCCACCAGACGCCGGACATAGTTAAAGCGCACGCCGCGCACGCCTGCGTCGTGCAGGTGTTGCAGTTCTGCGTCGGTGACGTCGGAAGGCAGCGTGGCAACGCCCCGTGCGCGCCCATCCGAATGGAGAAGCGCATCGATCATGGCGCGGTTGTCGGCGCCGTGGCACGTCGCCTGGACAATCACGTTACGCGCGAAACCCAGGTGATCGCGCAACGCGAAAAGCTGTTCCTTCGAAGCGTCGCACGGCGTGTACTTGCGTTGCGGCGCGTACGGGAAGCGCTCGCCCGGGCCGAACACATGACAATGGGCATCGACGGCGCCGGCGGGCAGGCTGAACGACGGCCGGCTCGGGTTTTCGAACCAGTCGAGCCAGCCCGCGGTTTTCTGGAAGGGGCCTGTCGTGACTCTGGAATGCATGCTGGACATGTCTCGCCTCCGCTCAGTCAACATACCGGAGGCCGGCTTTCGCCAGCGGCTCACGCATGCCGTACATGTCGAGCCCCAGCACGCCACTGGCGAGTTTCTCGCGCTTGGCCGCTTCATTGGCCTCGCGTGCGGCGGCGGCTTCCAGCGCCGCTTTCGCCATGCCGCGAGGCACACAGACCACGCCGTCATCGTCGGCAACGATCACGTCGCCCGGGGAGACGAGCGCGCCCGCGCACACCACCGGGACATTGACAGAACCGGGCGTGGCCTTGATCGTCCCCCTTGCGCTGATGTAACGGCTCCAGACGGGAAATTCCATCTGCGTGAGCGTGCGCACATCGCGAACGCCCGCGTCGATCACCAGCGCCCGTGCGCCGCGCGCCTTGAAGCTGGTTGCCAGCAGGTCGCCGAAATAGCCGTCCGAGCACTCCGACGTCACGGCCGCGACAACGATATCGCCCGGCTGGATCTGTTCGGCCGCAACGTGGAGCATCCAGTTGTCGCCCGGTTGCAGCAGGACGGTGACGGCCGTGCCGGAAACCTGGGCGCCCGCGTAGACAGGGCGCATATAGGGCTTCATGAGACCGACACGGCCCATCGCCTCGTGCACGGTGGCAGAGCCGAAGCTCGCGAGTGCGCCGGCAACCTCCGGCGCGGTGCGTTCAATGCGGCGATGTACAACGCCTGGTTCAAACATCCTGCTTCTCCTTCTTTTTGAGTGCCGCGTCCAGACGCGGATAGACGCGGCGCGCGTTGCCTTCGTAGACCTTGTGGCGCTCCTCCGCGCTCAGGTTGAGCGTGGCCTCGATGTAGCGCCGCGTGTCGTCGTAGTAGTGGCCGGTTTCCGGATCGATCCCGCGAACGGCGCCGATCATCTCGGAGGCGAAAAGGATGTTGTCGACCGGAATGACTTTCGTGAGCAGGTCGATGCCAGGCTGGTGATAGACGCAGGTATCGAAGAAAACGTTGTTGAGCAGATGTTCCGTGAGAAGCGGCTTTTTGAGCTCCTGCGCGAGGCCGCGGTAACGTCCCCAGTGATAGGGGGCTGCGCCGCCGCCGTGCGGGATCACGAATCTGAGCGCCGGAAAATCCCTGAACAGATCGCCCTGAACCAGTTGCATGAAGGCCGTCGTATCGGCGTTGATGTAGTGCGCCCCCGTCGTGTGGAAGCACGCGTTGCACGAGGTCGAGACGTGGATCATCGCGGGAACGTCGAGCTCCACGAGCTTTTCGTACAGGGGGTACCAGTGGCGGTCCGTGAGCGGCGGCGAAGTCCAGTGGCCACCCGACGGATCCGGATTCAGGTTGACGGCAACGAATCCATAGTCCCTGACGCATCGCTCGAGCTCGGCAATGCATGAGCGCGGATCGACGCCGGCCGACTGCGGCAGCATGGCCGCGCCGATGAAATGATCGGGGAACAGGGACGAGACGCGATGGATCAGCTCGTTGCAGATCGCAGCCCACGTGCTGCTGACGTTGAAGTCGCCGATGTGATGCGCCATGAAACTCGCGCGTGGCGAGAACACCGTGAGATCGGAGCCGCGCTCGCGCATCTTGCGCAGCTGGTTGCCCTCGATGCTCTCGCGAAGCTCATCATCGGTAATCCTGAGTTCAGAGGCTCGCGGCATCTGCGCCGGGTCGGCGATGCCTGCGATCTGCCGGTTGCGCCATTCCTCGAGCGCCTTCGGCGCTGTCGTGTAATGCCCGTGTATGTCGATGATCATAGGGGTTCGTGATGAAGGGAAAGGCCGTCGCTCAGACGGGTTCCATGCCGTGGCGGCGCTTGAGTTCGTCGGTGGTGGATGAGCGCAGGACCTGGAGCAGGTCGCGTGCATGCCCGGGATGAGCCGCGCCCCCGCACAGCGCGGCTGAAAATGTCGTCACGATCGCGCAGTCGCGCGGCATCGTCCCCAGCACGTCGATGCCGGGAAGATTCATGAGTTCGCTGAGCTGCTGGAAGCCCAATTCCACAACGCCATTGGCAACAAGCTGGCCGACCGGCACGCCCGGGGGCGCGAGTACGAAGCGCTCAGCCATCGCCGCTTCGATTCCCCACACTGCCAGCAGCTTCATGAGGGCGGTTCCACTCGGCCCCGTGGAATACCCGACGCTGCGCGCGGCGAGCAGGGTTTCGCGCAACGCCTTTGCATCGTGAATCGCAGGGCGGGGCGTACCGGCGCGGACCGCCAGGGCGACGTTCGAGCGGGCAACATCTGTCCTGCTATCGGCCACGAGATGGCCATCTGCGATCAGTGCGTCGATCGCGTTGCTTGCGAGCACAACAAGATCGAAGGGGTGACCGTCACGCACGAGTCGCGCAGCATCGACGCCGCCAACAGACCTGAAATGCACGTCGATACCGTATTGCTCGCGGTATAGCGCGCTGATGTCGGCGAGCAGCAGGCGGGTCGCCATCGACGAGACCCCAGAAAGTCTCACGCCGGAGCGAACAGAAGCAGCAGAATTTTCCATGCCCCGATTCTGGCGATCGGGATAGGTGTTGCCTAGTACAACGATCCTACTAGCTGTTATGCCGATTCGGCATGGGGAACGATCTCCCGCAGCAATCGGGAGGTTTGCCGCACGAGCCGGCTGGCAGGCTTCTGTGCGGATTCCGCGAGACATAGGGTGCTGGTCAGCATGGGGTCCCTGAACGGGCGCAGCGTGAACGCTTTCGGCCGGTGCGAAGCCGCGAGCGCGGTCTGGGTCAGCACGGCATGACCATAGCCCGCATGGACGAGATCGAGGATTGACGGGACACTCGAGACTTCCAGTGCGATGTTGAGCTTCAGCCCGGACATGGCAGCCTGGGTGTCGAGAAGCCGTCGCATCGCGTGGGTGTGGCCGGGAAGAATCAGGGGATAGTCGGCGAGCTGGGAAAACGGCAGGGGTTTGACTTTCGCGTCGCCTCGCGCCGCGCGGCTCACGAGGCCCAGTGCCTCATCGAGCACGGGCGTGATCACGATTGCCGGACTGGACTGCGGATTGTAGATGAGGCCCAGATCCACCCGGCCCATCGCAATCCATTCGACGAGATGGGTCGATAACCCCTCGACGATGGCCAGCGATGCGGCAGGCAGTTCGCGACGGAAAGTATCAACGAGGAAGGGGGTCAGACGGCGTGTGAGGCTCGGAGGCAGCCCCACCACGATGTGCCCGGACGGCTCGTCGCGCGCAGCCTCGATATCCTCGGTGACGCTCGCAACCAGCTGCAGGATGCTCATGCCATGGTCAAAAAGCCGCTTGCCGATTTCGGTCAGCACCACGCCCCGCCCATTGCGGATGAGCAGCGTGGTGCGCAGGTCCGTCTCCAGCAGCCGCACCTGACGCGAAAGTGCGGGCTGGGTCATGTTCAACTGCATGGCGGCCTTGCCGAAGCTGCCGAGCTCGGCGACACGAACAAAGTATTCCAGCTGCTTGAGATTCATTTTTCAATAAAATTTTTGTCGGACCCTGAATAATGGCAAGCCCCACGGGTATGTTCGAAGCGTACCGCACCCGGATCAACTTTCCGCGCGCAACAGCATCCCTTCCATCAGCCAGCGCCCCGCGGAGCGCTGGCGCGGCACCGTCCAGACGGCTCCTGCTCGCTCGATCAATATGATTGAATCAGTCATTTTCGTGATTGATTTGCGCAAATTCCCGCGCCGGATTACACTGCGGCCTGATCGACTCGATCACTTTTAGATAGCTTCCTTGCGCGAAGCAATCACCGCGACGAATAAAGCCAGGAGACATGCATGGTCCAGATTCCAATCAAGCGCTCGATCGAGCGCATTCCCGGCGGCATGATGATCGTGCCTCTGCTGATCGGCTCGATGGTGGCGACATTCCTGCCGGGCATGCCGAAATTCTTCGGCTCGTTCACCAGCGCGCTGTTCACGGGCGCGCTGCCGATCCTCGCCGTCTTCTACGTGTGCATGGGCGCCGGCATCGACGTGAAGGCGACCCCGTATCTGATGAAGAAGGGCGGCGCGCTACTCGTCACGAAAGTCGGCGCGGCCATCATCGTCGGCGTGATTCTCGGGCATTTCCTCGGTGAGCAGCCCATCTCTGCCGGACTGTTCGCGGGGATCTCGACGCTCGCCGTGGTCGCCGCGATGAACGACACCAACGGCGGCCTCTACATGGCGCTGATGGGCCAGTACGGCAAGTCGGAAGACGTGGGCGCCTATACGCTCATGTCGCTCGAATCGGGGCCGTTCCTGACGATGGTGACGCTGGGTGTGGCCGGGCTCTCGGCATTTCCCTGGCAAACGCTGGTGGGCAGCATCCTGCCGCTGGCGCTCGGCATGCTGCTTGGTAATCTGGACCGCGAGATGCGTGCCTTCCTCGCAAAGGCCGTGCCGGTGATGATTCCGTTCTTCGCGCTGGCGCTCGGCGCCGGTCTCGATCTGCACAAGGTGTGGCAGGCGGGGCTGCTCGGTATCGGGCTTGGTGTCGCGGTGGTCGTCGTCACGGGCATTCCCCTGTATTTCGCCGATCGCCTGACGGGCGGCACCGGTGTCGCCGGCGTGGCCGCGGCCAATACGGCGGGCAACGCGGCCGCTGTGCCGGCGCTCGTCGCCGCGGCGAATCCGGTGTACGAGCCGGCAGCGCAAAGCGCGACCCTGCTGGTCGCTGCGTGCGTTGTCGTGACGGCGATCCTGTCGCCGATCCTGACCGCGTCCATCGCGAAGCGCTACCAGCGCAGGCATAAGCCGGCGCAGACGGAGACTCACCAGGAGCCCGCATGATGCAGTTGTTGATCCTCGCCGACGACCTGTCGGGTGCAGCGGATTGCGCGATTGGCTTTGCGGGCGCGGGGCATCGCACGGTCGTCACGCTGGAGGCGGCGCATACGCAGGCGCATGCTGACGCCGACACCATCGCGGTCGATACCGATACGCGCCGTCTTGCGCCTGAAGACGCGTCGGCCCGTACCACGGCCGCCTACGCGGAAATGAGCGTGAGCGGCCAGCGGCTTTACAAGAAGATCGATTCGACACTGCGAGGCAACTGGGCCGCCGAAGTCGCGGGGCTACAGGCCCTGGCCGGCATGGCAATCGTCGCGCCCGCGTTTCCCGCCACCGGGCGCACCGTGCGTGACGGCCGGGTCTACGTCCACGGCGAGCCGCTCGAACAGACCGCGACGTGGCAGCTCGAGCACGCGGGTTTGTCCGCGGACATCGCCACGCAACTCGCTGCCGCGGGTCTCGCGGCAGAACGGCTGGACGCCGAAGCACTGCGCGACGAACCGGGTGCGCTGGCCGCCATGGTCGAAGCGATCGCCGCGCGTGGCACGCAGGCACTGATTGTCGACGCGCAAACTGAAAAGGCGCTGGCCGCATTGGCCAGTGCAACGCTGCGGAGCAACGCGCCATTCTTCTGGGTCGGCTCTGGGGGACTCGCGCGCGAGATCGCGGCGCTCGATCCGCGCGAAAGCGCGCGCAGTCATGCGGATGCAGCGCCTACCGTGTCGTTTCCCGGCGGCCCGATCCTGATTCTTGTCGGAAGCCTGTCCGCGGTGAGCGAGCGCCAGTGCGCGATGCTGCGCGAGCGTGGCGGCATCGAAGAACTGATCGTGCCGCCCGTTGTGCTGCGCCGGGGTGCCAGCCATCCTGACTGGAAGGCATTGCAGCAGCAGATTGCCGTGTCCCTGTGCGCGGGCAGCGATCTGCTGCTGCGCATTGGACGCGACGACGCGTTCAATCCCGCGGAAGGCATCCAACTGTCGACAGCGCTCGCCGAACTCATCGCGCCGCATTTCACGAAGGCAGGCGGCCTGATCGCCACGGGCGGCGAGACCGCACGCGCGATGCTTGCGGCCGCGCGAATCAGCAACCTGCATCTGCTGGCCGAAGTCGAAGCGGGTGTCGCCGTGGCGCGCCCGCTCGATGCCACGCGCGAACATCGCCCCGGCATCGTGACGAAAGCGGGCGCCTTCGGCACCGACCATGCGCTGTACGCGGCCTGGCTCACCCTTCGCAACGAAACCGAAACGGACGCCGCCTCGCACTGACGACCGTGAATGAACAGAAGCAAACCCCGAAGTCTAACGAGATCACATCATGAGCAACTATCTTCCTGTAATCGGCATCACGATGGGCGATGCGGCTGGCGTTGGCGCGGAAGTCGTCGTCAAGAGCCTGGCGCACGCGTCGGTCTACGCGCAATGCCGCCCGCTCGTGATTGGAGATGCCCGGCGCCTCGAACGCGCCAATGAGATTGTCGGCGGCGCCCTGAAGGTTCGCCGCATCGAGGATGCCGAACAGGCGCGTTATGAGCAGGGCACCATCGACTGCATCGACCTCGGGCTGATTCCCGATGACCTGCCGTTCGGCGAGCTGTCGCCCGTGGCGGGCGATGCGGCGTACCAGTACATCAAGCGTGCAGCCGGGCTGGCGCAGGCGGGAAAAATCGATGCGATCTGCACGGCGCCCCTGAACAAGGAAGCGCTGCATGCGGGTGGCCACAAGTATCCCGGACACACGGAGATGCTCGCGCATCTGACCGGTGTGGACGAAGTGTCGATGATGCTCGTCGCGCCCCAACTGCGCGTGATCCACGTGACGACCCACATTGGCATCATCGACGCGATCCGCAAGATCGAGCCGGGTCTCGTGCAGCGGACCATCGAGCGCGGCCACGCGACACTCGTGAAAGCGGGGATCGAGAAACCGCGCATCGGCGTGTGCGGAATCAATCCGCATGCGGGTGAGAATGGCCTGTTTGGCTACGGCGAGGAAGAGGAGAAGATCATCCCGGCAGTCAAGCTGCTGCAGGAGCGCGGTCTCGACGTTACCGGTCCGTTGCCGGCTGACACGCTGTTCTTCCGCGCCGGCCGTGGCGACTTCGATCTGGTCGTCGCGATGTATCACGACCAGGGGCACGGCCCGGTGAAGGTGCTGGGCCTCGAGGCCGGCGTGAACGTCACCGTGGGTCTGGAAGTGATCCGCACGTCGGTCGATCACGGCACGGCTTTCGATATCGCGGGCAAGGGTATCGTGGACGAAGGCAGCATGCTCGAAGCGTTGCGCCAGGGCGCGGAGCTGGCGACGCGCCGTCACTGAAGCAACGGGCAGGCGCGCGAGGGTCGGGTAAAATCGAAACCCCTTGAGACGCCGCTGACGCAGTGAAAAAGACCACCGAACGCCATCAGGCAATTCTTGAGTTCGTCCGCACACGCGACGCCAGCGTCGAGGATCTGTGTGCCGCGCTGGACGTATCCGAAGCGACGATCCGGCGCGATCTGACCGTGCTGGCGAAGCAGCGGCGGCTGGTGCGCACCTATGGTGGCGCAACCGCCCTCGTTGGCATGCACGAGCCGGAGGCGTCGCTTGACGAGCGCAAGGCGGCGCAGCGCGAACAGAAGGAGGCCATCGCTCACACGGCCGCCGCACACGTTCGCGATGGCGCTACCGTGCTGCTCGACGGGGGCACAACCTGTGCTGCCCTGGCACGGCATCTGTCCGCGCGCGAAAACCTGCATGTCGTCACGAACAACCTGCTCGCGGTGATGGCGCTCGCGAATGCGCCGGGCGTGCGGCTCACACTGGTCGGAGGGGAACTCCGCAGCTCGAGCATGAGCACACTCGGGCCGCTGGCCGAGCTGATCCTCGGCCGGTTGACCGTCGACGTTGCGTTCCTCGGCGCAGATGGGGTGGTGGCTGGCTTTGGCCTGTGCGAGGCGTCGGCCCAGCAGGCCTATCTGAAGGAGTGTATCGTCGCCCGCGCGGCCGAGGTCATCGTGCTGGCCGATTCAGACAAACTCGGCCGCGCGCGTCAACAGCACTGGACCCCGCTGCTGCGCGACTGGCGGCTCATCACCTCGTCGCTGGCTGGCGAAGCGGCGCTTACGCCGTTTCGCGAACACGAGGAGATCACGATTGAGCTGGCGCCGGGAATCGATCTCCTGTAGTCATTCCAGGTCTGAAGCGGGGCGCCGCCCGATACCGCCTTGGCCAGCGTCGATCTGCTGTTCCAGCGTTTCGACGGCGCTCCGTTCGATACCGCCGTGCCCAGCGAGCCGGCGCTGGCTATTCACGGTTGCGCGGGAGCGCAGCGCTCGCGAAAGGCGCTTGGCGGCATACCCGACCAGCGCCTGAAGGCATGCCGGAAACTGGCCGAATCGCAGTAGCCCAGCGCTTCGGCCACGTCGGCAACCCTCATGCCGCGCGCCAGCATCTCGCTGGCGCGTTGCTGGCGTGTTTCGTCGATCAACTGCTGGAATGTCAGCCCTTCGCACTTGAGGCGTCGGCTCAACGTTCTTTCGGTCATGCATAGATGCGCCGCGAGGCGGCCTATCGAGCTGTACGTCGCCAGGTCTTGCGCGAGCACCTGGCGCAGGCGCGTGGCGAAATCCGACGTGGCGGCGAGCACCCATTCGCGCTCCAGTTGCGCGCATTGCCGGTGCATGGCGTCGAAGCTCACTACGTTCGCCAGCGGGCATCGACGGTCGAACAACGCGGCATCAAAGGCGATGCTGTTCCTGCTGGCGCCGTAGCCGATCTTGCATCCGTAGACTTGCCGCTGCGCTGCTGCATGGTCGGGCGCGAGGTGACGCAGCGAGACCTCGAGCGGCACCACCGCGCTTGCGCTGAGATCTTCCACGATCGTGATGATCGCCGCGAGACACATGTCGGCGTACAGGGGTTCGAGCTCGCGCTCGTATCCGTAGCCGTCCAGCACGATTTCCACGCGCTCGCCTGTCTCGTTCACGCTCACGTCGAAATAGAGGCCCATGAGCAGCGGAAACGCACGCAGGCATGCAAAGGCTTCGCGCACCGTGCCGCTCACGAGCATCGTGTAGCCGGGCAGACCAAAGCAGGAGACATGCATTTGCCGCCCGATCGCAAGGCCGATGGATGCATCGTTCGTGAGCTGCAGCAGGTTGGAGAAGACCTGCAATTCCTGGGCGCGATTGACGCCGAGCGTGGGCGAGCGCAACTGCTCTTCAACGACATCGCAGCCGGCCAGCAACCGTGCAACGTCGATGTGCCGCCGCCGTGCGAGATCGACGGCGACCACGATGACATGGGTGGTCGCCGGTACGTTGACGGGCGGCACGCGCAGCGCGAGCGACGCGGCGGCGGCGGGTGCAGCGAACGCAGTGGAGTCGGAGGTACGCGCCATAGTACGTGCCATGGGGAGTGTTCGGCGATGGGGGATGACCACGAGCGTACGCGATTGCGGCTGGCTTGCAAATCCGGGATCTGCGCGGATGCCGGGTTCGCCGCACGAGGCGCGCTGGCATGGCCTCGTGCGCGAAACGACGGTGCGCGCTACTTCAGCGTCGTGACGACATCGACGGGATTCGCAAGCGTATCGCGGATCGGCGAGCGCTCCTGCAGCTTCTGCACGAGCTGTTCGATTTGCACGCGCGGCGTGCCGGGGCTTTCGACGGCCACGTCCACGCGAATCTGCTGCGCGCCGGGGCGCACGCTTTTGTCGATGCCGAGAAAGCCGCTCAGATTGACGTCGAACGCCAGGTTCACGTCCACGCGCTCGAGCGCGATGCCGTCTTGCGCGGCCAGTGCCGCGAGCGTCACGGCGTAGCAACCGGCGAGGCCCTTCATGACGTATTCGGCGGGGCTCACGGCGTGATCGCTGCCGAGCAGCGAAACGGGCTCGTCGCTTTGCAGCTTGAATTTGCCGCGCCGCGAGGTGTCGACATTGCCGGCCTGCGAGAGCGCGCCGGTCTGCGAACTCAGGCGCAGGCCACCATCGGTCCGGCCTTCCAGCGAGAACGTGACGTGCCCGAGCTTGGGTTCGCGGCGCACGGCGTCCACGGTTTCGGCGAGGGCTTGCGGATCGAGGTAGGGCGTTGCATTCGACATGGGGTTCTCCGTGAGAAAAGGAAACTGCATGAATCAGCTACGAATCAACATTGTTCGGCGGCCGTGGCGGCGGCGTCGATGCGTTCGAGCATCATTTGCCGCACGCGCTTCTTGTCCATCTTGCCGACCGCGGTACGCGGCAGGGCATCGACGAACGCCCAGCGCTCGGGCAGCCACCACTTCGCCACGCGCGTGACGAGCCACTGCGCGAGTTCGTCGGGCGTGGCGCCTGCGCCCGGCGCGAGCACCACGACGGCGCCGGGCCGTTCCTGCCAGCGCGGGTCGGGCAGCGCGACCACGGCGACATCGAGCACCGCGGGGTGACTGCGGATCGCTTCTTCGAGCGCGAGCGAGGGAATCCATTCGCCGCCCGATTTGATCGCGTCCTTCACGCGGTCGGTGAGCGAGATGAAGCCATCAGCGTCGATCGTGCCGAGGTCGCCCGTGCGCAGCCAGCCGTCGTGCAGGTGCGCGTGGTCGTCCTGGCCGAGGTAGCCGTGCGTGACCCAGGGGCCGCGTATCTGGATCTCGCCCACACTCGCGCCGTCGCAGGGCAGCAAGGTCCCGCCGAGGTCGGCAACGCGGGCTTCGAGCCCGCACACCACGCGCCCTTGCGCCGCGGCGCAACGTGCCTGGGTCGCGCGATCGGCGCTCGCGATCCAGCCCGGCGTTTGCGAAATCGCGGACATCGACGATGTCTCCGTCATGCCCCATGCCTGCAGCATGCGCACGCCGAGCGCGGCGTAAGCGTCGATGAGCGATTGCGGCACCTGCGCGCCGCCGCATGCGATCGTTGTGAGCGCACCGAGATGCGTGCGCTGCATCGCACGCAGATGCGCGAGCAGATCGGACCAGATCGTGGGCACGCCAGCGGCGAGCGTCGGCGCTTCGGCGTCGATGAGCGCGAGCAGGTCCGGCGCTTGCAGCGACGCGCCCGGCAACGCGAGATCGGCGCCCGCCATCAGCGCGGCGAACGGCAGTCCCCAACCGTTGACGTGATAGAGCGGCACGGCGGGCAACAGGCGGCTCGCGCTGCCGAGCCCGAGAGAGTTGGCGGTGCACAGGCTCATCGCCTGCAGCCAGACCGACCGGTGGCTGTAGCCGACGCCCTTGGGCAGGCCCGTGGTGCCGCCGGTGAAGCAGAGAATCGCGGTCTCGTGTTCGTCGATGATGGGCCAGTCGAGGCGCGGCTCGCCTTGCGCGAGCAGCGCTTCATAGTCGATCGTCTCGCAGGGCAGGGAAGCCGCGAGATCGCCGGGTAGCGGGCCGCCCACGGTCACGAGCAGACGCAGGCGCGGCAGGCGCGAAGCGATCTCGTGGAATTTGCCGAGATTGCCGGCGTCGACGATCATCGCTTCGTCGTCGGCGAGCGTTGCGACGTGAACGATCTGGTCCGCATGCATGCGTGGATTGATGGTGTGCAGCACGCGCGCGCTCGCCGGCACGCCGAGATAGGCTTCGAGGTGCTCGGGCAAGGCGCCCGCCAGCGTGCCGATCACGGCGCCGCTGCCGAAGCCGCGCTGCTCGAGCGCGCTGCCAAGGCGCCCGGCGCGCGCCGCCAGTTCCGCGAACGTGCGCGTGATGGGCTGCCGTTGCGCGTCGAACGCCCCCACGCGCGAGCGGCCATTGACGCGTGCGACGTGCCGCATCAAGAGCGGCACGCCGAGCGGGCTGTCTTGCATCGTGCTCTTCATGACCCTCTCCGTAGTATTATGGATTACGAAGCACTTTGGGTTGATGAACGGCACAGGCCGCGCGGCCGCGCCAACCTGCGCCGTTGCCTTTAGAGCTTGCCGTAACGCGTGTCGCGCCAATCGAGCGCGCTGCGCAGGCCGTCCTGCTTCACGCGCTGCGCGAACTCCGCCTTTTCGGGCGAATACGCCGAGTTGAGCGTCGCGGCAACGTCGAGATTGGCGTTGACCGCCTGGCGCAGACCCATCGCCTCATAGGCGCGCGTGAGTGCGATCTTCGTGAGCTTGAGGGTGATGGGCGGCGTGAGCGCGAGCTTCTTCGCGAGCTTTTCGACGCTCGCGTGCAATTCGCCTGGCGCGACGACACGATTGATCATGCCGATGCGCTCCGCTTCCTCGGCGCCGATCACATCGCCCGTGAGCAGCAGCTCGTTGGTCTTTTTCTGGCCGATCAGGAACGGCATCAGGATCGTGACAGGCCCGGAGCCGAAGCGGATCTCCGGCTCGCCGAACTGCGAGCGGTCCGTGGCGATCACGATGTCGCAGGCCATGGCGAGCTCGCAGGCGCCCGCGAGGCACCAGCCGTCCACGGCGGCAATGGTGGGCTTGTGGGAGGCCCACACCGCCATCGAAAGATCGACGTTGCGCGTGAGCGCGGCGTGCCAGTCTTCGGCGCGCTCGATGCCGGCGGCCACTTCCTCGGCAATGTCGTAGCCAACCGAGAAGGCCTTGCCCGCGCCCTGGATCACGATGACACGCACGCCGCCGTCGTCGTTGAACTGCTGGATCAACCGGCGCATTTCGACGACCACCGTCGACGATAGCGCATTGAGCTTGGCGGGCCGGTTGATGGTGATCCACGCCGTGCCGTCGATGACTTCGCTTGCCACTTCGCTCGTGACTTCGTTCAGCTCTTCACGCTTCATGGGAGACTCCGGTTTGAGTTGTCTTGCGTTGTCGTGTTCTGCGCGCGGCCGGGCTCAGTTCACGTCCACGAGCACGCGGCCGCGCAGCTTGCCTTCGAGCATGTCCTTCGCGGCGCCGCAGACGTCGGAGAGGGCGACGGTGCGCGTGGTGATGCCGTCGAGCATCGCCATGGGCAGATCGACCACGATGCGCTGCCACGCCGTCACGCGGTCCTTCGAAGGCAGCATCACGGAATCCACGCCGACCAGCTTCACGCCGCGCAGAATGAAGGGCATGACCGTGGTGGGCAGATCCGTGCCTCCCGCGAGGCCGCACGCCGCGACCACGCCGCCGTAATTCATCTCCGCGAGCACGCGGGCGAGCACTTTCGAGCCGACCGTGTCGATGGCGGCGGCCCAGCGCTGGGTTTCGAGCGCGCGCGGCGCTTCGCTCCATTGCGGGCCGTCGATCACGTCGCTCGCGCCGAGTCCTTTCACGTAGTCGTGCTTGTCGGGGTTGCCCGTGAGCGCGCTCACCGTGTAGCCGAGCTTCGAGAGCACCGCGACGGCCACGCTGCCCACGCCGCCCGCCGCGCCGGTGACGAGCACCGGGCCGCTCGCGGGCGTGATGCCCGCGTTTTCGAGGGCATTCACGCAGAGCATGCCCGTGAAGCCCGCCGTGCCGATCATCATGGCCTGGCGCGTGCTGAGGCCTTCGGGCAGCGGCACGAGCCACTCGCCGCGCACGCGCTGATACTGGCTGTAGCCGCCCCAGTATTTCTCGCCCACGCTCCAGCCGGTCAGCACGACCTGCTGGCCCGCGCGCAGATTCGGATTCGAGGTTTCGACGACCGTGCCCGCGAAGTCGATGCCGGGCACGAGCGGCCAGCTCTTGACGATCTTGCCGCTGCCGGTCACGGCGAGCGCGTCCTTGAAATTGAGCGTCGAGAAGTCGATCTTGACGAGCGTGTCTTCCTGCGGCAGCGCGCCGAGCGAAAGCGTTTCGATGGTGGCCAGGGTCTTCTTGTCTTCTTCTCGCAGCACCATTGCCTTGAATTGGTTGTCGGTCATCGCGTTTCTCCTGAGTCTGGGATGAGGGGTGCGTTGTGAGTTGCGGGGTGAATTGCCGGATGGATCGGTTGGCGCGCGCGTTACTCGCTGAAACGGCGGTCGCGCCATTGGATGGCTTCGCGCATGCCGCGCTCGCGCGCGACCGCCATGAAGGCCTGCTTGTCGGGCGAGCCCGCCGACTCGATGGTGTGATCGATTTCGAGCGCGCGCTGCAGCGCCGCTTTCATGCCGCGCGCCTCGAAGCTGTCGTTGATGGCGGCCTTGGTGGCGCGCACGAGATTCGGGTCGATCACGGCCATCGTGCGCGCGATCGCGAGCGCCTGCGCCAGGTGTTCGCCCTCGGGCACGACTTTGTTGACGATGCCGAGTTCGCGCGCGGTTTGGGCGTCGATGCGGTCGAGCCCGGTGAGGATGATCTCCTTGGCCTGCTTCGGGCCCGTCATCCACGGCAGCAGCATCGTCACGATGCCCGCGCCGAATTTCAGTTCCGGCTCGCCGAAGATCGCGTTCTGCGCGGCCACCGTGATGTCGCACGCGAGCGAGATCTCGAACGCGCCCGCAAGACACGCGCCGTGCACGGCGGCAACGGTCGGCTTCGGGCAGTCCCAGAAGCGCATTGTCGTGTCGAAGTCGCGCGCGAGGATTTCGCGCCATACCGCTTCGCCTTCGGGGCGCGCTTCCATTTGCTCCTTGAGATCGAAGCCGGAAGAGAACGCTTTGCCCGCGCCGGTGACGACGATCGCCTTGACGCTGTCGTCGCGTTCGGCCAGATCGAGCGCCGCGTTGATCTCCTCGAGTGAGCGCTTGCCGAGCGCGTTCAGGCGCTCCGGCCGGTTCAGCGTGATGCACGCCACCTGGCGCTCCACGCTGTAAAGCAGGGTCGTGAATGAAGTCATGAGGGCCTCTGTGATTCAGGATGCGGTGGCGAGCGCAGCGAGTGCGCCGCTCTCGATCATTGCGCGCAGCTCGCGCCGGTCCGCCTTGCCGGTCCGCCCGACGGGCAGCGCCTCGCCGACGTAGAAAAAGTCGGGCACCTTGTACTTTTCGATGCGTTGCGCGAGGAACGCCTTCAGCGCGGCCAGATCGATTTCGCGGCCCGCGCCCGGCACGATGAGCACGTGAATGCGTTCGCCGAGAATCGCGTCCGGCGCGCCCACGGCCATCGCCGTGCCCACGTCCTCGTAGAGCATCAGCGCCTTTTCGATCTCGACGGGCGTGACCTTGTTGCCGCCGCGCACGATCAGGTCTTTTTGCCGGCCCATCAGATACAGCGCGCCGTCGGCGTCGAGCTTCGCGAGATCGCCGGTGCGCAGCCACGATCCGGAATACGCGGCGGCCGTCAGCCCGGGATCGTCGAGATAGCCCGCCATCAAAAACGGACTGTCGATCTGCAATTCGCCAACCACGCCGGGCGGCACGCTCGCGCCGCGCTCGTCGGCCACCCGGAATTGGACGCCGCCCGACGCGGCGCCAATCGAGAGCGGATTCGTCTTGCGCGCCGCGGGGAACTGGAAGAAGTCGCAGGTGGACGTTTCGGTGAGGCCGAAGATGTTCACAAGATCGGCCGCCGGGAAGAGACGTTCGACCTGCTTCGCGAGCTGCTCGCTCAATTGCTCGCCGCCCGTGAGAATCTGGCGCAGCGCGGGGCATTGCAGCGTGCGCACGCTGGCCTCGCCTTGCGGCATCAGCGCGAGCATCGCGCGCAACATGGTGGGCACTACGCCCACGCGCTGGATCTGCTCGCGGCGCAACTGATCGAGCAATTGCGCGGGATCGAAGCGCTCGGGCAGCACGAGCGTGCCGCCGCCGATCAGCGTGAGCAGGCTCACCCAGATGCCGAAGCTGAACGTGATGTTCAGGAGGAGCAGCGTGCGTTCGTTACCGCCGAAGTGCAGCAGGTCGTCGATGGCGCGCAGCTTGCCCGCGAACGCGCGGTGCGTGACCACGACGCCCTTGGGCGCGCCCGTCGAGCCCGAAGTGAAGATCACGAGCGCGGCGTCGGCGAGCTGCGCGCGCGGGGCGAGCGCGCCGGTGCCGAGGTCGTCGATCCAGGCGGCGGCCGTCTCGGCGCGCGAGGTATCGATCACGAAGCGCGCTCGCGTTTTTGCGATCATGCGGGCGGCCACGGCTTCCGGCGAGCTGCGGTGCACGGGCACCACGACACCTCCCGCGAGCCACACGCCGAGAAACGCCGCGAAGTCGAGCGGACGGTTCGAAACGCTCACGTGAACCGGCTCGTCGCGCTGCATGCCGCGTTCGCGCAGTTGCGCGGCGAGCGCGGTGCCGTGCGCGAGCAGTTGCGCGTAGCTCAGCGACTGCCCGTGCGCGGTTTCGATGGCGATGGCGTCGCCGTGTTGCACGCAGGCATTGGCGAGCCAGGTTCCCAGGTGTGCGAAGGTGTTGCTGTCGGCTTGCATGGCGAATCCGTGGTTGATGAGAGTAGGGCGCGTGGGCAGGCCCGGGTCAGAACAGCAGCAAGGTCGCGCCCATCACGGCGAACATGACGAAGAAGATCATCACGGTGAAGCCCATGACGCGGCCCATGCCGACGCCGGCAATCGCGAGCAGCGGAATGACCCACATCGGCTGGATCATGTCGGCGACGCCTTCGCCCAGCGCGACCGAGATCGCCACGGCGCTTTGCGGCACGTTCAGATGATGCGCGGCCGGCACGACGAAGGGCGCCTGCACGATCCAGTGGCCGCCCGCGCTCGGCACGAACATGCTGATGAGCGTCGAGGAAACGAAACTCCAGAACGGCAGCGTGTGCGCGTCCGAGAATCCGATGAACCATTGCGCGATGACGTCGGCGAGGCCCGTGGCGGTCATGACGCCCATGATGCCGCCGTAGAGCGGAAACTGCAGCAGGATGGGGCCGGCCACGCGCGCCGCGTTGTTGATGGCGCGCAGATAGGCCCTGGGCGTGCCATGCGTGGCGAGGCCGAGCAGCAGGAAGATCATCACGAGCATGTTCAGGTCCATCGTGAACGTGTGATTGACCAGTTTCAAGCCGATGTATCCCGCCCCCATCAAGACCAGCACGGCGTTAAGGAGACGCGCGTTGTCGAGCTTGCCCGCGAGCGTGTCCGGCGCTTCGTCGTGCGTATCCACGGTGTCTTCGGCGATGAGGCGCTGCGGATCGGCGACGATCGCTTCGCCCTCGCGCGGCATCATCAGACGAAACACGAGGGGCACGGCCACGCCGAGGACGATCACGGGAATGAAGTTGAGCGGGGAGAACAGGAACTCCGTCATCGGCAGGACCTTGCCCGTGACTTTTTCGATGAGGTTCATCGGCGAGCCTTGGGTGGCGCTCAGGAGTGCGATCGAACTGGACACGCCGCAGACGTAGAACGACCAGCCCGCATAGGCGGCGGCGACGAGCCACGCGAAGTCGACCCGCACGCGCTTGGCCACTTCGCGGGCGAAGAGCGCCGAGATCACGAGGCCGACAGCCCAGTTGAGCAGGCCGCCCGCCATCGAGACGAAGAACGTGAGCGTCATGGCGCCCGCCGCGGTGGACGGAATCGAAGCGATCGCGCGCAAAAGCCGCGAGACCGGTTTCGAGGTGGACAGCGCGTGCCCCGTCACGAGCGTGAGGGCGACCATGAACGCAAAGCTCGCGATACGGAACACACCGTCGTACCAGCTCGTGACGACTTGCGGCAGCGAAGCGCGCGGGGCGAACGCCATCGAAAGCACCCAGACCACCAGCGTGAGCAGGATCGCGATGACGAACGGATCGGGCATGATCCGCTCCACCAGTACGACGCACATCCGGGTGAAACCGCGCACGCGGGGCGCGCCGGGCTCCGTGGCGGCCGAAGCCGCCGGTATCTGAGCGTTGAGCTTTTCCATGTCGTTCGTCTCCGTGCGCCGCTGGCTGGCTGAGTGCGGCGGTGTGTGTTCGATGAACTAGTCGACCGGTCAGTTAGGTTTATACGGACTAGTTGACCGGCCGTCTAGAAAAATCTATAGTGACTCGGGAAAGCCCTGGGCGATGGGTGAAAAGCGGTGCTCAAAGCCGCCACGGCTGGAGCCGGAGGAGACAACATGGATGAAATGCTCGATGCGCGCGCGAGACCGGCGCATCCCGCCGACGAGAATCGCGCGGTGCTGGTGATCGCGCTCGCGCAACTGCTGGGCACGTCGCTGTGGTTCAGTGCGAACGCTGCCATGCATGACCTGCAGAGGGACTGGCATCTTTCTGCCGGCGACATCGGCTGGCTCACGAACGCAGTGCAGGCAGGCTTCATCGTCGGCACGCTCGTCTCGACGTTCACAGGCGTTGCCGACAAGCTGCCCGCGAGCCGTGTGTTCGCGGTGTGCGGCCTGGCGGGCGCGGCGCTCAATGCGCTCTTTGCGCTGTGCAGTGGCGGGCTCGCCTCGGCTGTCGCGTTCCGTTTCGGCGTGGGTGTCTCGCTCGCGGGCATCTATCCGCTCGGCATGAAGCTGCTCGTGACATGGGCGCCAGCGCGCGCGGCGCAAACACTCTCGCTGCTCGTCGCCATGCTCACGCTCGGCACGGCCTCCGTGCATGCGATTCGCGCGGTATTCAGCGGTCTTGGGTGGCAGTCGGTCGTGCTGGCTTCGTCGCTGCTCGCGATCGCCGGCGCGGCGATGGTGTACTGGCTCGGCGAAGGGCCGCATCTGCGGCGCGGCGGCGCCGGCGGGAATCTCGGCGGCATCGGCAGGGTGTTCGGCATCGGCGAATTCCGCGCTTCGGCGCTTGGATATTTCGGCCATATGTGGGAGCTCTATGCGTTCTGGACGCTCACGCCGTTCTTCGTGCATCACGCGTTGAGCCAGGGCGGGCGCGCGCCCGATGCGAGCACGGTCGCGCTCGGCTCGTTCGCCGTGATTGCGGTGGGCGCGGTGGGCTGCATGGCGGGCGGCAGGCTCAGCCAGCGCATCGGCAGCGCGCGCACTGCATTCCTCGCGCTCGCGGTTTCGGGTATGTTATGCGCGCTTTATCCGTTCGCATCGTCGCTCGGCACGGCGGCGCAACTCGCGTTGCTGCTGGTGTGGGGCGTGAGCGTGATTGCCGATTCGCCACAGTTCTCGGCGCTTTCGGTGCGGGCCTGTCCGCCGCAGCAGATCGGCGGCGCGCTGACGCTGCAGAACAGCGTGGGTTTCCTGCTGTCGGCGTGCGCGATTTTCTGGTCGACGAGCGCATATCCTCACCTCAACGTATGGGTTGCTCTGCTGCTGTTGCCGGGGCCCGTGCTGGGACTGATCGCGATGTCGCCGCTGCTCGCGAAGCGGCCTCGCTGGTAAGACGCGAGGACCTGCCCGGGCGGAAGCGGGCAAGCACACTACAAGGATCGAAAACTATGGCTACTACTGCAAAGCGTGATACCGGCCGGCGCGGCGAACTGATTCGCATCGGGGTCGCGATTCTCACCGAGAAGGGCTTCTACAACTTCTCGCTCGACGAACTGGTCGCCCTCGCGGGTGTGCCGAAGGGCTCGTTTCACTACTATTTCGCCAACAAGGACGCTTACGCGCTCGAAGTCATTCAGGCCTATGCCGAGTACTTCGCGCGCAAGCTCGATCAGCATCTGACCGACGAGACGCTACAGCCGATGGATCGCATCCGCGCCTTCGCCGAAGATGCGGCCAGCGGCATGGAGCGCTTCGACTACAAGCGCGGCTGCCTCGTCGGCAACCTGAGCCAGGAACTGGCCGCGCTCGACGAGACGTTTCGCGCGAAGCTGCTCGAGGTGATCCAGGACTGGCGCCGCCGCGTCGAGCGTTGCCTCGACGAGGCGAAGGCGGCCGGCGAAATCGCGCCCGATGCCGACACGGCGGCATTGGCGCGCTACTTCTGGAACGCGTGGGAAGGCGCGGTCCTGTGCTCGAAGCTCGAAAAATCGCGCGCGCCGCTGGACGATGCGAGCCGCGCGTTCATCGATCACGTCTGCGGGGCGCGCCGGCTTTCGGCCTGAGCGCTTCCCGCGCTGCGCGTTGCGCTTCTCGCGCCGCGGTTCGGGTTTCACGCCGTTGCGGACTGCGGCTTGACCTTGTGGGCGCGCTTGTCGACGAAGTCGCCAAGCCGCGACTGCACGTCGGCGCCGGTTTGAACGACGGCCGCCATCAGGCCTTCGGCGAACAACCCGTCCGTCGACGACATATCGGCGATGCGGTTGATCGAACTGACGATCGCGTAGTTCGACAACTCGGCGTTGGACGCGATCTTTCGCGCGATTTCGAGCCCCAGATCGAAGGCCTTTCGCGGGTTGGCCGCCGTGCCGCACACGTAGTGCGCGAGGCCGATGCGCAAACCTTCCTCCACGTCGATCACCCTGCCGGTCAGCATCATTTCGACCATGCGGCTCGCGGTGAGGATGCGCGCGGTTCGCACCGTCGCGCCACCGCCCGTGAAGATGCCGCGCGTGCCTTCCGGCAGCGAGAAATACGTGCTCGCATCGGCGATACGCACGTGCGCCGCGCTCGCCAGTTCGAGTCCGCCGCCCACCACGGCGCCTTGCAGGCAGGCGACAACCGGCGTGCCGCCGTGCTGGATCTTGTCGAACGCGCGGTGCCAGGCCTGGCACACGCGCATGAATTCCACGGCCGAGCGCGCCTTGTCGTGATGTTCGCGCAGATCGAGGCCCGCGCAGAAGTGCTCGCCGTTCGCGCGCATGACAATCACGCGCACGCCTTCGGGCGGCGAGGAGAAGTACGCATCGATCTCGGCGATCGCGCTTTCGTCCAGCGCATTGCGTTTGGCGGGCCGGTTCAGCGTGACTACACCGATTGGGCCAGCCTGTGAGATCTCGAGGAATGATCCGGGCATCGACGTCTCCTTGCTTCATGACTTGCGTGCGGTAGCCGCGCGCGATGGGAAAAAGCAATCGCGCCGCACGCGTTGTTGCGTTAGGCTCAGCATTGCGGCACCTCTGACGAAGATGCTACCGGCCGCGCGCACCCGTAGCTATGACACGCTGCGACGTTGAATTGACATAAAGTGCCAATCAGGCCGGAGGCCCACGTGGTGGTGGCAGCAGCGCATGGAAACGAAGCGCACATTTCGACGGTGTCGCTCGCGCTGGTCGACGACCTGTTCGTGAGCCTGCGCCGCATCTGCACGGCCGCGACTTTCGAGCGAATCCTGGGCGATGCGCATATCCCGATGGAAGCGCTCACGCAACCGGATTACCGCGTCACGCACGACCAGCTCGTGAAGCTCTATCAATGCGCGAGCGCCCATACCGGCGACGAGATGATGGGGCTGTGGAGCCGCACGATTCGCGAAAAGGCCCTGAAGACGATTTGCCGCGCGCTGATCGACGCGTCGTCGATTGCGGTCGCGCTGCACCGCTTCACCGAGGTCTGGAACCTGTTGCTCGACGACTACGCACTGGAACTGGACAGCGGGGAGCGCACGCTCGCCGTGGCCTTGAAACCGAGAGGGCGCAAGGCGCAATTGAACCGCTTCGGCCACATGCTGATGCTCAAGCTCACGCACGGCCTCGCGTCGTGGCTCGCGGGCCGGGAATTGCCGCTCGAACGTGTCACGTTTGCGTTTTCGCGTCCCGCGTTCGCCGACGACTATCTCGTGCTGTTCCCATGCGCGGTCGCGTTCGATTCGGCGGCTTCGACGCTTGAGTTCGACGCCGGAACCGGCGCGATCCGGGTGGCGCGCAAGCGCGTGGAGATGCACGACTTTCTCGTGCGCGCGCCGCGCGACTGGATCTTCACGGCCTCGCGGGAGCACTCGATCGTGCTCAAGGTGCGCGAGCACATCCATCGCGCGCCGAGACTCGAGCGCCGGCTCGACGAGACCGCGAGCGACCTGTGCATGTCGAGGCGAACGCTGATTCGCAAGCTCGCCGCCGAGGGCCTGTCGTTCCAGGGCATCAAGGACAGTTTGCGGCGCGATATGGCGATCAGCGAGTTGAGCATCGGCGCGAAAAGTCTCGCGGAGATTGCCGATGTGCTGGGCTTCAGTTGCGCGGCGGCGTTTCATCGCGCGTTCAAGACGTGGACCGGCATCACGCCCGCCGCCTATCGCGCGCAGTTGCCGCTTACGGCGGAGCCGCGTAAGGCGACCCGCCGTGTCGATGCGAACCGCAGGCGCATTTAGCGAAGGCGGATGATGGTGGACTTGAGCTCGGTATATTTTTGGAGCGCGTGCAATGACTTGTCGCGCCCATTGCCCGATTGCTTGTAGCCACCGAACGGGAAGCACATCTCGCCCCCCTCGTTATAGCAGTTGACCCAGACCGTGCCCGCACGAAGTTGTCTCGACACCTCGTGAACGGTGTTGACGCTCGCGGACCAGATGGCGGCGGCGAGGCCGTAATGCGTGTCGTTGGCGATCTCGACGGCTTCTTCCACCGTATCGAACGCGATCACCGACAACACCGGACCGAAGATCTCCTCGCGGGCCACTTTCGCGTGCGGCGCGACTTCGAACACGGTGGGCTCGACATAAAAGCCGCCCGTCTGCTGCTTCACGCGCGCGCCGCCCACGACGAGCTTGCCTTCGCTGCGCCCGGCCTCGATATAGTCGAGCACCCGCGCGAGCTGTGTCTGATCCACGATGGCGCCCATGGCGACCGAGGGGGCGAGCGGATTTCCCGGTTCGTAGAGACGCGCGGCGCTCAGCAGCCGGTCGAGCAGCGCGTCCTTGATCTTGCGATGAACGAGCAGGCGTGAACCCGCCGTGCAGACTTCGCCCATGTTGTAGAAGATCGCGTTGGCGGCGGCTTGCGCGGCCCGATCGAGATCGGGGCAGTCGGGCAACACGATGTTCGGCGACTTGCCGCCGAGCTCGAGCCACACGCGCTTGAGGTTGGTCTGGGCCGCGCACTGCATGATCTGCCTGCCGACCACGGCCGAGCCCGTAAACGCGATGCAATCGACGTCGTCGTGCAACGCAAGCTGCTTGCCCGGCAGACCGCCGCCCGTGACGACATTGAAGACGCCGCGCGGCATGCCCGCCTCGAGCGCCAGTTGCGCAACGCGGATGGCGCTGAGCGGCGACTTTTCCGAGGGCTTCAACACCACGCTGTTGCCCGCCGCCAGCGCCGGTGCGAACTTCCACGCCGCCATGAGCAGCGGGAAGTTCCATGGCACGATGGCGGCCACCACGCCAACCGGTTCGTGCGTGACGAGCCCGACGAACGTTTCGGGCGCCGGCGCGACCTCGCCGCCGATCTTGTCGATCGTTTCCGCGAACCATTCGATGCAGTAGGCCGATTCGGGGATGTCGAAGGCCGTGGTGTCGCGAATCGGCTTGCCGGCATCCACCGTTTCGATGAGCGCGATTTCGTCGGCGTGTGCGCGTATCAGGCTTGCCCATCGCAGCAGCACCGACTTGCGCTCGCGCGGACCGAGGCCCGACCAGCATCGGTCCTTGAAGGTCCGGCGCGCCGCCGACACCGCGCGATCGACATCTGCGCCGTCGCAGTCCGCAACCTGCGTGAGGACCTGGCCGTCGATGGGGCTGACGCAATCGAATGTCCGGCCGCTTTGCGCCCACTGCAGTTCGCCGTCGATCAAGGCGCGCCCCTCGTGCGCGAGACCC
>JAITTX010000185.1 GCA_031286755.1 Paraburkholderia sp.
TACACGGCCTCGTTCTGGGACGAGAACGAGGGCGGCATGGCCATCTATCAGAACGGCAAGAGCCTTGGCTCCATCGGCCTGCATAACGAATTCCAGGGCGGAGCCATCACCGGCAATTCCACCTCGGTCTTCGCCGCCATGCAGGCCGGCACCTCCTTTGGCAGCGGCACCGTCGGGCGCTACAACCGCGCGAGCGGCCAGCGCGACCTCACGATCAATGTGAGCACGTGGAACGCGGTCAGCAAGGCCGACGCCATCACGGGCCTCGCCACGCAAAACGCGCTGCTCTACGCGAGCGACTTTTATGGCAATCGCGTGCGCGTGTTCACGACCGATGGCGCATGGCAGCGCGACATCGCCATTGCGAGCCCGGGTGCGCTCGCGCTCGACAACAGCGGCAACGTCTGGGTCGCGCAAATGAGCGCGGGCACGATTGCGGAGTTCGGCCCCACGGGCGCGCCATTGCAGACGATCCAGATGCAGGCGGGCGCGAAACCCTCCGCGCTTTACTTCGATGCGTCCACGGGACTGCTCATGGTCGGCGACGAAGGCCCCGACATGAACATCAAGCAATACAGCCTCGCGGGCACGCCCACGCTCACGGGCACCTTCGGCGTGCAGGGTGGCTATCTGAACACCACGAGCGGCGCCAAAGGCCAGGTGGGCGCGCAGCGCTTCACGCGCATCACCGGCATCGGCAAGGACACATCCGGCAATCTCTACGTGCTCAACAATCCCTGGGGCGGCGCCTGGGACCTGGGCCGCAACGGCGGCACCGACATTCACGCCTACGATCCCAACGGCAATCTGCTCTGGAAGCTCCAGGCGCTGAATTTCGAAGGCGTGGCCGCGCCCGATCCCGTCACCGACGGCACGCTGTTCTACAGCGGCACCGCCATCTTCTCAGGCACGGCGGGCGGCACCTTCGTCGCCAACACGGTGGACCCGTTCACCTACCCGAGCGACCCGCGCCTGAACATGAACGACACTCAACGCGACGAGCACTTCGGCCAGCTCGTCTCGGTGGGCGGCAACCGCATTCTCGTGGCGTCGGGCCAGAATCCCGCCATCTTCTACTTCTTCCACTTCAATCCGGCGAGCGGCTATATCGCCATTCCCGACGGCTCGCTGCCCGGTGCCCTGTTCAACACCTCGATCTCCGTCACGGGTGGCTTCAGCATCGACAACAAGGGCGACGTGTGGGCCGGGCTCGACCGCACGAACCACATCTATCACTATCCGTTCACCGGGTTCGACGGCAACGGCAAGCCTTCCTGGGGCCCCGCCATCACCATCTCGACGCCCGTGAGCGCGCGTCCGATCACGCGCATCGTCTATCAGGCGGAAAGCGACACGATGATCCTCGCGCAAGGGCTGGCCGGCAACTGGGACTGGACCGCCATGAACGGCCATATCGAGGTGTATCACGGCTGGGCGGCGGGCAACCGCACGCCGGGCCCGGTCATCAACCTCACCAGCGCGAACCCCAAATCGATCGCGGCGGCGGGCAATTATCTGTTCGTCGGCTACGTGCATACCGTGCCGAACATCGACGTGTTCGACCTCACCACGGGCCAGCAGGTCACCACGCTGATCAACGCGAATCCCGGCGCGGTGGACGTGGGCAGCGACGTGGACTCGATGTATGGGCTGCGCGCCTATTTGACCTCGACGGGGCAATACGTGATCACGAAGGACAATTACAACGGCAGCAGCGTGATCGTGCATCGCTGGACGCCCTGAAAGCGCGGGGCGTTGAATTCAGCTTCGCGATTACGCCGCTGGTGCGGCTATTCACGCTGATAACAAGCCCCAGCCGCTCATTGCGTCATTGCGCGAGACGCGCGCGCAGCGCGGCAACCGCCGCTTCGGTTTCGCGCTGGAGCGTGCGCGTGAGCTCCGCCGCTGGCATCGCGCGCGCGAGCGGCGCGGCCTGTCCCGCCCATTGCGCGCCATAGCCGGGTTCGCCGTGCGCCTTCGCGGCCGCATTGAGCGCCTTGCCCGCGTCGTAAGCCATCGGATAGGCCGGCACCTCAGGCTTGTCCGGCGCCTCGCCCAGGGTGGTGAAGCGATTCACGATGCTGCGCGCGAGGCGCCCCGAAATGGCCGTCGTGAAAGTGGTCTGCCGCGCGGACTCGCTCAGCAGCGTGCGCCGGTAGCCCTCGTCGATCGAGGTCTCCGGACACGCGACGAAGGCCGTGCCCAACTGCGCGGCCTGGGCGCCGAGCGCGAGCGCCGCCGCAATCCCTGCGCCATCCATGATGCCGCCCGCGGCCACCACCGGAACGTCGAAGCCGCTTGCGAGCAGGCGCGTCAACGCAAACGTGCCAAGCAGCGGGTCGCGGCCATCGGGATCGAACACGCCGCGATGGCCGCCCGCCTCGATACCCTGCGCGACGAGCACGTCCGCGCCGGCCGCCACCGCCTGCGCCGCCTCGTCGAGATTCGTCGCCGAGGCGAACAGCACGATGCCGGCCGCGTGCAGCGCGTCGATCGCCGCGCGCGGCGGCAACCCGAAATGAAAGCTCACCACCGCAGGATGCTCTTCGATCAGCATCGCGAGCATCGCCGGGTCATCGAGAAAGCTCACATAGATTTCCTTGAGCGTTTGCGGCGGCTTCGCGCCGAACTGCGCAAAACGCGGCGCGAGCCAGTCGGTCCAGTGCCGGTCGACGTCGGCGTCCGGCTGCGCGGGTTGATGGCAGAACACGTTGACGTTGAACGGCTTGCCGGTCAGCGCTTTGGTCTCGCGCAGGGTCTTGCGCGCGGTCTCCACGTTCATCGCGCCAATCCCCAAAGAACCGAGCCCGCCTTCGTTCGAGACCGCGGCGGCGAGCGCTGGCGTGGTCACGCCGGCCATCGGCGCCTGCACGATGGGCTTCGTCAATTGCAGCCTGTCGAGCAGGCGCATGCGCGTTGTGTTCGTGTTCATCCATTCACCTCGATTGTTGGGCGGCGCCCGATCCCGGCCGGGCCATCTTGCGGCGCCGCCACGAGTCTGCCGATGCGCAGGTCTGCGCCTATGATAAGGCGGCGCGCGCGGAACAGGCCCGCATCATGGCTCGCGAGGACATGCGAGAATCCCGGAAACCCGCTCGCACGAGCCGCATTGGCCGCGCCGATGCGCCCCTTTCACTCCATCGGAAACGCCATGAAACAAGCGCTTCAAATCGATTTTGTCTCCGATATCGCCTGCCCGTGGTGTGCGATCGGCCTTTCCTCGCTGCTGCAGGCGCTGAAGAATCTGGGCGGCATCGCCGACACGACCATCGCCATTCACCCGTTCGAGCTGAACCCGGACATGGGGCCGGGCGGCGAGACCGTCGTCGATTATCTCGGCAAGAAATACGACCGCACGCCAGAGCAGATCGCGCAGACACAAGAAGCGATTCGCGAGCGCGGTGCAAGCGTGGGCTTCACGTTCGGGCTGCGCACGCGCATCTATAACACCTTCGACGCCCATCGCCTGCTGCATTGGGCGAGCCTCGAAGGCAAGCAACTGCCGCTCAAGCTCGCGCTGCTGCGCGCCTATCACGGCGAAGGCAAGGACACGAGCGACCACGACATGCTGGTGCAGACGGCGCAGTCCGTGGGACTGGACCCGGAGCAGGCGCGCACCGTGCTGCAAAGCGGCGCCTATGCCGACGAAGTGCGCGCGGAAGAGCAGCACGCGCAGGCGATGGGGATCCAGTCGGTGCCGGCCATCATCTTCAACCAGAAGTATCTGGTGAGCGGCGGCCAGCCCGTTGAAACGTTCGAGAACGCCATCAGGCAGATTCTGGCCGAGGGCTGACGCCGCCACGCGCTTGCACGGTCACGGCTTGCCGCGTGGCTGACCAGCGCGGCAAGAGCGACGGGGGCGGTCATCGCAATTGCAATGGCCGCCCCCGTCTGTGCATTTCATCGATCCGGCATTGCACTGGAGACACTATGTCGGCAGTCTCGGCGTTCAAGCTCGTTCTGCTTTCGCTCATCGCCATCATTGCGCTGGAGCTGCTCGCCAAACGGCTGCGCCTGCCGCCCGCCGCCGCGCTGCTGGTGGGCGGCGCAGCCATGGCGTTCGCGCCGGGCCTGCCGCCCGTGGTCATCGACCCCGATCTCGTGCTGATCGTGTTCCTGCCGCCGCTCCTGATGGACGGCGCGTACTTCTTCGTCTGGGCCGACTTCAAGCGCCACATCGCGCCCATCCTGCTGTACGCCATTGGCGCCGTGGCGTTCACCACCTGGGCCGTCGGCCTCGTTGCGCACTGGGTGGCGCCCTCGCTGCCGTGGGCCGTGTGCTTCGCGCTGGGCGCGGTGGTCTCGCCGCCCGACGCCGTGGCCGCGAAAGCCGTGCTCGAGCGCCTCGCGCTGCCGCGCCGCCTCATGGTGCTGCTCGAAGGCGAAAGCCTGCTCAACGACGCAGCGGGCCTCGTGCTGTTCCGCCTCGCCGTGGCCGCCGCGCTCACGGGCGCGTTCAGCGGCTCGGGCGCAGTGCTCAGCTTCGCGGGACTCGCGATCGGCGGCGTCGCCGTGGGCTGGTTCGTGGGCTATCTCGCGGTCAACCTGCTGCGCCTGCTCGACGACGACTACCTGATCATCACCACCGCCGTAAGCGCCGCGTGGTTCAGCTACATCGCCGGCGAAATGGCCGGCGTGTCGAGCGTGATCGCCACCGTCACGTGCGGCATGTATCTGGGCTGGCATCAGCATGAAGTGTTTTCCGCGCGCGTGCGCATACGCGGCACGGCATTCTGGCAAGTGCTCGTATTCGTGCTGGAAGCGCTGGTGTTCGTGCTGATCGGGCTTTCGCTGCGCGGCGTGATCCACCGGCTCGGCGGCACGGGCGAAGCGATCGCGCAACTGGGCCCGGCCGCGCTCGCCGTGGTTGCGGCGGTCGTGCTGTCGCGTTGCGTGTGGGCCTTCGGCCTCGAAACGATCCGCTGGCTCACGCATCGCCTCGCGCCACGCCGCGTGCAGGCCGCCGACTTCCGCTCGGCGGCCGTGGTGAGCTGGGCCGGCATGCGCGGCGTGGTCACGCTGGCCATCGCCCTCACGCTGCCCGCCACCCTGCCCGGGCGCGACCTCATCCTGTTCGCCGCGTTCGCCGTGATCCTCTTCACGGTGCTGCTGCAAGGCCTCACCATCGGACCGCTGATCCGGCTCGTGAGACCGCTGCAAGACGCCGAAGCGGCCACCCGCTACCTCACCGAACCGCAAGTGTGGGCGCGGCTCTTCACAGTGCAGCTCGAAGCCATCCAGCCGCTCGTGCACGGGCCGGACGGCAACGTGATCCACCCGCGTCTGCTTGAGCAGTACACGTACCGCGCCAGTCTCTCGCGCTCGCTCGATAGTGCCGCGAGCCTGCCCAGCGATGTCCGCACCGCGCACTACGACGTCGTGCTGGCTGCCGTGAGCGCTGGCCGCGCGGAAGTCTTGCGCCTGCATCGCTCGGGCCGCATCAACGATGAGATGCTGCATATGATCGAGCGCGATCTGGATCTCGAAGAGGTAGGGGCGCAGCATTCGCGAGGCTGAGCGCTCCCGCGTCCGATTGCTTCGATGCAGTGTGCCGCCTGCGACCCGAACCGCGCCCGATACCCTGAGCCTGTGCCGATGCGATGCCCAGACTGCGCCGCACATTATTGACCGACTTGACGCAGACGCCGACGATGTCCGCCACACGTGCGTCGGACATGGTGCCGAGCAATGCGATTTCATCGTCCGTCCACTTGTGCTGCGCGCGCGGAATGCCGAGTTCGCTCCGCTTCTTGTGAACCGCGGTTTTCGACACGCCCAGGCGCTTCACAATATCGACATCGGGAATCGTGCCGAGCCAGGCGAGTTGCTCGTCGGTCCACGCGTGCCGCGCACGCGACGCGGGAATACCCAGCGCATGCCGCTTGCGGGTCACGACATTCGGCTTTACGCCAAGACGCTGTGCCACGTCGGCGTCCGGCCTCGCGCCAAGCAGTGCGGTATCTTCGGCGCGCCATCCATCGCGACGCCTTGCTGCGGGAACGCGCAAGCTGCGACGCTTTCTGCACACGGTATATGCACTCAAGCCGATCAATGCGCCGACTTCCGCGTCGGGCAACGTTCCAAGCATCGCGAGTTGTCCCGGCGTCCATTGATGACAACCTGCGTTGCCCTGTTCTCGCGCCGAGGGAATGCCCAGCGCAAGGCGCTTCAAATTGACCGCCTTGGTCGTGCGGCCGGTACGCGCCGCCACTTCCACATCGGGTACTACACCAAGCATGGCGAGTTGCTCAGGCGTCCATAGTGGGCGTGCGGGTGTAGCGGGAGGAATGCCCAGCGCATGTCGCTTCTTCTGCACCATGACAGGAGATATACCGCCGATTTGTCTTGCGACCCGCTTGTCCGTCATGGTTCCGAGCAACGCAATCTCTTCCGGTGTCCAATGACGGACTCTGATCGTATCTCGAACACTGGGCCCGTACCGCTCGCCATGCGCGCCGCTGCGAACGGCTCCACTCGATGGATCCACAAACTGCGCGATGAATTGGCCGAAACGCTGCATGGGTTTCGCTCCCTCTCGCCGCTGGGCTCCTCTTTGCCGTTGCCATGAAGGAATGCCGCGTTTCTTTCGCGCGTTGAACACGGTGATGAGGCACACACCAAGCCGCTTCGCGATTTCGACGTCGGGCATCGTGCCGAGCAGCGACACCTGTTCGGCTGTCCAGGCGGGGCGATGATGCGTTTCGCCGCGCGCCGAAGGAATGCGCAGCGCGCGTCTCCTGGCACTGACCATCGACAGCGGCACGCCGATGCGCTTTGCGACCTCACGGTCGAAAAGCTTGCCGAGCATGGCGATCTCGTTTTCGGTCCACGCATGTGAGGGCCGCTCGCGCACCGATGGAATGGAAAGCGAGAGGCGCCTCCGGTTCACGGTGGAGGCATTCGTGCCGATACGCCGCGCGACTTCCGCGTCGGGTAGCGTTCCGAGCAGCGCGATCTCTTGCCTGGTCCATGTGCGGGTTGGACGCCTTTCGTGATTGCCGGCGTTTCCCGAGACGTCGCGCCGCTTGCTTGCGCCGGGCCTGGGGTGTGCGGCGCGCGGCGTGAGACTCTCGCGACGCGCAACCGATGAAGCGTGGCCAATCTGGGCGACGGTGTGTTCGAATCGATTCGTCATCGTGGCGCCCTTGGGTTGCTGTATGGATCGCGTGCGCGTTGTTCTTTTTCTTCGCGCTTTTGCTTGCGTTGCTCAGGGGTGAGGATTTCGTAAGTGCGTCTGATACTGACGTATAACAACTGCGGCGGTTCGCCGGGGTGATTACTGTCGGGATCCGAGTAGTCCAGATTCACGTCTACGGGCACGCGCGTGTTCGCGTGGTCCTTTGCACGATAACGGTACCCATGGATACGAACGTGAGGCGGATATCCAGCTCCCATGTCATTGCCTCCCCGCTCTCCTGTCTCGCTATCGATCCAGTAATCGGCCAGGTCGAGACGCTCCTCAAGCATGTGACGGTTCACTTCGATCAGGGAATCGGTGAACAGAATTGTGAACGCTGCGGGAACGACGGGTACGGGGTATTCAACGTTGCTTCGATAGTCGAACGTGCGTTCTTCGTCATCAGGCTTTGCGCTCTTGAGATATCGATAGGTACGCAACCCAAAATTCAGCGGATCACAACCGATGAAATCCGGCGCCTGTGCCTTTGTCGTCGCGCCTTCTTCCGGCGTGCTGGCAGTCCTCCCACCAATCTGTGCTGTCCGCCTTGCCGGAACAAGCGGCGTGGGCGGGGGCGGCAGTTCCGTATCACGATAGACGGCCACATGGGTTACACCGATTACGTCCTCTGGCGCACTCTGCGACATCAACTCAACAACGCCAAACGCGGCAACGTTGCTCGTCACCATCTGAAGCTCGCCCAGCCCGCTCGTGACACCCTGAACGATCTGTCCATCATCCAGCGTAAGAC
>JAITTX010000252.1 GCA_031286755.1 Paraburkholderia sp.
ATGCGGCGTGGCGCTCGACATGAACGGCTTCGTGCTCACCGGCGCGGACGATGCGGCGTGCAGCCTCGCCACCTCGGTCGATGGCATCTACGCGATTGGCGACGCGCGCGCGGGCTCGATCAAGCGCGTCGCGGCGGCGGTGGGCGAAGGCGCGGCCGTGGTCGCGCAGATTCACCAGTGGCTGGGCGCGGCGCCCGCGCCGCGCGCCGCCGTGACGCCAGCCGCCATGGCCGCGATGGCGGGCCTGCATGCGTGACGCGGCGGCGCTCGACATCGAAGCCGAAGCGGGCTCGCAACCTTCGCAGTCCACCGTGACGCTGCCGCTCGCGGCGGCGCGCACGCTGCATCTGGCCGCGCAAGGGCTGCTCGCGCCACCGCGCCGCAAAGCCACCAGCGACGACGTGCTCGCCGCGATCCGCCGCATGGCGCAACTGCAAATCGACACGATTCACGTGGTCGCGCGCAGTCCTTACTTCGTGCTGTTCAGCCGCATCGGCGCCTACGACACACGCTGGCTCGACGCCCATCTCGCCGGGGGCCGGCTGTTCGAGTACTGGTCCCACGAGGCCTGCTTCGTGCCGATCGAGGACTACGGCCTGCTGCGCCATCGCATGCTCGACCCGTCGGGCATGGGCTGGAAATATGCGGCCGAATGGCACGCGAAGCATCGCCGCGAGATCGACGCGCTGCTCGAACGCATCCGCGCGAACGGTCCCGTGCGCTCCGCCGACTTCGCGCGCGAGAAAGGGGCAAAAGGCAGCGGCTGGTGGGACTGGAAACCCGAGAAGCGCCATCTGGAAGTGCTGTTCGCGACCGGCGCGCTGATGGTGGCCGAGCGCCAGAATTTTCAGCGCGTCTACGACGTGGCCGAGCGCGTGCTGCCCAACTGGAGCGACGCGCGCGATCTGCCCGCGCGCGCGGACGCCGAACGCACGCTGCTGCTGCGCACCTGCCGGGCGCTGGGCGTGATTCGCGCCGACTGGGCCGCCGACTACTACCGCCTGCCGCGCCGCCCGTACACCGAGGCGCTGCACGCGCTCGCCGACGCGGGCGAGCTGGTGCCCGTGCGCGTGGAAGACTGGAAGCACGATGCGTTCGTGCATCGCGACTTCGCGCCGCTCATCGGCGACGCAACGAGCGGCGCGCTGGCTTCCACGGCCACCACGCTGCTCTCGCCGTTCGATCCCATCGTGTGGGACCGCAAGCGCGCAACGGCGCTATTCGGCTTCGATTACGCGATCGAATGCTATCTGCCCGCGCACAAACGCAAGTATGGTTACTTCGTACTGCCTATATTGAATCGCGGCAAACTGATCGGGCGCGCCGATGCGAAAGCGCATCGCGCGCAGGCGGTATTCGAGTTGAAGTCGCTGTATCTGGAGCCGGGCGTGCGCGCGAGCGGCCGGCTCGTGAGCGACTTGCGGCGCGCGCTGCAACGCTGCGCGGATTGGCACGGCACGCCGGATCTGAAGATTGGCGAAGCGCCGCACGGGCTGGCCGCCGCGCTGATCGCCGAGTGACGAAGCGAAAAAAGCGCGGGCGGCCCGCATGTTGCGTACGCCGCCCGCGCGGTTTTGAGTAGCACCTTGGCTGCTCAGCGCTCCAGCTTCACGCGCAACTCGCGCGCGGCCTCCAGCAAGCCTTCATAGCCCGAGCGCGCATGCTCGGGCAAATCCGGATCGCCCACCAGCGCGCCCAGCGTTTCGATCAGGCTGAAAACCAGGCCCTTGGCCGCGCCCTTGGCGATGCTGCCGCTCCTCACGCCTTCGTCGACATGCGAGAGCGCCGCGTTGAGATTCTCCAGATCCTGCTTGCGCGCGTCACCGCCTGGCGCTTGAGCGTCATCCTTTTGCGTGTCGTCGCTCGTCATGATGAACCGTTTCCCCTTGCTGGTACGTGGTGGAAAAAAATCCCGCACTGCTGTTATATACCCATCGCAGGCAGCCGTCCATCGGCCCCGGACGCGTGTATATGACCGCCCGGCAGCGCTTCGAGCGGCTCCCGAATCTTCTCACCTTTGTCCGCTTCCCGCCGATGCACGCGCCACTCGTGCTTGCCCGGGCTCATGGCAAACGCAAAGAAAAACCCTGAAAACAAGCATCGAACCGCTCATTTGCGAGCGCGGCGATTGCCTGGCGGTGCGTTGCCGTGCGCGTGCGGGCTCACGTCCGGGCTACTCCCGCAAACGCTCACCTTCAAGTCATCACTGCGGTTTCGCACGCCCGTTTCACCGTTGATCGGCACAACGCAATACGCTTGCGCAACCATGCCTCGCTGCGCGTTTCCCCTTGTTTCAGGGCACTTTCTCTCCATGCGCGGGATCGTCGCGCCGCGTGCGCGACACGTCTGCGGTGCGTTCGCGCGCTGCACCGCGCCCACTCCCGAAAAGGCTCACCTTTATGGTCATCGCGTGGCAAACGCCCGGCAATCCACCTTGACGCCGCCGACACACATCTCCAGACTGTGCGAGTCTCCCGCGAGCCCAATCATCCGATACCCCATGAACCAGGTCACGCCCTTCATTCCCGAACGCTTTCACAACGCCGCGCCGCATTACCTGAGCGGCCGTCCCGCATACTCGCCCGCACTCATTCGCCGCGTCGCGCAGCACACGGGCCTGAACGGCACACAGCGCCTGCTCGATCTCGGCTGCGGCCCCGGCCAGCTCTCGCTCGCGTTCGCGAGCTGGGTGGCGAGCGCCGTGGCGATCGACCCCGAGCCCGCCATGCTCGAAGTCGCCGCGCAACTGGGCGCGGGCATCGCGCCGAACATCGAGTATCGCCGGGGCAGTTCGTACGATCTCTCACCCGCGCTCGGCCGCTTCGACCTTGCCGTGATCGGCCGGGCGTTCCACTGGATGGATCGTGTGGACACGCTCGCGCGCCTCGATGCGATCTTGGGCGAACGCGGCGCCGTCGCGCTCTTCAACACCGCGCATCTCGACGACCCGCTGCGCCCCTGGGCCGCGCAATATCGCGATCTGCTCGACCGTTACGCCAATACCGACCCCACGCGCGAGCTGCGCCACTCGCCGCAATGGGAGAGCCACACCGACGTGCTCGCGCGCTCGGCGTTCGCCGCCATCGAGCGCGTTTCGGTGATCGAATACCGGCGCGTGAGCGCGGAGCAGTTGAAGGCGCGCCCGCTCTCGATGTCGAGTCTCGCGCGCGAGCGCCTGGGCGGGCAGCTCGACACACTGCTCGCCGAGATCGACGCCATCGTAGCCGCGCATGGCGACGATGGCTGGCTCGTCGAGCGCATCGAGTCGACCGCCACGATCGCCACGCGCGCGCTCGCGTCGCTCACGTAAGCGGCCCGCGGCCGCGCCAACGCTGCGCGGCTGCTTGCGGTATCGTATGAAGATGACTCTCGAGGAGATGCAATGAGCTACGCCACAAAAGCCCCGGCCCGCCAGGAGATCGACGCGCTGAGCGGTCTTGCCGTGCTGGAATTCGGCACCGACTGGTGCGGCTATTGCCAGGGCGCGCAGCCCTTGATTGGCGATGCGTTCGCGAAGCACCCCGGCGTGCGCCGCATCAAGGTGGAAGACGGTCCGGGCCGCGCGCTCGGCCGTTCGTTCCGCGTGAAGCTGTGGCCCACGCTCATCTTCCTGCGCGACGGCGCGGAAGTGGCGCGCGTGGTGCGCCCCGGCACTGCCGCTGAACTCGATGTGGCTTTTGCGACGCTCGGCTGAGGCCGCACACTTTCAATGCAGCGCCGCCACGCGTTGCATGTTGCACGTTAGAGCGGCACACGCCGCTCATTCATTCAAGCCCCGCCAGCAAATCGTCGATGGCGCGATACACGCGCTCCACGACCTCCGGCCCCACCTCTGCTTCGAGCGCCTTGTAGCGCGCCTCCAGATCCTTCGAGATCGCCTTCACGAGCTGATGGCTCTTCTTCGTGAGCGTCACGAGCACGCGCCGCTGGTCGTCGGCAAAGCGCGCCTTGGTCACGAGGCCCAGCGCCTCCATGCGCGCGAGCACGCCCGCCATGCTCGGGCTCGAAATCGTGCACAAGTCGGAGATCTGGCGCGGCTCCAGCGGCCCGCTCTCGTTGAGCGCGCGAATCACGCGCCACTGCTGCTCCGTGAGCCCGTGCGCCGTGATCAGCGGACGGAAGCGTTCCATCATCTTTTCGCGCGCACGCAAAAGCAGCATGGGCAGATTGCGATGCGCAACGCGGGTGGCCGCGCGGGAGGAATCGGACATAGTGGCTTCGTTCGTTTCGTTTGCTTCGTTTGCTTCGTGCACGACGCGGCTGCCCCGGTTGGCGGCCAGGGGAAACCCGCGAAATCTTCATCGACAGTTGACGCTGGATCATAGCAAGCGCAGACTCACTTACATATTAGTGTTTTCAGGGAAACGCGTCACGACATGTTTTCACTGACCGATCATCTGCTGCATCTCGAAGGCGAGGCCCTGCCGCGCGACCTGGGCGCAACGGCAGCGCGCGCGTTGCTGGCGCGCGGCGCCCGCTGTCGCGCCCCCGTGTCCGGCGCCGTGTATGGCACGCTGCTCAACGACCGCGCCGCGCTGCAAGCGCTCGGCGATGCGGTGAACGCCCCGCCCTACAAGGCGCCGCCCCAAGCGCCCATCCTCTACCTCAAGCCGCGCAACACGCTCGCCGGCCACGGCGCGCGCGTGAGCGTGCCGGGCGCGCAAGGCGTGCAGGTGGGCGCCTCGCTCGGCATCGTGATCGGCCACACCGCTGCGCGCGTCCAGCCGCGTGAAGCGTTCGATTACATCGCGGGCTATGCGCTGGTGGCCGACCTCTGCGTGCCGCACGAGAGCGTTTATCGCCCGTCCGTGCGCTTTCGCGCTCGCGACGGCTTCTGCGTGATCGGCCCGACTGTGCAAGCGCGCAGGCATGTCGCCGATCCGGACCGGCTCGCAATACATGTCGATATCGCGGGCGAGCCGCGTTTCAGCGCGAATACGTCCAACTGCGTGCGCGGCGTCGCGCAACTGCTCGCCGACGTGACCGATTTCATGACGCTCTCGCCCGGCGACGTGCTCACGCTCGGCGTGCCGCATGGCGCGCCTGTCGCACATACCGGTGCGCGCGCAACGATTTTCATCGCCGACTGGCCGGCGCTCGACATCGAGTTCATCGCGCCGCCAACGGCAGCACAAGCCGCCACGCAAGGAGCCGCGGCATGATGCGAGGACGCGTTGCCTACTCCGGCGCCATTCACGAAGCGAGACCCGAGGGCAAGCGCGTGCGCCTCGCCGACGGCCGCGTTCGCGAAGAACATGAAGTCGTCTGGCTCGCGCCATTCGAGCCCGGCACGATCTTCGCGCTCGGCCTGAACTACGCCGAGCACGCGAAAGAGCTGCAATTCACGAAGCAGGAAGAGCCGCTCGTGTTCCTCAAGGGTCCGGGCAGCGTGATCGGGCATCGCGGCGTCACGCGCCGTCCCGCCGACGTCACGTTCATGCACTACGAGTGCGAGCTCGCGGTCGTGATCGGCCGCACGGCGCAGAATGTGAAGCGCGAAGACGCCATGCAATACATCGCGGGCTACACCATCGCCAACGACTACGCGATCCGCGATTATCTGGAGAACTACTATCGCCCGAACCTGCGCGTGAAGAACCGCGACGGCGGCACCGTGCTCGGGCCGTGGCTCGTCGACGCCGCTGATATCGCCGACGTCAACGCGCTGGAGCTGCGCACCTATGTGAACGGCGAGTTGAAGCAGCGCGGCAACACGCGCGACTTCGTCACCGGCATCGCCGAACTGATCGAGTATTTGAGCGGCTTCATGACGCTCGCGCCCGGCGACGTGATTCTCACGGGCACGCCCGAAGGAATCGTCAACGTAAACGCCGGCGACGAAGTGATTTGCGAAATCGACGGCCTCGGCCGCCTGGTCAACACGATCGCGTCCGACGCCGAGTTCGGCCGCGCCGCCCCGGCGCAACAGCGCTAAGCGATCAACCAGCAAGAACCGAGCGAGAACGCCATGCGCATCGAACACCTGATCGACGGCCGCGCCCATACGGGGCGTGACTACTTCGAGACCGTCAACCCCGCGAACCAGGCCGTGCTCGCCGAAGTCGCGCGCGGCGGCGCGGAAGAAATCGACCTTGCGGTGCGTGCCGCGAAGAACGCGTTTCCCGCGTGGGCCGCGAAGCCCGCGGCGGAACGCGCGAAGCTCGTGCGCAAGCTGGGCGAGCTGATTGCGAAGAACGTGCCCGAAATCGCGCAGACCGAGACGAACGACACCGGCCAGACCATTTCGCAAACGGGCAAGCAGCTCGTGCCGCGCGCCGCCGACAACTTCACTTACTTCGCCGAAATGTGCACGGCGGTGGACGGCCATACCTACCCCACCAGCACGCACCTGAACTACACGCTGTTTCATCCCGTGGGCGTGTGCGCGCTCATCTCGCCCTGGAACGTGCCGTTCATGACTGCCACCTGGAAGGTCGCGCCGTGCCTCGCGTTCGGCAACACCGCCGTGCTCAAGATGAGCGAGCTTTCGCCGCTCACGGCCTCCCTGCTCGGCCAGCTCGCGCTCGAAGCGGGCATTCCCGCCGGCGTGTTGAACGTCGTGCACGGCTTCGGCAAGGAGACAGGCGAGCCGCTCGTCGTGCATCCCGACGTGCGCGCGGTCTCCTTCACGGGATCGACGGCCACGGGCAACCGCATCGTGCAGGCGGCGGGCCTCAAGAAATTCTCGATGGAGCTGGGCGGCAAGTCGCCGTTCGTGATCTTCGACGACGCCGATTTCGAGCGCGCGCTCGATGCCGCGGTGTTCATGATCTTCTCGAACAACGGCGAGCGCTGCACGGCGGGCTCGCGCATTCTCGTGCAACGCTCGATCTACGCGAAGTTCGCCGCGCGCTTCGTCGAGCGCGCGAAGCGCATCGCGGTGGGCGACCCGCACGACGAGAAAACCGTGGTCGGCCCGATGATCAGCCAGGGCCATCTCGCCAAGGTGCGCAGCTATATCGAGCTCGGGCCGAAGGAAGGCGCGACGCTCGCGTGCGGCGGGCTCGATGCGCCGGCGCTGCCGGAGCCCCTGAAAAAAGGCAATTTCGTGCAGCCCACGGTGTTCGTGGATGTCGACAACCGCATGCGCATCGCCCAGGAGGAGATCTTCGGGCCGGTTGCCTGCCTGATTCCCTTCGACGATGAAGCCGACGCCATCCGCATTTCGAACGACATCGCCTACGGCCTCTCGAGCTACGTTTGGACCGAAAACACCGGGCGCGCGCTGCGCGTGGCCGCCGCCGTGGAGGCTGGCATGTGCTTCGTGAACAGCCAGAACGTGCGCGATCTGCGCCAGCCGTTCGGTGGCTCGAAGGCCTCGGGCGTGGGCCGCGAGGGCGGCACCTGGAGTTACGAGGTGTTTCTCGAGCCGAAGAACGTGTGCGTCTCGATGGGCTCGCATCACATTCCGCGCTGGGGCGTCTGATCCACCAGGGGACTGCAATGGGCAAACTCGCACTGGCGGCCAAGATCACGCACGTGCCGTCGATGTACCTCTCCGAGCTCGATGGTCCGCACAAGGGCTGCCGCCAGGCCGCCATCGACGGCCACCGCGAAATCGGCCGGCGCTGCCGCGAGCTGGGTGTGGACACGATCGTCGTGTTCGACGTGCACTGGCTCGTGAACAGCGAGTATCACATCAACTGCGCGCCGCATTTCGAAGGCCATTACACGAGCAACGAGCTGCCGCATTTCATCAGGAACATGCCGTACGCGTACCCGGGCAATCCCGCGCTCGGCCACCTGATGGCCGACGTGGCGAACGAAATGGGCGTGAAAAGCCGCGCGCACAGCGAGACCACGCTGGAACTCGAATACGGCACGCTCGTGCCGATGCGCTACATGAACGCCGACCAGCATTTCAAAACAGTGTCCGTCGCG
>JAITTX010000393.1 GCA_031286755.1 Paraburkholderia sp.
GCTCAGGCACGCGCAGACATAGCGGTCCTCGGGCATGCGCAGCGCGATGCGCAGCGCGCGCACGATGAGCCACAGCACGCCGGACAGATACATCAGCGTGCCGGGCCAGCCGAGCACGAACGGAATGTTCATCACGCCGCTGTCGAAACTGCCGTACTGGCCGAGCTGGCCGTTACTGCTGGAAAGCTTGGTCGACGCGCCGGTGGCGCCGAGGCCCTCGCCCGTCACGTCGGTGAAGGCCTTTTTCGCGAAGTCGGCGTAGAACTGGTTACGCGCCGCGTAGCTCTGGTCGTCCTTCAGGTTCACGAGCGAATCCAGACGTTGCTGCATGCGGTCGGCCACCGGGCCGAAGGTGAGCAGCGGCACGCACACGCCCGCGAGCACGAGCGCGCTCACGATGATGCGGATGCGCACCTTGTTGCTCGACTTCGCCAGCTGGATCACCATGGCGATCGCCCAGCCGCCCCACGTCGAGCGCACCAGCGAGAGCGCGAACGAGAAGAAGCCGAACGCCGCCGCGACCCAGCGCACGCGATGCTTCGCGGCCATCACGAGCACCATCGCGCCCATCATCGCGAAGGCGAACGGGCCCGAAGAATTCATCGTGCTGAACACGCGAACGCCGAGCGGCACCGGGTCGCCCTGCGAGTTCATGTCGGAGCCGATCATCCACATGGCGTCCCACGGCGGCATGATGAAGAACTGGATGAGGCCGTAGGCGCCCATCACGAGCATGCCGTAAATGAAGGTGTTCACGATGGTGTCGCGAGTCTCGGGATACTGACGCGTGAGCACCATGATGTGAAAGCCGATCAGGATCGGATAGATCCAGTTCGCAAGGTCGTAGACGGCCGCGGCCGGGCCGCTCGCCACCACGCCCACCACGAATGCGTAGCCGATGCCGAGCAGCGTGAGCACGATCGGCAGCCCGCGGCGCTGCGCGAGCACCGGGTAGTAGCGCAGCAGCGAAAGCCCGCTGATCATGGTGACCGCGAGCGGCGCGACCTGAATCAGGCTGGTGGGCGTGAAGCCGCCCTTGCCGAAGTCGGCGAGGCGGCGCACTTCGGGGCTCAGGAACCACAGCCACCACATGAAGCCGATATAGCGCACCGGATTCACGAAGTAGAGCCAAAAGCCCACAGCGATGGCGAGCACCGGAAACGCGAGCGTGAGCACCGTGCCCTGGTGCGCGAGAATCAGCAGCGTCGTGAAGGTCCACAGCGCGACGACCGGCAGCGTATCGCGGCCAAGCGCGCGGCGCAGGCCCGAACGCTGCTTGCGCGCGGCGGGCGCCGGCGCGGCGGCGCGCACCTGGATCGGCCGCGAAGGCGGCGGAACGGGAGCCGGAGCGGGAACGGCGGACGGAATACGCATGATTACATCCTGCCCGGCATTTGACCCGAGGTCCGGCCCGCGGCCTGACTCGCGCCCTGGCTGGCGGTGCGCGCGCCCGCACCCTGCGTCGCGCGCGGGTCGCGCTCGAGCAGCATCTCGCGCGTGAGCTGCGCGTGCTGCCGCGCGAAGTTCTCGGTCGTGAGATCGCGCGTGGTCAGTTGCTCGCAAGCCTCGCGTGCCTGAGCGAGCGCACGCGCCGGGTCGTCGACGAGCGCGTTCACGGCGTCGCGCAACTGCTGCGCATTGAAGGGCTCGACGTAGAACGCCGCCTTTTCGTCGAAATAATCTTCGAGCGCGCCCACCTTCGTCACGATCATCGGCTTGCCGAGCGCCGCCGCTTCGAGCATCACGGTGATGCCGGACGCGTGCGTGTTGGGACGCAGCGGCACGACGATGATGTCGGCCCAGTCATAGAGCGCGTGCTGTTGCTGGATGCCGGACACGCGCACGATCTCCACGTTCGACGCGCGCGCCGAAGCCGGCATGCGCCGGCGCGTGGCGATGCGCACGTGATAGCGCGCGTCGTTGCCGAGCGCGCCCACGAGCGTGGTCCAGTCGCGGTCGCGGTCGTTGCCGATGCCGGCCACGCGCACGGGCGTATTGGGCTTCCAGTGCGAAGGCGGACGCAGCGGGAAGTCGTTGGTGTTCAGGCCGTAGAGCACGTGGCGCGCGCGGCGGCCGAAATAGTCGCCGCACAGCGCCGCGTTCTCGCTCGCGAGCGTGGTGAGCAGGTCGGCGCGCTTGAGCAGGCGCTGGTACAGCGCGCGGCGCAGCGCGCCATAGCCGGGCCAGCGGTCGAGCAGCCACACGCTTTGCGCGAGCAGCAGCGGGCGCGCGCCGCCCTTCTTCGCGTTCATGAGCAGAACCATCGCCACGGCCAGATGTTCCTGTTCCGTGTGCGTCCAGATCACGTCCGAATCGAGAATCGCACGGCGGTTGCGCCATGCGTGAATGAAATCGAAGCCCAGCGCGGCCTTCAGCGCGCGGCGCGCGAAGCGCACCGGCGTGCTCTCGCTCGCGTCCTGCGCGTAATTGAGCGCGAACTCCTCGGACTGAGCGTGGTGATAGCCGTAAAGGGAGCCGATGTTCTCACCCTTGCGGTAACGGCGCGGGTCGGCGCCATAGAAGAGGTGGACGTGGACTTGCGTACCGCTCATTCGAGGTCCTCCGTTGAATCGATTGCAAAATGCGCGTGGGGCGCCGGCCCGATCGGGCCTGGCCGGAGCGCGCGTCGTCGCGCGCGCCCCACGGCGCGTGAGGCGCCTCAGGCGATTGCGCGGCGCGCCTCGCGTGCGCCGCCGCGCACCGCGCGCCAGCGCGCGAACGCGACCGAAGGCGAGCCCGCGCGCACTGCGCCAAGGCCCGTGTGCAGCAGGCCCGGATACACCCGGGTGCCGATGAGCGCCCACCACCACCAGGCCGCCTCGCGATGCAGCGGCGAAAGATGGCTGCGCAGGATCAGGTGGAAGTTGTAGGCGGCGTTGCGCATCGAGGCGAGCGTCTGCGCATTGCGCGGATCCTCGCCGGGACGCGGCGCGGGGAAATGGTCGACGGCCACGCGCGGGTCGTACACGAGCTTCCAGCCGGCGTGCTTCACGCTCATGCTGAACGCCATATCGTTGTGCGTCTGCGCGCCGGTGCCGCGCAGGCGGCGGTCGAAGCGCAGCTCGCCAATGGCCTCGCGCCGGTAGCTCATGTTGGCGCCCTTGAGCAGATCGACTTCGCGCGCTTCGCCCACGCCCAGATGGTGATTGCCGATGATGCGGCCGGTGGGCTGCACGCGGCCCACCAGCGTGCGCTCGCCATCGAGCACGCGGCCGTCCTCGTGAACCCAGTCGCGCCCGCCGAGCGCGCCCAGCCTCTCGTCGGCTTCGAAATGCGCCGCGATGCGCGCGACCCAGTCGGCGTGCGGCGCGGCGTCGTCGTCGGTGATGGCGACCACGTCGCCCGTCGCGGCTTCGAGACCGCGGTTGAGCGCGGCCACCTGCCCCGGCTCTTCCACGGTCGCCACCTCCACGTTGAGCACGCGAGGCGTCACATGCTCCGCGAGACAGGCGTGGGTGGCTTCATCGTCGGCGCGCGCCACCACGACGATCTGATCCGGCGTGCGCTCCTGGCGCAGCAGCGCCGAGAGGCAGCGCGCCAGATCGTCAGGACGCCGATACGTCGGCACGAGCACGGTCACTTTCATCGCGCTTTTCTCCGTTGTTTCGACAGTAGCTGACATAGTGCGGTTGCCGTGGTTACGTTGGCCATCAGGCGCTCAGGTATTCCTGCACGGCCGAATAGCCGTACGCGTACTTGCCGTGCGCGCGCGCCGAAACCCCGTTGAAGACCCCGCCGGTCACGTGCACGCCCGCGTTGCGCAGACGCTTGAGCGTATCGGCGATCTCGGCTTCCGTATGGATGCCCGAGCGCAGCACGAGAAAGGTCGATCCCGCATGGCCGCTCAGAATCGCGGCATCGGTCACGGCCAGCACCGGCGGCGTGTCCACGAGCAGGATGTCGTAGCGCTTCGCGAGCCCTTCGAGATACTGGCTCAGGCGCGGCGACATCAGCAGCTCGGACGGATTGGGCGGACGGCGGCCGCACGAGATGAAGTGCAGGTTGTCCACTTCGGTCGCGCGAATCGCCTCGTCCAGCGAAATCTGCCCCGAGAGCAGTTCGGAGAAGCCGTTTTCCTGCGGGCCGCCCAGATAGCGTTCGAGCGCGCCGCGGCGCATGTCGCCGTCGATCATCAGCACGCGCTT
>JAITTX010000428.1 GCA_031286755.1 Paraburkholderia sp.
CGCTGCAACGAGCGGGCCGGAGAGGCCCTCGAACGAGGCGCGGCCGCGCCGGCGCTCCTCCTCCAGATCGATCAGCTTGACGCTCGGCAGCACCGCATCGGCGATGGCCCGGCGCGACAAGGTGAGGCGCGTGTAGCGGCCCTGCTCGGCCTGCCACCAGCTTTCCAGCGACGGTGTAGCCGAGCCCAGCACGACAGGCACGCCCAGTTGCTTCGCGCGCCAGACGGCCAGGTCGCGGGCCGAATAGCGCAGCCCTTCCTGCTGCTGGTAGGCGGGGTCGTGCTCCTCGTCCACCACCAGCATGGCGAGGCGCGGCAGCGAGGCCAGCACGGCGAGGCGTGTGCCCAGCACGATGCGCGCGCGGCCCGTGTGCGCCGCAAGCCAATGGTGCGCGCGCTCGCCTTCCGCGAGGCCGCTGTGGAGCGTGACGATAGCGTCGTCGGGCAGCACGCCCGCAAAGCGCGTGCGGAATGCCGCCTCGAACTGGGGCGTGAGGTTGATTTCAGGAACGAGAACGAGCGCCTGGGCGTCCGGCTCGCGTTCGAGCAGGCCTGATAGCGCGCGCAGATAGACTTCGGTCTTCCCGCTGCCGGTTACACCGTGCAGAAGGAACGGCGCGAAACCGCGCGCCTCGAGGATGGCCTCGACGGCGACGGCCTGTTCGTCGCTCAGCAGGTGCAACGGGGCGGCGCCCTCCATGGCGCCTGTGCTGCCGGTGCCATCGGCAAGGCGCTCATCGCCATTACTGGCAGATGACGGCCCCGCGGCGCCAAAAGCCACACACTCGTATTCGACCCAGCCCGCTTCGCGCCAGGATTCGAGGGTGGCGGCCGCCTTCGGGTGCAGCGCGCGGGCGTCGGCAAGATCGAGCTCACCCGCGTCCACCAGAGCCTGCGCGAGCCGCCGCAATGCCTGGGCACGCGCGGGCAGGGCATCAGGCAGCGCATCGCGCCCCACTGGCAGCAGCCGGTAACGCTCCTCGGGCGCAAGCAGGCGCGGCCAGCGCGCCGGATCGCGCAGCGCCTGCGGCAACGCCGGCAGCGCGACCTCGCCCAGCCCGCGCTGATAGTAGTCGGCGGCAAAGCCCGCAAGCGCGAGCCACTGCGCCGAAAGCGGCGGCAAGTCCGCGCACACGGCGCTCACGTCGCGCAGCTTGTTGGTGGGCACGTCGGTGTGAGCACTGACTTCGCAAATCAGCCCCACCGTTTCGCGGCGGCCAAACGGCACGCGCACCAGCATGCCGGGCTGCGGCGCCGGGGCGTCCAGCGGATAGCGGTAGTCGTAGAGGGCTGGCAGCGGGTGGTCGAGCGCCACGCGTACGAAGCACGGCGTCATGCGTCACCCCGGCAAACACGGTGCAAGCACCGTGCGTTGGCGCACTGACGTCCGAAGTTAAAGTAGAACTTCACTTTCTGCGCTAAGTTTTGGATTCCGCAGAACAATCGTGCTCCCGTCGCCGCGCCTGTGGATAACTTTGTTAAGAACTTGGCTGCCCCACTCTGTCGACAAGGCCAGGGAGTCAATATCTGGGACACCGCACAAATCGCCATGGAGCGCCGAAAGCCTTACCTGTCAAGGGCATGATTGATTGTTCACAGCCCTTGCTGACGCTATGCGGCAATTTTTCCCTCTTGCGCGCCGCAACGAGGTAAGTGTGTATAAGTCAAGTCTTGACAGCGGCGCAACGGCATCTGGATGGCCTCCGGGGCCGGTCCTGAATCGGCTCGAACCCTGGTGCCCGGAGCCCAGTGCGCTGCAACGCAGCAAAAAATCACGCCGTGGCGGCGCGCAAATTCCGGCTGTGGCGATGCACTTCATCCACCAGCTCGGCGACATTTTCGGGCGGCGTGAACTGCGAAATGCCGTGTCCGAGGTTGAACACGTGGCCCGGATGGGCGCCAAAGCTGTCGAGTACCGCACGCGCCTGCTCGCGGATCGCCGCGGGCGAAGCAAACAGCACCGTCGGGTCGAGATTGCCCTGGAGCGCCACGCGATCGCCCACGCGTTCGCGCGCACGGCCCAGGTTGACGGTCCAGTCGAGCCCGATCGCATCGACGCCGGTTTCGGCGATCTCGTCGAGCCACAGGCCACCGCCCTTCGTGAAGGTGATGACGGGCACGCGCTCGCCGTCGTGCGCGCGCTTGAGCTGGGCCACCACGCGCTTGATGTATGCGAGCGAGAAGCGTTGATAGATGCCATCCGCGAGCGCACCGCCCCACGTGTCGAAAATCATCACGGCTTGCGCGCCGGCTTCGATCTGCGCATTGAGATACGCGGCCACGGCTTGTGCATTGATGTCGAGAATGCGCTCCATCAGATCGGGGCGCGCGTAGAGCATCGACTTCACGGTGCGGAAATCGTCCGAGCCGCCGCCCTCCACCATATAGCAGGCGAGCGTCCACGGGCTGCCCGAAAAACCGATGAGCGGCACGCGCTGGCGTCCTTGCGCGTCGGTGAGCGCGCGGCGGATTTCGCGCACGGCATCGGTCACATAGCCGAGCGTCGCGCCGATGTCGGGCACCGCGAGCTTCGCGACATCCTCTTCGCTGCGCACCGGATGCGCGAACTTCGGACCTTCACCCGCCTGGAACGAAAGGCCGAGACCCATCGCATCGGGAATCGTGAGGATGTCCGAGAACAGAATGGCGGCATCGAGCGGGTAGCGCTCGAGCGGCTGCAGCGTCACTTCGGTCGCGTAATCGGGATTCTTGGCGAGGCCGAGGAAGCTGCCCGCGCGACTGCGCGTGGCGTTGTACTCCGGCAGATAGCGGCCCGCCTGGCGCATCAGCCAGATCGGCGTGTATTCGGTCGGCTGACGCAGCAATGCGCGCAGGAAGGTGTCGTTCAGAAGAGTGTGGGCCACGGGCGGGAGGCGCTGGTCGCGCGAGA
>JAITTX010000436.1 GCA_031286755.1 Paraburkholderia sp.
TGTGAGACTCTTGATACTTTCGCTACTCCCGATCACCCCGAAGGATCATCAGGTCACGAAACCGGTCAAGCGCCCACACTTATCGGCTGTAAATTTTTAAAGATCGCGTCGCACAAGACCCCGGCAAACTGCGTTACTGCCCGGCGTTTTCTGCGTTGCTGCGTCAGCAGCAGAGAAACGAGATTATGCAGACTCTTTCGCGTTCCGTCAACACCTTTTTTAACGTCACCGTTTAAAACTGTCGACTTCCGCTACCCGCCGTTTCTCGCGGCGGTCTTCGCTTGCCGGCACAGCACGAAGCGAAGGGGGCGAATCTTAGCGCGCCCACGGCTGCGCCGCAAGAGGGGATCGAAAAAACCCACCTACTGCAGCCGCAAACAACTGCCGCCAACTTCACAGCCGACGGCGCCCACGATGCAAGGGCTTATTTGTTCTTGAACACGGGCTTGCGCTTTTCCACGAAGGCCGCCATCCCTTCCTTCTGATCTTCCGTCGCAAAGAGCGAGTGGAACATGCGCCGCTCAAAGTGCACCCCTTCGGCGAGCGTAGTTTCGTACGCTCGATTCACCGCCTCCTTCGCCATCATGACGGCGGGCAACGAGTACTCGCTAATCGTCGTGGCCGCGGCGACCGCTTCGTTCAGAAGATCCGCCGCAAGAATCACGCGAGACACCAAGCCCGCGCGCTCCGCCTCCGCTGCGTCCATCATGCGGGCGGTCAGGCACAAGTCCATTGCCTTGGCCTTCGACACCGCGCGCGGTAGCCGCTGCGTGCCGCCCGCGCCGGGAATCACGCCCAGCTTGATCTCAGGCTGCCCGAATTTCGCAGTGTCCGCGGCGAAGATAATGTCGCACATCATCGCCAGTTCGCAGCCACCGCCCAGCGCGAAGCCCGCGACAGCCGCGATGATCGGCTTGCGAATCGTGCGGATCGTCTCCCAGTTGCGCGTAATGTAGTCGCCCTTATAGACGTCCATGAAGCTGTAGCTCGCCATCATGCCGATGTCGGCACCTGCCGCGAACGCCTTCTCGCTGCCGGTAATGACGATCGCACCAATGCCTTCGTCGGCGTCGAACGACTTCAGCGCCGCGCCCACCTCGTCCATCAACGCATCGTTCAACGCGTTGAGCGCCTTCGGCCGGTTCAAGGTGATCAGCCCAACTTTGCCGCGTGTCTCGACCAGGATGTTTTCGTACCCCATACGTCCTCCTTCCATCAAAGAAAAGTCCCCAAAAAAATTTTTTACGCCGAAGTTTGACTAATGCTAACATTCACCAACCAACCGGTCGGTCAATTAATTGACACGGGCCTCCTCCAACCTCTCAATCAACGTTGCGCCATGACACATCCGTTGTTCGCCAAGCACGAAGCCGTGCTGCAAAAAGCGCTTGCCGCCATCGAGACGCGCGGCTACTGGAGCCCGTTCGCCGAAATGCCGAGCCCCAAAGTGTACGGGGAATCTGCCAGTGCAGACGGCGAGGCCGCGTTCAAGGCTCACCTCAACCACACGTTCGAACTCGATCAGCCCGGCACCGGCGAAACCGTGGGCAGCGAGACCTCGCCCTTCGGCTTCGCGCTCGGTGCGCGCTATCCGAAGTCGACGCCCGATCAACTCATCGATGCTGCTCAAAAAGCGCAACGCGACTGGCGCGCGGCCGGCCCTCAAGCGTGGGCGGGTGTGAGCCTCGAAATTCTCGAGCGCCTGAACCGCGCGAGCTTCGAAATCGCCTTTAGCGTGATGCACACGACGGGCCAGGCGTTCATGATGGCCTTCCAGGCCGGCGGCCCGCACGCCCAGGACCGCGCGCTCGAGGCCGTGACCTACGCCTGGGACCAGTTGCGCCGCATTCCCGCCGACGCGCACTGGGAAAAGCCGCAAGGCAAAAACCCGCCGCTCGCCATGCAAAAGCGCTTCATGGTCGTGCCGCGCGGCACCGGTCTCGTGCTCGGCTGCTGCACGTTTCCGACCTGGAACGGTTATCCCGGTCTGTTCGCCGACCTGGCCACGGGCAACACGGTCATCGTCAAGCCGCACCCGGGCGCGATCCTGCCGCTCGCCGTGACTGTGCGCATCGCGCGCGAGGTGCTGCGCGAAGCCGGCTTCGATCCGAACGTAGTCACGCTGCTCGCCACCGATCCCAATGATGGCGCGCTCGTTCAGCAACTCGCGCTGCGCCCGGAGATCAAGCTGATCGACTTCACCGGCAGCACGCAGAACGGCGACTGGCTCGAACAGCACGCACACCAGGCGCAGGTCTACACCGAGAAGGCCGGCGTGAACCAGATTGTGATCGACTCCGTGGCCGACCTGAAGGCCGCCGCGCGCAACATCGCCTTCTCGCTCTCGCTCTATTCGGGCCAGATGTGCACGGCGCCGCAGAATATCTATGTGCCGCGCGACGGCATCCAGACCTCCGAAGGTCACGTGAGCTTCGAGACCGTCGCGCAGACAATCGCCGGCGCAGTACAGAAGTTCGTGGCCGATCCCGCACGCGCCGTGGAAGTGCTCGGCGCGATCCAGAACGAAGGCGTCACGGCGCGCATCGACGAAGCGCGCAAGCTGGGCCCCGTGCTCGCCGACAGCCTGACGCTCGTACACCCGCAATTCGCCGATGCGCGCGTGCGCACGCCGCTCGTGCTCTCGCTCGACGCCGCGCGCGACGCTGCCTCGTTCACGCGCGAGTGGTTCGGCCCGATCTCGTTCGTGATAGCCACCGACTCGACCACGCAGTCGCTGGAACTGGCCGGCGCGACCGCGCGCGACCACGGCGCGCTCACGCTCTCGGTCTACAGCACCGACGACGCCGTGATCGAAGCCGCCCACGAAGCCGCGATCACCGGTGGCGTGGCGCTCTCGATCAACCTCACGGGTGGCGTGTTCGTGAATCAGTCCGCGGCTTTCTCGGACTTCCACGGCACCGGCGCGAACCCCGCCGCAAACGCAGCGCTAGCCGATGCCGCGTTCGTGGCGAACCGCTTCCGCGTGGTTCAGAGCCGCGTCCATGTTGAACCGAAAGCGGCTGCGGTTGCAGTCGGCTAAACGGTCTATGCTGTCTGGCCGAATGGCACTCCACTCCCCGTCCCTCTAGCATGCAAGGCATGAGCGCACTTCCGCGCCCATGCCGCAGGAATCCGAGATGACCGAAGCCTATATCTGCGACGCGATTCGCACTCCGTTTGGCCGCTACGGCGGCGCCCTGAAAGACGTGCGCACCGACGACCTCGCCGCCGTGCCCATTCGGGCGCTCGTCGAGCGCAACCCCGGTGTGGACTGGAGCGCGCTCGACGACGTGCTCTACGGCTGCGCCAACCAGGCCGGCGAAGACAACCGCAACGTCGCACGCATGGCCGCGCTGCTCGCGGGCCTGCCCACGGACGCGCCCGGCGGCACGCTCAATCGTCTGTGCGGCTCGGGTCTCGACGCGATCGGCAGCGCCGCGCGCGCCATCAAGGCCGGCGAAGCGCGCCTGATGATCGCGGGCGGCGTGGAAAGCATGACGCGCGCGCCGTTCGTGATGGGCAAGGCCGCCTCGGCTTTCTCGCGCGATGCCGCCATCTACGACACCACCATCGGCTGGCGTTTCGTGAACAAGCTGATGAAGCAGCAATACGGCATCGATTCGATGCCCGAAACCGCGGAGAACGTCGCGGTCGAGTTCGACATCAGCCGCGCCGACCAGGACGCATTCGCGCTGCGCAGCCAGCAGAAGGCCGCTCGGGCGCAGAAAGACGGCACGCTAGCGCAGGAAATTGTCGAGGTCGAAATTGCGCAGAAGAAAGGCGACCCCGTGCGCGTGACGCTCGACGAACACCCGCGCGAAACAGCGCGCGAGGCGCTCGGCAAGCTCAAGGGCGTGGTGGAGCCCGACGGCACGGTCACGGCCGGCAACGCGTCGGGCGTCAACGACGGCGCCTGCGCCCTGCTGCTCGCGAATGAGGAAGCCGCGAGCCAGTACGGCCTGCGCCGCCGAGCACGCGTGCTGGGCATGGCGACGGCCGGCGTCGCGCCGCGCATCATGGGCTTCGGCCCCGCACCCGCCACACAAAAGTTGCTCAAGCAGTTGGGCATGACGCTCGACCAGTTCGACGTGATCGAGCTCAACGAAGCGTTCGCGTCGCAAGGCCTCGCGGTGCTGCGCGCGCTCGGCATCGCCGACGACGACCCGCGCGTGAATCCGAACGGCGGCGCCATTGCCCTGGGCCATCCGCTCGGCGCGTCGGGCGCGCGGCTCGTCACGACCGCGCTGCATCAGTTGGAGCGCACCCAGGGGCGCTACGCGCTTTGCACGATGTGCATCGGCGTCGGCCAGGGAATTGCGCTGGCGATCGAGCGCGTCTGAGCGGCAAGAAAAGAAGCGGCGCGGTATCCGCCGGGCGAGGCGCGCGGCGGCCACGCCTCAGGAGACAGTTTTGCATGGGATCGGAGTCAGTGCTGAAGCTCTAACTCCGATCGACAGGAGACAACCGATGCCCTACGATGCGATCCGCGTCGAAATCGACACATCCACGCGCGTGGCCACGATCACGCTCAACCGCCCCGACAAACTCAACAGTTTCACCCGCGCCATGCACCGCGAACTCGCGGCGGCGCTCGACGAAGTCACCGCGGCCGGCGCGTGCGCGCTCGTGCTGACCGGCGCGGGCCGCGGCTTCTGCGCCGGCCAGGACCTCGCCGACCTGGATTTCACGCCCGGTGCGATGACCGACCTCGGCGCACTCATCGAAGAGCACTTCAACCCGCTGATCAAGCGCCTGCAAGCGCTGCCGATGCCGGTCATCGCCGCTGTCAATGGCACCGCGGCCGGCGCGGGCGCGAATCTCGCGCTCGCCTGCGATCTCGTGCTCGCCGCGCGCTCCGCCAGCTTCATCCAGGCCTTCGTGAAGATCGGCCTCGTGCCCGATTCGGGCGGCACATGGTTTCTACCCAAGCGCGTGGGCATGGGGCGCGCGCTCGGCCTCGCCATGACGGGCGACAAGCTCAGCGCCGAAAAGGCCGAAAGCTGGGGCCTCGTCTGGCAGGTGACCGACGACTCCGAACTCGCCGCGACAGCCACAGCGCTCGCCGCGCAGCTCGCGAAGCAGCCCACGCGCGCCATCGTCGCCACGCGCGAAGCGTTGCGCGCCTCGGCCACGAATACGCTCGACGAGCAACTCGATCTCGAGCGCAACCTGCAGCGCGAACTGGGGGCGTCGCACGACTACGCGGAGGGCGTGCAGGCCTTCATCGAAAAACGCGCGCCGCGCTTCGAGGGTCGTTGATATGAACAAATCGATGAATGAATCGATGTCCGCACCCACCACCGCGCTCGCCGACATGACACCCGATGAACTCGCCCGCGCCACGGCGCAAGCCATGTACGCGGCCGACGGCTGCAGCCAGGCGCTTGGCATGGAACTGCTCGAAGTGCGCGCAGGCTACGCACGCTTGCGCATGGCCGTGCGCCCCGAATTCCTCAACGGCCACCAGATCTGCCACGGCGGCCTGATCTTCACGCTCGCCGACTCGACCTTCGCGTTCGCCTGCAACACCTACAACATAAATACCGTCGCGGCGGGTTGCTCGATCGAGTTCCTGCGGCCGGTGCAGCCCGACGACCTGCTCACCGCCGAAGCCGTCGAGCAGGTGCTTTCCGGGCGCAACGGCATTTACGACATCCGCGTAACGAACCGCGCCGGCGAAACCGTCGCCATGTTCAGAGGCAAGTCCGCGCAGATTCGCGGCAACGTGATTCCCGTTGAGCAATAACGCGACACCAGCCGATCCGCACGACCCGCATTCCATTAGTGAAATTAGTGAAGTTTGAGGAGACATCGATGACTACCCCGCTGCCGCTCGAGCCCATCGAAACGGCCAGCCGCGACGAACTCGCGGCGCTTCAGCTCGAACGGCTGAAATGGTCGCTCAACCACGCGTACGAGAATTCGCCGGTCTATCGCAAGAAGTTCGACGAAGCCGGCGTGCATCCGTCCGACCTGAAGTCGCTCGCCGACCTCGCCCGCTTCCCGTTCACGACCAAGAAGGACTTGCGCGACAGCTATCCGTTCGGGATGTTCGCGGTGCCGCAGGACCAGATCTCGCGCATTCACGCGTCGTCGGGTACGACCGGCAAGCCGACTGTGGTGGCCTACACGGCGCGCGACATCGACACCTGGGCGAATCTGGTCGCGCGTTCGGTGCGCGCGGCGGGCGCGCGGCGCGGCGACAAGGTGCATATCAGCTACGGCTACGGCCTCTTCACGGGCGGCCTCGGCGCGCACTACGGCGCGGAGCGCGCGGGCCTCACGGTGATCCCGTTCGGCGGCGGCCAGACCGAAAAGCAGGTCCAACTGATCCAGGACTTCCGTCCCGACATCATCATGGTCACGCCGAGCTACATGCTCGCCATCGCCGACGAAATGGAGCGCCAGGGCATCGATCCGGCCACCTGCTCGCTGCGCATCGGCATTTTCGGCGCGGAGCCATGGACCAACGACATGCGCGCGGCCATCGAGCAGCGCATGGGCATCACGGCCGTCGACATCTACGGCCTTTCCGAAGTGATGGGCCCGGGCGTGGCCTCCGAGTGCGCGGAGACCAAAGACGGCCCGACCATCTGGGAAGACCACTTCTATCCCGAGATCATCGATCCGGAAACCGGCGAAGTGCTGCCCGACGGCGAGTTCGGCGAACTGGTCTTCACCTCGCTCACGAAGGAGGCGCTGCCCATCGTCCGTTATCGCACACGCGACCTCACGCGCCTGTTGCCGGGCACGGCGCGCACCATGCGCCGCATGGAGAAGATCACGGGCCGCTCGGACGACATGCTCATCATCCGCGGCGTGAACGTGTTCCCCACGCAGATCGAAGAACTTCTGCTCAAGCAGCACGCGCTGGCGCCGCATTATCAGATCATCCTGACCAAGGAAGGTCCGATGGACGTCATGACGCTCAACTGCGAGCCGTGTCCCGAGACCGCGCCCGATTACGGCGCGCTCGACGCCGCGCGCAAGCAGCTCGCGTACGACATCAAGTCGCTGATCGGCGTGACGGCGCAGGTGAACGTGCTGGAAGTGAACGGCATCGAGCGTTCCGTCGGCAAGGCGAGGCGCGTGATCGACAAGCGGCCGAAGTAAGCGCCGCGTGTGCGTGCCTGCCGCACGGGAGCGCACGCACCGGCAACATGGCTTGCTAGCTGATCGCGGCGAAGATATACAAGCATCGGCACGAAACGAAAAAGCCGGCGATCTGTGCAGACGCCGGCTTTTTTCACCTGTGCGCTTCGTGCGCGAAGCTTACGAATTCGGGAACAGCAGCCACATGCGGCCACCCTGCTTCATCTTGCCGGCCAGATCGCCGGCGTCGTCGCCGAGGCCCCAGAAGTAGTCGGCGCGCACGCCGCCCTTGATCGCCGTGCCGGTGTCCTGCGCGAACCCGAGCCGGTTGAGCGGCGTGTTCGTGAGTGGACGCGTGGTCTGAAGAAAGACGGGCGTGCCGAGCGGAATCGACGACGGATCGACCGCAATCGAGCGCTCCGGCGTGAGCGGCACACCCAGCGCGCCGATCGGGCCGTCGGCGCCGCCATGCGGTGCGCCTTCGACAGACGGCATCTCGCGGAAGAACACAAAGCGCGGGTTGGTGTCGAGCAGCGCGTCGACGCGCGTCGGATTCGCGCGCGCCCATGCCTTGATGCCCTGCATGGTGGCCTGCGCGGGCGTGAGCTCGCCGCGATCGAGCAGCCAGCGGCCAATCGACTTGTAGGGCTGATTGTTGGTGCCGCCAAAGCCCACGCGCATCACGCTGCCGTCTTCCATGACGACGCGCCCCGACCCTTGCACCTGCAGGAAGAACGCCTCGATCGGGTCGTCGACCCAGACCAGTTCGTTGCCGTTCAGGATGCCGGCGCGCTCGAGTTGCGCGCGCGCCGGCAGCGCGGAGCCCGCGCGATAGCCGGCTGGCCAGCGATACAGCGCGGTCTGGTAGACGCCGTGGCGCGTGCGCGAGCCGTGCAGCAGCGGCTCGTAGTAGCCGGTCACGAGACCGTCGAGCGTGCCGTCGCTGTTGGCGAATTGATAGGGCGTGAAGTACGTCTCGAAGAATGTGCGGGCGCCGGCTGCGTCGAGATCGTCCAGTTGCGAGGCCGCCGCGCAGGCGCGCTGCCAGCGCGCCTCGCGCGCGAGGCGCGTGCAGTTCTCGCGCAGCGCCGCCGTGGCGCCGATCAGCGAATCGTCCTGCCAGCCCGGCACCTGCTGCCACGCCACCGCCGTGAGGCGCGCCGCGGCGATCTGCCCCGGCAGCGTCGGCGTGCCCTTGGGCGCCGTAGTGCGCACGTAGCTCGGTCCGCCGCACGCGGCGAGCAGGGCCGCCAGCGAAAGCGCACCCAGCCAGCCACCAAGCCGGCCAACACCCGGCCCGCCCGGCCGCGCCGCGCCGTGTTTCGTGCAAATCGCAAAAAAGCGGCGCGCTCGTTCACGCACGGCCGTTAATCCCGGCATTACGCCAAAACGGCGCACCGATTCTGGCGCACAATCTGACGCCAACGCGCCCATCACCGTGGGCTTCAACGCGGAAGTCATGCCCGGACCGAATTCGAGTCCCGGCTCCCGCCTACAATCATTGTTCTCGATGGATGCCACCATGTCAGATCTGCTCGACGAATACCCGATGCTCATATTTGGGCTGGAAGCGCTGCTTGCGCTGTTCCTGTTGATTTTCATCGTTGTATGGACCGCGTCAGGCAGGAAAAAACGCGCCTCGCAAGACCGGCGTGACTAGCGGGCAACGGTTCGAAGGTGCTCAGTGCAATGTGCGCGGCATGCGCAGGACGAACTCGGGCACGGGCGCCTCGAAACGCTCGCCGTCCTCGGCCACGCAGAAGTACTCGCCGCGCATGGTGCCCACGGGCGTGGCGATCACGGCCCAGCTCGTGTACTCGAACTGCTCGCCGGGCTTCAAAAGCGGCTGGTGCCCGACCACGCCGAGCCCTTTCACTTCCTGCACCTGATTTTCGCTGTCGGTGATGACCCAGTGCCGTGCGATGAGCTGCGTGCTCACCTGCCCGGTGTTACGAATGGTCAGCGTGTACGCGAAGGCATATTGCCTGCGCTCCGGATCCGACTCTTCGGGCAGGTAGCGCGCCTGCGAGGTCACGCTGAATTCGTACTGGCTCATCCTTGTTCCAATTGCCGGGCCACCCGGGCCGGTATTACGGTCGTCGGCAACGCACGCTGCGCGCGTTGCCATCATCGTGGAAACGCCCCTGGCGCAAGGCTCGGGGCGCGGGCCCCAGCAATACGGGACCCATGGAAGTGCATTCTGCTTGATGCGGACCGCACCCGCAACCCGGCGCGGCCCGGGAAACGCCCCAACGCGCACCGCAAGGCCGGACGCGGCGGCGGGCTGCACATCGCCAGCCTCCGGAATGCGCGCTCGACTGCGCGCGGGTCCGCGGCGCTCGGGGGCCCCGCTCCGGTCAAACGATCAGTTCCGAGGGAAACTGGCGCGCTGCGCCCAGCCGCCCCTCGGCCTGACGGTAAAATACAATTTTCCCGTCAGTTTTCCGATTGCCGCCATGACGCAATTCCGCATCGCCCCCAGCATCCTCTCCGCCGACTTCGCGCGTCTTGGCGAGGAAGTCCGTAACGTCGTAGAAGCCGGCGCCGACTGGATCCACTTCGACGTGATGGACAACCATTACGTGCCGAACCTCACCATCGGCCCGCTCGTGTGCGAGGCGATCCGCCCGCACGTGAACGTGCCCATCGACGTGCATCTGATGGTGCGCCCGGTCGACCGCATCGTGCCCGACTTCGCCAAGGCCGGCGCGAACCTGATCAGCTTTCACCCCGAGGGCTCGGACCACATCGACCGCACGCTCTCGCTGATCCGCGACCACGGCTGCAAGGCGGGCCTCGTGTTCAACCCGGCCACGCCGTTGAACTACCTCGACCATGTGATGGACAAGCTCGACCTGATCCTCATCATGTCGGTGAACCCGGGCTTCGGCGGCCAGTCGTTCATTCCCGAGGCGCTCAACAAGCTGCGCGAGGCGCGCGCGAAGATCGACGCCTACACCGCGCGCACGGGCCGCGAAATTCATCTGGAAGTCGATGGCGGCGTGAAGGTCGAGAACATCGCCGAAATCGCGGCGGCGGGCGCGGATGCCTTCGTGGCCGGCTCGGCGATCTTCGGCAAGCCCGACTACAAGGCCGTGATCGACCAGATGCGCGCGCAGCTCGCGAGCGTGAGCGCCAACGCCGGTAAC
>JAITTX010000502.1 GCA_031286755.1 Paraburkholderia sp.
GCAGCCGGGCGAACCGGGCCGCGTGAAGACGGTCGACGTCTCGCACGAGCAGCGCAACCGCTTCTCGATCACCGACGAAGACGTGATCGAGCTTGCGAAGTACGCCGTCATCATCGAGAAGCACTACCAGCGTCCGATGGACATCGAGTGGGGCAAGGACGGTCTCGACGGCAAGATCTTCATTCTCCAGGCGCGTCCGGAGACGGTGAAGAGCCAGGCCGCGGGCAAGGTCGAGCAGCGCTTCAAGCTCAAGGGCCAGTCGCAGGTTCTGGCAACGGGCCGGGCGATCGGCCAGAAGATCGGCGCGGGCCGCGTGAAGGTGATTCACGATCCGTCCGAAATGGAACGCGTGCAGCCGGGCGATGTGCTGGTCGCCGACATGACCGACCCGAACTGGGAGCCGGTGATGAAGCGCGCTTCGGCCATCGTCACGAACCGTGGCGGCCGTACCTGCCACGCGGCGATCATCGCGCGCGAGCTGGGCGTGCCGGCTGTCGTGGGCTGCGGCGACGCGACCGACATGCTGAAGGACGGCGCGCTCGTGACCGTGTCGTGCGCGGAAGGCGACGAAGGCCGTATCTATGACGGTCTGCTCGAAACCGAAGTCAGCGAAGTCCAGCGTGGCGAGCTGCCGGCGATTCCGGTCAAGATCATGATGAATGTCGGCAATCCGCAGCTTGCGTTTGACTTCTCGCAACTGCCGAACGCCGGCGTGGGCCTCGCGCGTCTCGAGTTCATCATCAACAACAACATCGGCGTGCACCCGAAGGCGATCCTCGAGTACCCGAACGTCGATGCGGACCTGAAGAAGGCGGTGGAGAGCGTGGCGCGCGGCCATGCGTCGCCGCGCGCGTTCTACGTCGACAAGCTCACGGAAGGTATCGCCACGATTGCGGCGGCGTTCTATCCGAAGCCCGTCATCGTGCGTCTCTCGGACTTCAAGTCGAACGAGTACAAGAAGCTGATCGGCGGCACGCGCTACGAGCCGGACGAGGAAAACCCGATGCTGGGTTTCCGCGGCGCCTCGCGCTACGTCGCCGAGGACTTCGCGCAGGCGTTCGAGATGGAGTGCCTCGCGCTCAAGCGCGTGCGTGAAGAGATGGGCCTCTCGAACGTCGAGATCATGGTGCCGTTCGTGCGCACGCTCAAGCAGGCGGAGCGCGTGGTGGGCCTGCTCGAGAAGTTCGGCCTCAAGCGCGGCGTGAACGGTCTGAAGCTGATCATGATGTGCGAAGTGCCGTCGAACGCGATTCTCGCCGAAGAGTTCCTGCAGTACTTCGACGGTTTCTCGATCGGCTCGAACGACCTTACGCAGCTCACGCTCGGCCTCGACCGGGACTCGGGCATGGAACTGCTGGCGGTCGACTTCGACGAACGCGACCCGGCCGTGAAGTTCATGCTCAAGCGCGCGATCGAAACCTGCCTGCGCCTGAACAAGTACGTTGGCATCTGCGGCCAGGGACCGTCCGATCATCCGGACTTCGCCCAGTGGCTCGCGGACGAAGGCATTGCGTCGATGTCGCTGAACCCTGACACGGTCGTCGACACGTGGCAGGCGCTCGCGAAGGCACAGGCGAAGTAATGCCCGCCTGTTGACGCGACATTGGCGCCGCCGCCCAGGCGCGCTCCGCGTGCGGAGGTTGAGGCGGCTTATACCTCGCTTCGCACGCTGCGGAAAACAGTGTCAGCTTCGTGCTATAACACCCCGGTCAAGCCGGGGTGTTTTACTTTGGGAGGTCGACGTGGGTCCGCATGGTTTGTTCTGGTGGATCGGCGCAGGCGTGCTGATCGTGGCCGAGCTGATGACCGGCACGTTCTATCTGCTGATGATCGCGCTCGGCTTTCTCGCGGGCGTGCTGGCATATGGGCTGGGCGCGCCGCTCGACCTGCAACTCGTGGTGGCGGCGCTGGTGGCGCTGGTGGCGGTGATCGTGCTGCGGCGCTCGCGGTTCGGGCGGCGCCGGCGCATGGTTGATGCGTCGACCGATCCGGGCGTGAATCTCGACATCGGCTCGACGGTTCCGGTTGCCGCGTGGCGCGACGGACGCGCGCGCACGATGTATCGCGGCGCCGAATGGGACGTCGAACTCGCGCCAGGCGAGCCCGAGGACGCCCATCTCTATGAAATCAGGGCGGTGCGGGGCAGTTGCCTCGTCGTCGCGGCGAGGCGTGGCGGCAGCGCGGCCTCAGGTGCTAGTGAGCACGGGGCTCACGAAGACACGCGCCACGCCTGAAGAGGCCTGCTGGCAGCCGGTTGGCCAATTGGCCGGCCGGGCGATGCAGGCGTTGTATCGAGCCCGGTCACAGTTAAATCGAAGCAAAAGGGGAAGCGTATGCAAGTGCCAATTGTCGGGGTGATTCTGCTCGTGATCGTCATCGTGCTGGTCTCGAAGACCATCAAGATCGTGCCGCAGCAGCATGCCTGGGTGCTCGAGCGGCTGGGCCGCTATCACGCCACGCTCACACCGGGGCTCTCGATCGTGCTGCCGTTCATCGACCGCGTGGCCTACAAGCACGTGCTCAAGGAAATTCCACTCGACGTGCCCAGCCAGATCTGCATCACGCGCGACAACACGCAACTCCAGGTGGACGGCGTGCTGTACTTCCAGGTGACCGACCCGATGAAGGCCTCGTATGGCTCGAGCAACTTCGTGTTCGCCATCACACAGCTTTCCCAGACCACGCTGCGTTCGGTGATTGGCAAACTCGAACTCGACAAGACCTTCGAGGAGCGCGATTTCATCAACCACAGCGTGGTTTCGGCGCTCGACGAGGCCGCTGCCAACTGGGGTGTGAAGGTGCTGCGCTATGAGATCAAGGACCTCACGCCGCCGAAGGAAATTCTGCACGCCATGCAGGCGCAGATCACGGCGGAGCGCGAGAAGCGCGCGCTGATCGCGGCTTCGGAAGGGCGCAAGCAGGAGCAGATCAACCTCGCGGCCGGTGCGCGCGAGGCGGCCATCCAGAAGTCCGAAGGCGAAAGGCAGGCGGCCATCAATCAGGCGCAGGGTCAGGCGGCGGCCATTCTGGCGGTGGCCGAGGCGAATGCCCAGGCCATTCAGAAGATCGGCAATTCGATCCAGGCGCAGGGCGGCATGGACGCCGTCAATCTCAAGGTGGCGGAACAGTACGTCACCGCGTTCGGCAACCTCGCGAAGCAGGGCAACACGCTGATCGTGCCCGGCAACATGAGCGACCTGAGCTCGATGATCGCCTCGGCGCTCACCATCGTGAACCGCTCGGGCATGAAGGAGACGCAATTGAGCCGGGATGCGGCGAAGGGCGCCTGAATACGCTCGCTCAAGGGGCAATGCGCAAAATAGGGCGGCTTCGGCCGCCCTTTGTCATTTCTGCGTCTGGAGCGCGTGACGTATTGACGCGCCGCGTTCAGGTGGGCGTGCGCATCAGGCGCGCCTTTTCGCGCTGCCAGTCGCGCTGCTTTTCGGTTTCCCGCTTGTCGTGCAGCTTCTTGCCCTTGGCGAGGCCGATCTCGCACTTCACGCGACCGCCCTTGTAATGGAAGTTCAGCGGCACGAGCGTGAAGCCGCGCTGCTCGACTTTGCCGATCAGCTTGTCGATCTCTTCGCGGTGGAGCAGCAGTTTGCGGATGCGAGTGGGGTCGGGCTGGATGTGCGTCGAGGCTTCGGGCAGCGGGCTGATGTGCGTGCCGATCAGGTACAGCTCGCCGTTCTTGATCACGACGTAGCTTTCCTTGATGTTGGCTCGCCCGGCGCGCATGGCTTTGACCTCCCATCCTTCGAGCGCGAGCCCAGCCTCATGGCGCTCTTCGATGAAGTAATCGAAGAAGGCTTTTCTGTTGTCGATGATGCTCATAGGAAAATGGGAAACGCCCAACTCGTTTAAAATTACGATTTTAGCAAAGCGGGCCACCGAAAGCCCGTGGCGCCTTCACCCTTGCCTCGCATTGCGCAATTTATGGCGGATGTCCAGAAAACCGTGTTGATTCGCCATTCGGCGGAGCAGATGTTCGACCTCGTGACCGATGTCGACGACTATCCCAATTTCCTGCCCTGGTGCGGCGGCGTCGAGGTTCGCCGCAAGGACGAGGACGGAATGGAGGCGAAAATCGATATCAACTTCAAGGGCATCAAGCAGCATTTCGCCACGCGCAACAAGCACAAGCGGCCCGAGCGTATCGATATGGAGTTCGCCGACGGCCCTTTCAAGAAGTTCACGGGGGCCTGGCGCTTCACGCCGCTGCGCGCCGATGCCTGCAAGATCGAATTCTCGCTGCACTACGAGTTTTCAAACATCATTCTCGAGAAGATCATCGGGCCGGTGTTCCACCATATCGCGAACACCTTCGTCGACACGTTCGTGAAGCGCGCCGACCAGCGTTACGGCAAGAACAAACCATGAGCGCGAAACTGTCCATCGACGTCTGCTACGCGCTGCCCGACGCGCAGACGCTCATCGGCGTGGAATTGGCGCCGGGCGCCACGGTGCAGCAGGCCATCGAGGCGAGCGGCATTCTCGCGCGCCATCCCGAAATCGACCTGACGAAGCTGAAGGTGGGCGTCTACGGCAAGCTCAAGCCGCTCGATACCGTGCTCGCCGATCACGACCGCGTGGAGATCTACCGCCCGCTGGTGGTCGACCCCAAGCTCGCACGCCAGCGCCGTGTCGACAAAACCCGCAAGGAAGGCTCGATCGAGGGCCGCAAGTGGCAGAACAAGGATTCGCGCTAGATCTCAACTCGTTGCGCGGTGGCGTCCCGCGCCGCTCCTGCCCGCGGTATCCGCTTCTTCAGCACCGGCAATGCCCGGCAAATCGCCTTCCGGCACGATGCCGTCGCCGTGCGCCGTGTCTTCCGGGGCGCCCGAATGCTGGCGGACCGACCAGCTGACGCCCACCACCAGCAGCACGATCGCTGCGACTTCGAGCATGCGCGGCAGGCGGTGGTCGTAGACGAAGCCGTAGAGCAGGGCGAACAGCGTCTCGAAGACGATCATCTGGCCCGAAAGCGTGAGAGGCAGACGCTTGGACGCCGCGTTCCAGAGCCCGTTGCCGAGCCACGAGGCGCCAATGGCCAGTACGAGATTCAGTTGCCAGAACGCGGTCCAGCGCCCGCTGCTCACGCTTTGCTGCACCGTGCCAGCGGGCATGGCGAGCACCGCGAGCCACAGCAGGCCGCCGAGCGCGCCCGTGACGACGCCCCACAGCACCGACCATTCGTTGCCGCCGAAATGCGCGTTGCGCTGCAGATAGCGGGCATTTTCGACGGCGTACCACGTCCAGCAGGCGAGCGCGCCCGCCGCGCAGCCGAGGCCGGCAATCTTCGTGAGCGTGCTGGTGAGGTCGCCCGCGTTCGCCGTGAATACGTCGACGTTGATGCACACGATGCCCGCCGCAATTATCGCGAGCGGCCAGGCCAGCTTCGAGAGCGCCACGGCGCCGTGATCGCCGCGTCCCAGCAGGGTGACCGTGACCGGCAGAACGCCGACGATCAACGAAGCCGGTGCGATTCCCACGAGATGAATCGCGCTCGCCAGAAAGAGGTAGTAGAGAACATTGCCCACCAGGGCGAGCTTCACGAGCGCTATGACGTCGGCGCGCGTGAGGCGCGGCCAGACGCGCCGCAGCATGGGCAGGAGCGCGGCGAGCGAAACAAGACCGTACATCACGTAGCGTCCGGCGCTCAGCAGCAGTGGCGAGAATTCGGGCAACTGGCGAGGCACCAGGAACACGGTTCCCCATAACGCACCGGCGAGCACGCCGTACAACACACCACGCTGCATTTTTCCTGCCTCCGCACTTTCGACCTGGCCATCCAGACCCTACAAGATGGGGGGAGCTTATCGCGGACACGCACGGCCGTCTTGTTCAATCCTGCACGGCGGGTTTCGCCGTACACGGCTGGCGTTATAAAAATCGGGTCTGACGCGCCGATCCCGCGCTGCCAGGGCCGCTGTCCCAAACCTCAAAAAAATCCCGAAAACGGCGCTAAGCTACTGTACGCACTGATGATTTCCAGGGCGCTATCCCGTATAATCTGCTTTTGCGCCTATAGGATTTGCCATGCGTCTGATCCAGAAAGCACTCACGTTCGATGACGTGCTCCTCGTCCCCGCCTTCTCCGACGTTCTTCCGCGCGATACCAGCCTGAAGACCCGGCTGACCCGCAATATCTCCCTGAATATTCCGCTCGTCTCGGCCGCGATGGACACCGTCACGGAAGGCCGCCTCGCAATCGCGATGGCGCAGCAGGGTGGCGTTGGCATCATCCACAAGAACCTCACGCCGGCCGAGCAGGCGCGCGAGGTGGCGAAGGTGAAGCGTTTCGAGTCGGGCGTGGTGCGCGATCCGATCACGGTCCCGCCGCAGATGAAGGTCGCGGACGTCATCGCGCTCTCGCAGCAGCATGGCATCTCGGGCTTCCCGGTGGTTGAAGGCGCGCAACTCGTCGGCATCGTGACGAACCGTGACCTGCGCTTCGAAACGCGTCTGGATGAGCCGGTGCGCTCGATCATGACGCCGCGCGATCGCCTCGTGACCGTCAAGGAAGGCACGCCGCTCACCGAAGCCAAGGCGCTCATGCACAGTCACCGCCTCGAGCGCGTGCTGGTCGTGAACGACGCGTTCGAGCTGCGCGGCCTCATGACCGTCAAGGACATCACCAAGCAGACCGAGCACCCGGCCGCCTGTAAGGACGAGCACGGCAAGCTGCGCGCGGGCGCGGCCGTCGGCGTGGGTCCGGACAACGAGGAGCGCGTCGAGCTGCTGGTGCAGGCCGGCGTGGACGTGATCGTGGTCGACACGGCGCACGGCCACAGCAAGGGCGTGCTCGAGCGCGTCCAGTGGGTCAAGAAGAGCTTCCCGCACGTCGAGGTGATCGGCGGCAACATCGCCACGGCCGACGCCGCGCGCGCGCTCGTCGAGTATGGCGCCGACGGCGTGAAGGTCGGCATCGGCCCGGGCTCGATCTGCACGACGCGTATCGTGGCTGGCGTGGGCGTGCCGCAGATCAGCGCGATCGCCAACGTCTCGGACGCCCTCAAGGGCACCGGTGTGCCGTGCATCGCCGACGGCGGCGTGCGCTACTCGGGCGACGTCTCCAAGGCGCTCGCAGCAGGTGCGAACGCCGTGATGATGGGCAGCATGCTGGCCGGCACCGAAGAAGCGCCGGGCGACGTGTTCCTGTATCAGGGCCGCCAGTACAAGTCGTATCGCGGCATGGGCTCGGTCGGCGCGATGAAGGACGGCGCCGCGGACCGCTACTTCCAGGACAACTCGGCCAACATCGACAAGCTCGTGCCGGAAGGCATCGAAGGCCGCGTCGCCTACAAGGGCTCGGTCAACGCGATCCTGTTCCAGCTGATCGGCGGCGTGCGCGCCTCGATGGGCTACTGCGGCTGCCGCACGATCGACGAGATGCACGACAAGGCCTCGTTTGTCGAGATCACGGCGGCGGGCATGCGCGAGTCGCACGTCCACGATGTGCAGATCACGAAGGAAGCGCCCAACTACCACGTGGACTAAATCACGATGAAGCCGCTGCTGCGCATAGTGCTGATTGCCGACGCGTTGATGCTGCTGGGTTTCGGCGTGCTGTTCCTGCTCACGCCCTGGAGCTCGCTCTACAACGCGCTGCAACTGGTGCAGCCGCAGCCGGCGCTGATCGGCCAGGCGTTTGGCGTGGTGCTGCTCGGCTTTGCGTGGATCGCGCTGCGCGCGGCCTTCGACGGCGATTTGACCGCCATGGTCGGACGGACGGTGGGGCACGTCAACTGGATTGCCGGCGTGCTGATGCTGGTCTGGCTGGTCGGGCTGCATACGCCGCAGCTCACGGGCTTCGGCCAACTGGTGGCGGGGGCGGTGGGCGCCTGGCTGATTATCGTCGGGCTGGGCGGCACCCGCCTTGCCGGTGCGGTGAAGCGGCGCGAGAAGGCGCAGGCGGCGGAAGCCGCCGCGCAGGAACGCGAAGCGCGCGCCGCAGCCAGGACGAAGCGCGAGGAGCCGGTGGTGTACGCGAAGCCAGTTCCGGCTGGCGGACCGGAGCAAGCCGGCACGTCGGGCACCGGGCCCGCAGTGCCGTCACCGGCCACGCCGATGCCCGCTGACGTGGCGGCTGCTACGCCGGGCGCCGCGGAGCAGGCGCAAGAGGCGCGTGTTGCCGCGCGAGACGAAGCGGCCGATGCGCCGCGGCCGCCGCTGCGTGGCTGACTCGCGCAAGACCAGGTCCCGGCAACGCCAGCTGCTTTGTGCCCGGATTGCGCTGCGCATTCGTTGTTTTGCGCCGCTGCGATCAAGCGCCAAGGTTCCGATGAATTCACGCCGCGCGCCAGATTTACCCAGCGCGCGGCTTTCTGTATCTGTTCTTTTTTAGGTCTCGTCCGCTGCCATGCACGACAAAATCCTGATTCTCGACTTCGGTTCGCAAGTCACCCAACTGATCGCGCGTCGTGTGCGCGAAGCCAACGTCTACTCCGAAATCCATCCCTACGACGTCGACGACGCATTCGTCCGCGAGTTCGCGCCGAAGGGCATCATCCTCTCGGGTGGCCCGAACTCGGTCACCGAAACTGACACCCCGCGCGCGCCGCAAGCCGTGTTCGAACTAGGCGTGCCGGTGCTCGGCATTTGCTACGGCATGCAGACGATGGCCGAGCAACTCGGCGGCAAGGTGGACGGCGGCCACGAGCGTGAATTCGGCTATGCCGAAGTGCGTGCGCGCAACCATACGAGCTTCCTCGACGGCATCGAGGATTTCCGCACGAGCGAAGGCCACGGCATGCTCAAGGTGTGGATGAGCCACGGCGACAAGGTCACCGACATGCCGCCAGGCTTCAAGCTGATGGCCTCGACCGAATCGTGCCCGATCGCCGCGATGGCCGACGAAGCGCGCCACTTCTACGGCCTGCAATGGCACCCGGAAGTCACGCACACGGTGCAGGGCCGCGCGATGCTCGAGCGCTTCGTGCTGGGCATTTGCGGCGCGAAGGCCGATTGGGAGATGGGCCACTATATCGACGAAGCTGTCGAAGCGATTCGCAAGCAGGTGGGCAGCGAGCACGTCATTCTCGGCCTCTCGGGCGGCGTGGATTCGTCGGTGGCGGCGGCGCTGCTGCATCGCGCGATCGGCGACCAGTTGACCTGCGTGTTCGTCGATCACGGTCTCTTGCGCCTGAACGAAGCCGAGCAGGTGATGTCGATGTTCGCCGACAACCTCGGCGTGAAAGTGGTGCACGTCGATGCCAGCGCAGCATTTATGTCGAAGCTCGCGGGCGTGACCGATCCTGAAGCGAAGCGCAAGATCATTGGCGCGGAGTTCGTCGAGGTGTTCCAGACCGAAGCGGGCAAACTCACGGACGCGAAGTGGCTCGCGCAGGGCACGATTTACCCGGACGTGATCGAGTCGGCGGGCAAGGGCAAGAAGGGCGCGCACACGATCAAGAGCCACCACAACGTGGGTGGTCTGCCCGAGACGCTGAACCTCAAGCTGCTCGAGCCGCTGCGCGAGCTGTTCAAGGACGAAGTGCGCGAACTGGGCGTGAAGCTCGGCCTGCCGCACGATATGGTGTATCGTCACCCGTTCCCGGGCCCCGGTCTCGGCGTGCGCATTCTGGGCGAGGTGAAGCGCGACTTCGCGGATCTGCTGCGCCGCGCCGATGCGATCTTCATCGAGACGTTGCGCAACACCGTCGACAAGGAAACCGGCAAGTCGTGGTACGAGCTGACAAGCCAGGCGTTCGCGGTGTTCCTGCCCGTGAAGAGCGTGGGCGTGATGGGCGACGGCCGGACTTATGAGTATGTGGTTGCGCTGCGCGCGGTGCAGACGCTCGACTTCATGACTGCGCATTGGGCGCATCTGCCGCATGAGCTGCTCGGACAGGTGTCGAACCGCATCATCAATGAGGTGCGCGGGATCAATCGTGTCGTGTACGACATTTCGGGGAAACCGCCGGCGACGATCGAGTGGGAGTGATCTCCAGCAGCACGGCCCGGGCCAACGACCATGGCCGCGTGCTCAAAGAAATCGAATAAGCAGGTGGCCCGCAAGACGTAGGTCGCCTGGAGTTCCAGAAAAAACGCCCGACAGGGGACGCCTGCCGGGCGTTGTTTTTTGCGCGACGAGCAGGCCTTCATCGAGGCGCCCATAATGGAGGCTTCCTCCAACGGCATCCCTGCTCCGAAGCTGTGACCCAACTCACGCTACCAGGATTTGAGGCCCCTCAATTGGCGCATCGTTTGTTCTTCGCCGTGATGCCCGATCCTGACACGGCTGCGCGCATTGCCAGGATGAAGGGATGGTTGCGCTCAGAGGTGCATGTCACGGCGAGGCTGCTGGGTACCGATCGCTTGCACATCACGTTGCATACGCTGGGCGATTTTGTGCACGTGCCAGACGTGATTGTTGCGCGCGCATGCGCTGCGGCGGCAGCCATTGATGTGCAGCCCTTCGGCGTGACGCTTGATCGGGTCTCCAGCTTTGGTCGGCCCCTGGTGTTGACGGCGAGCGCAGGGCAGGGCGCATTGGCCGACTTTCAGCGAGAACTTGGGGATGCCCTCAGGTCGGCCGGTCTACGTGTTTCGAGTGCGCGCTTCAAGCCGCACCTGACGTTGCTGTACGAAGAAGGCAAATTCGGCCAGCGCGCAATTGAACCGATCACATGGACTGTGCGCGAATTCGTGCTGATCGATAGCTGGCTCGGCAAGACGCATTACGACATAAAAGGTCGCTGGCCGCTGAGGGGCAGCGGTCCGGCGGTCTGAGGAGCCCGTGGCCCATCAAAGCCCGGGCTCCGTGCGCGTTTTCACTCAATGCTTGAGGCAGGTATCCGCATTCTTCCATGTGCAGGTATCGAGCCCGGTGTGAACGATCGGCTTCACTGTCTTGCCTTGCGCAAGATCGCGCATGACCATCGCCGCCTGATAGCCCATTTCCTCCGGCCGCTGTCCGACGAGCGCATTGACCTTGTGCTCCTTGAGCGCCTGCAGTTCAGGCCCTAGCGTATCGGCCGAAACGATCACGAATTTGCCGCTCTGAATCTTGTCCATGATCGGCGCGACCACCTGCGAATAGGCCTGCGGCGCGAAGAGCGGCCAGCCGCCTTCGAACACGAAAGCATCGAGGCCGGTGGCGTTGGCGGTCAGCGTATCCTGCATCATCTGATTGGCCTTCGCGGCGTCGTCGTTCACGTAGAGCGGGCAGGCGCTGATCTCATGCCAGTTGTTTTCTCCGGCGAGCTTCGCAATGCCCTTCTTGCCCGAAAGCGCGTCGCGCGTGCCCTGAGCGCGCTGATTGATGTTCTCGGCCGCGGGGTTGCCCATCACGAGGCAGATATTGCCGCCCTTGGGCATCAGCAGCTTCAGTTGCTCGCCGAGTTTGTAGCCCAGTTCGTAGTTGTCCGTACCGATGTAGGCTTTGCGCAGCGAAGCGTCCTTCGGCAGGAGGTCGGCGTCCGTTGTGATGATCGGAATCTTGGTGTTGCGGCGGCGGATCACTTCGGCGATGGCCGGCGCGTTCGATGGCGAGATCGCGATGGCCGCGACGCCCTTGGTCAGCAGGTCGTCGACGATCTGCACTTCGGCGCTTTCGTCGGCGGCTGTCGCGGGGCCGGTGTAGTAGCAGTTGTAGCCTTCCTTCTTGAGTTCCTTGTTGGCTCGATCGCACCCTTGGTGCATGAGGTCGAAGTAGGGGTTGTCGAGCCCCTTCACGACCAGCGCCAGGGTCTTGTCGGCCGCGAAAGCGGGGGAGGCCAGCATGGCGAGCGCTCCGATCGCGGCAATGCACATCCACGTCTTCTTCATGGTTTCCTCCAGTGCGGCGCCGGGTCTGCAGCGCCTGTGTCTCCTGCGGTTTGCATCGGCTTTCAATGGAAGGCCCGGGAAAGCCCGCTTGCGGGCCTGGGTCCGGGCTTCGGTCCTCTCGCGGAACATTGCGTTGGTTATGAACGCCGGCGGCTGGCGGTTCCGCGTTCCGGCCGGCCGCGCCTTCCTCCCTTCCGGCGTGCCGGCGCCTTCGCGGCCGGCGCGCACGGGAACGGCTCAAACAAACGGCTCAATCCCCTTGCCGCGCGCCGCCGATCCGATTGAAGAGCACGGCGACGATGATGAAGCTCCCGACGACGGTTCCTTGCCAGAACGAGTCCACGCCGAGCAGGATCAGGCTGTTGCGGATGACCTCGATGAGCGCGGCGCCCACCACGGTGCCGAACGCGCTGCCGACGCCGCCCATCAGATTGGTGCCACCGATCACGGTCGCGGCGATCACGCGCAACTCGTCGCCGGTGCCGAGGCCCGTCGTCACGGCGCCGAGCCAGCCGACTTCGAGAATGGCCGCCACGCCCGCCATGAGGCCGCCGAGCACGTAGACCGAGCAGATGATGCGGCGCACCGGAACGCCGGTGAGGTTCGCCGCATGGCGGTTGCCGCCGACGGCGAAGACATAGCGGCCCCAGCGCGTCCAGCGGAAGGCGAACCAGAAGAGCACGGCGAGGACGATCAGGAACCACACCGGGTTGGCGATACCGAGCGTCGCGCCGCCGCCGAGCGCGAGGAGCTTGCTGCCGTCGGGGCCGAAATCGAAGATGGTGCGGCTGCGGGAAATCACGAGCGCGAGGCTGCGGCCGACACTCAGCATGCCGAGCGTCACGACGAAGGGCTGCATGTCCAGATACGCGATCAGCAAGCCGTTCACGAGGCCCACGAGCCCCGCGGTCAGGAGGCCCATGCCAATGCCCGCCCAGATCGGATAGCCGGCGTTCATGACCACCGAGAGCACGATGCCGCTGATGCCGATCGTCGAGCCGACCGAAATGTCGATGCCGCCCGTGACGATCACGGCCATCATGCCGAGCGCGACGATGGCCACGAAGGCGAAATTGCGCGTGACGTTGAACAGATTCTGCGAGGTCGCGAAAGTGGAAGTCGCGAACGAGAGCACGACGCAGCCGACGAGGGTCGCGAGCACGACCCAGAACACCTGGCTCGCGAGCAGCCCGCTCCAGCGGGTATGGGACTTCGCGGCCTGCGGATCATCGGGCAAGGTCGGCATGGGCGGGGGCCTTTGCGGCGCGTCGTTCAATTACAGGTCTCCTGTGTCGGCTGGAGTCGGCGCTGCGGCGCGTGTTCCCGCTCCATGCTTTGTGGCCGGTCCGGGCTGGCGCCTTTTGCGCTCGACCAGGCGGGCAGGCTGCTGCGACTCCATGCGTCAAACCTGGCGCAGCGGGCTCAGGCGGCGGCAATGGCTCCGGTGATGAGCCCGGTGACTTCCTCCGGGGAAGAGGCTTCGGTGTTCTTGTCCGCCACCTTGCGTCCGCGCCGCATGACCACCACGCGGTGCGCCACCTCGAACACATCCGGCATGCGGTGGCTGATGAGAATCACGGCGATGCCATGCTCGGACAGCCGCTTGATGAGATCGAGCACCTCGGCGACCTGACGCACGCTGATCGCGGCGGTGGGTTCGTCCATCAGGACGAGCCGCGCTTCGGCAAGCCGCGTGCGCGCGATCGCGACGGCCTGGCGCTGCCCGCCCGACATCTGCCGGACCAGATCGCGCGGTCGCGTCTCGGATTTCAGTGCCTTGAACAGCTCGCCGGCGCGCCGGTACATGGCGGCGTGGTCGAGTATGCGAAACGGTCCGAAGCCGATCCTGGGCTCGCGGCCGAGGAAGACATTGGCGGCCGCTGTGAGGTTGTCGCAGAGGGCGAGGTCCTGGTAGACGACTTCGATGCCCTGAGCGCGGGCGTCGACGGGCCTGCTGAAATGCACCGGCTTGCCGTCGATGAGCATTTCGCCATGCGTAGGCGGAAAGTTGCCGGCGATGACCTTCACCAGTGTCGATTTCCCGGCCCCGTTGTCGCCCATGAGTCCGACGACCTGGCCCGGCTCCAGACTCAACGTCACGTCGTTCAAGGCGTGAATGGCGCCGAAGTGCCTGGAAACGCCTCTAAGCTCGAGAAGACTCATGGACTGTCGCGCTCGCTCGGGTGGAGCCGCCCATTGCTTCGGTTTTTGCGGTCGCGCTGGCCGACCGGGCACTGACCGAAAGACGTGCTGGCTAGCATGTTTTCTAGTGCACGATGAGGCTTTTAGCAAGACTATTTCAGCCGTCCGGTTTGCTGGCGCCGGGTCGATGCCGCATCGTGCCGAGGCGGCGCCAGCTCACCGTCGGAGAGCTCTTGCAGCCCCGCAAATGCAATTGCCGTTCATGCAGGCCATACAAATGAGATAAAATTGCATATCCGCACTGGACTTATCACCAGCGAGCCTCTTTCACGCTTCCAGCGGCATGGCGCTCGTTCCCTTGAGTTCATCAAGGCAGACGATCGAATGCACGCTGCTCACCCCGGGTGCGCGCATGAGCGTGTCGAGCAGGAATTCGGACAGCGCCTTGAGATCGCGCGCCACCACCTTCAGAACGTAGTCGATATCGCCGGTCACGGAATAGCACTCCTGCACCTGCGGCAGCTTCGTGACGAGCTCCTTGAACTTGACGAGCTCGCGCATGTGCCCGCGCTCCATCGTCACCTGAATGAAAGCGACCACGCCGAAGCCGAGCGCCTGTGCGTCGAGCCGCGTCTCATAGCGCTTGATGACGCCCAGTTCCTCCAGCCGCCGATGGCGCCTGAGGGTTTGCGCCGGAGAGAGCTTGACGGCAGCGGCGAGTTCGAGATTCGAAGCGCGTCCGTGCTCCTGAAGCGCGGCGAGAAGCCGCAGATCAATGGGGTCGAGGGCGAAGTTTTGCACTTTTCTTGCCTTGGATGTGGCCAATGCGAGATGAAATTGTATCAATCAGGGTTTGCCTGCGTATCAGATGAAATCATATTTTTCCGCTCCGCCTATACACTGGGCGCACCTGACAGGGCTGTCGGTCAACACTGGCGGCCCTGAGAGCGCGCCAGCGCAGAAGGTTGCGCGCGCAATTTTATTTCGCGTGGCCGCGCCGGGATCCCGACCGGATTCCCAGCGGGCGCATCGATAAAGAAGGAACAGGAAGAGACATGGTTTCAAACGACACACGCGGCCGGAGTGCCCAACCCGGTGCGCAAAACGGCGACCAGAACGGTCATCTGAAGCGCGGCCTCAAGAATCGCCACATCCAGCTGATTGCGCTGGGCGGCGCGATCGGCACCGGACTGTTCCTCGGCATCGCGCAGACGATTCAGACCGCGGGCCCGTCAGTGCTGCTCGGTTATGCCATCGCGGGCATCGTCGCGTTCTTCATCATGCGCCAACTAGGCGAGATGGTCGTCGACGAGCCCGTTGCCGGATCGTTCAGCTATTTCGCCGATAAATACTTCGGCCCGTTCGCGGGCTTTCTTTCCGGCTGGAATTACTGGGTGCTCTATGTGCTCGTGAGCATGGCCGAGCTTTCGGCCGTGGGCATCTACATGCATTACTGGTGGCCGACCCTGCCCACGTGGGTTTCGGCGCTCGTGTTCTTCGTCGTGATCAACGGCGTCAATCTCGCCAGCGTCAAATCGTACGGCGAACTCGAATTCTGGTTCGCGATTATCAAGGTGCTGGCGATCGTCGGCATGATCGCGTTCGGCGGCTGGCTGCTGCTGTCGGGCTCGGCCGGGCCGGAAGCGGGCGTTTCGAATCTCTGGCGCCATGGCGGCTTCTTTCCGCATGGCATGTCTGGGCTCGTGATGTCGATGGCCGTCGTCATGTTCTCGTTCGGCGGTCTCGAACTCGTCGGCATCACCGCCGCCGAGGCCGACGACCCTTCGCACACGATTCCGCGCGCGACCAATCAGGTGATCTACCGCATCCTGATTTTCTATGTGGGCGCGCTCGGTGTGCTGCTTTCGCTCTATCCGTGGGAAAAGGTTGTCTCGGGCGGCAGCCCGTTCGTGCTGATCTTTCACGCAATGAACAGCAATCTGGTCGCGAACGTGCTCAACGTCGTGGTGCTCACGGCGGCGCTCTCGGTCTATAACAGCGGCGTTTATTGCAACAGCCGCATGCTCTACGGCCTCGCGCAGCAGGGCAATGCGCCCAAGGCGCTGCTCAAGGTGAACCGGCGCGGCATTCCGCTGGCGGCGCTGGCCGTGACGGCGGTCGCGACGGCGGCCTGCGTGATCATCAATTACTTCATGCCGGGCAAGGCGTTCGAGTTGCTGATGGGGCTCGTGGTGTCCGCGCTCATCATCAACTGGGCGATGATCAGCCTGATTCACCTGAAGTTCCGCCGCGAGAAGGCGCGCGCGGGCCAGTCGACGCGCTTTCAGAGCCTCGGCTATCCGCTCACGAATTACCTGTGCCTGGTGTTCCTCGCGGGCATTCTCGTTGTAATGTATCTGATTCCGGATCTGCGGATTTCCGTCTACCTGATTCCGGTGTGGCTGGCGGTGCTCGCGCTCGCGTATCGTTTCTGGCGCCGCGGTGCGGTGCCGGCGCTGCAGGGCAGCGTCCAGACGCGCTGAGCGCAGCCGCGCGGCAGCGCAAGCCGTTCCGGCCAGCCTTTCGTAATCGCCCATAACCTCAAGCAACCGTCAAGCAAACGCCATGTTCGAACATATCGATGCCTATCCGGGCGACCCGATCCTCTCGCTCAACGAGAACTTCCAGAAAGATCCGCGGCAGAACAAGGTCAATCTGAGCATTGGCATCTATTTCGACGACGACGGTCGTCTGCCGGTGATGAAGGCGGTCCACGAGGCCGAAGCGGCGATCCTGGCCGAGCCCGGTCCGAAGCCGTATTTGCCCATGGCCGGTTTCGCGCAGTACCGCGACGCCGTGCAGGCGCTCGTGTTCGGTGCGCAGTGCCCGTCGCGCGCGGCGAACCGCATCGCCACGGTGCAGACGCTCGGCGGCTCGGGCGCGCTCAAGGTGGGCGCCGATTTCATCAAGCGCTATTTTCCGCAGAGCCAGGTGTGGGTGAGCGACCCGACGTGGGAGAACCATCGCTTCATCTTCGAGCGCGCGGGTTTCGTGGTGAACAACTACCCGTACTACGACGAAACCACCGGCGGCCTGAAGTTCGAGGCCATGCTTTCCGCCATCGACGCGCTGTCGGCGAAGAGTGTCGTGCTCCTGCATGCGTGCTGCCATAACCCGACCGGTGTGGATCTCGACGAGTCGCAGTGGACTCAACTGATCGACGTGCTGCAAAAGCGCGATTTGCTGCCGTTCGTCGACATGGCGTACCAGGGCTTCGGCGCGGGCCTCGACGCCGATGCGTTCGCGGTGCGCGAACTCGGCCGGCGTGGTGTGCCGGCGCTGGTGGCGAACTCGTTCTCGAAGAACTTCTCGCTATACGGCGAACGCTGCGGCGGCCTGCACGTGATTTGCGAAGACGCCGCGGCGGCCGATCGCGTGCTCGGGCAACTGACGGGCGCGGTGCGCTCGAACTACAGCAATCCGCCCACGCATGGCGCGAAGATCGTTACGCGCGTGCTCACGAATCCCGAGCTCAAGCAATCGTGGGAGACGGAGCTGGCGGCCATGTGCGAGCGCATCGCGCGCATGCGCCAGGCGATTCACGACGGGCTTGCCGCGCACGTGAGCGGCGAGGCGTTGTCGCGCTACGTGAAGCAGCGTGGCATGTTCACGTACACGGGCTTGAGCGCGGATCAGGTCGAGCGTCTGAAGGAGGAGTTCGGGGTGTACATCCTGCGCTCGGGCCGCATGTGCGTCGCGGGGCTCAACGAGAAGAATGTGAGCATCGTGGTCGATGCGGTCAGCAAGGTATTGAAGGCATAAGCGGCGCTTGCCGTATCAGGCCGGTACCGGTTGACTGTCCGGTACCGGATCGGGCGCCGTCAGCGGCGCCTCAAAATCTCATCCCCGTTCCCACCCCGCATCCGCCCGCGACGCCGCCGCTGCCGCCCCCCGCGGCGCAGAACACGCCACAACCGGAAAGGCTGGCGCTCAGCAGCACTAAAGCGGCCGCAAGACGCAGCCGCCGCGCTACGCGGCATTCACGCGAGAGAGCCTGAGGTGCGCTGGCATGAGCGCCGGAGGCTGGCGAAGCACCGGAAATCGAAGCCTGTTTCATGGTGGTTTGAGCCCGAATGGGGCCAGAAAGCGGAGTAGAGTGGCCGGGAAGCCGGTCGATCGCGTTCGATCGCGGACGGCGCAGAGCCGGCTCGAAGATAAGCTACCCGGCGCGTGCGCACCAATCAGACGAATCCGGCTTTACGTTGCCTGGCATCACATGCGCATCGCATTAAACCCTTCGCCTGTCAATCTGTAGGAGTTAGACGTCGTTCACGACAGACGAGCGGAATCTTCCAGGTGTTACCCTGATAGAATGCTTTCGCCGCAACGTAGTGGATTCCCGATGAAATTGCTTGATGCCCTCGTCGAACAACGGATTGCCGCCGCAGCCGCGCGCGGTGAGTTCGACGATTTGCCGGGTGCCGGAGCGCCGCAGACGCTCGACGAAGACCCCTTCGTGCCCGAAGAGGTGCGGGTGGCGAACCGTATTCTGAAAAATGCCGGTTTCGTGCCGCCCGCGGTCGAACAGCTTCGTGCACTGCGCGATCTCGAGGAAGAGCTTGCCAAGGTGAGCGACAAGGCCGAGCAGTGCCGGCTGCGTGCCCGCATGCTGGCGCTCGACATGGCGCTCGAATCGCTGCGCGGCGGCCCGCTGGTGGTGCCGCACGAGTATCGCCGCCGCATCGCCGAGCGCCTGAGCGAGCGTGCGACGCTGCAAGGCGTCGCGGCGGGGGCCGCGTGAGCATCCCGGCCGCCACGCCGCAGGGCGAGGTCGAACAGCACGATGCCAGTCGCCCCGAGCCATTGCCGGGCGACGCCGGGCTGCAGGCCGGACCGGTTGAACCGGTTGAACCTGCTACGTCCACTAAACCCGCCGAATCTCAAGCAGAGCCCGCCGAGCCTTTGGCTACGGCCATCACCGAGCGCGACCGCCATTTCATGCGCCTCGCGCTGGAGGCCGCCGAAGAAGCGCGCGCGGCTGGCGAAGTGCCAGTGGGCGCCGTGCTGGTGCGTGGCGACGAGGTGGTTGCCACGGGCTTTAATCATCCCATTGGCGCACACGATCCCTCCGCGCATGCCGAAATGGCCGCGCTGCGTGCCGCGGGCGCGGCTCTTCGCAACTACCGCTTGCCGGGCTGCGAACTCTACGTGACGCTGGAGCCGTGCCTCATGTGCGCTGGCGCGATCATGCACGCGCGCATCGCGCGTGTGGTGTACGGCGCGCGCGATCCGAAGACCGGAGCTTGCGGCAGCGTCGTCGACGCATTCTCGAACGGTCAGCTCAATCACCATACGGGTGTGGCGGGCGGCGTGCTCGAAACCGAGTGCGGCGAGGCCTTGCGCGCGTTCTTCGCCGAGCGCCGCCGTGCAAGCCGCGAAGCGCGGCGTGAAGCTCGCCGCGCCGCCGGGCTGGAGCCCGGCGTTGCCGACAACAGCCGATAGTGATCGATAACACCGGATAATAGCTGCTGGCGGCCGCGAGCCACGCGCAGTGGCAGGCGCATGGCGCGGTCGCCGATTCCATAACCCGTTGACCATGACCATGCATCGCACCATCGAACTGATTGCACCGTCGGGCTACCCGCACGACACGGAAGCAGTGCGGCGAGGAGTTGCGCGTCTTCGCGCCGAGGGCCACCGCGTAGAGGGGATCGAGGCGGCCGAGCGGCGCTTCCTGCGCTTTGCCGGCACCGACGGCCAGCGCGCCGCCGAGCTGAACCGTCTTGCCGATCCGGGGCGCGACCTGCCCGATATCGTGCTCGCCGTGCGCGGCGGCTATGGCGCCGTGCGCATCCTGCACGGGCTCGATTACGAAGGCCTGCAAAAACGCCTCGCCGGGGAGCCGATCGTATTTGTCGGACACAGCGACTTCACTGCGATCCAGCTTGCGCTCTACGCGCGAGCGGGGCTCAAGACCTTTGGCGGTCCGATGCTCGTGAGCGATTTCGGCGCGCCGGAGTTGAGCAGCTTCACGATGCATCACTTCTGGAACACACTGACGAAGCCCGAATTCACGCTCAAGGTGACGGCGCCGCAGGCGCAGCAAGCCAACGTGTCGGGCATGTTGTGGGGCGGCAATCTCGCCATGCTCGTCTCGCTCGTCGGCACGCCCTATATGCCGCCGGTGGAGGGCGGGATCCTCTTTGTCGAGGATGTCAACGAGCAGCCGTTCCGGGTGGAGCGGATGCTCTATCAGCTTCACCTCTCAGGTATTCTCGCGCGCCAGCAGGCGCTGGTGCTCGGTGACTTTTCCGGTGGCAAGTCATTCGATTACGACAACGGTTATGACCTGCACGCGGTGATCGAGCAAATGCGCTCGGTGGTGGGAATTCCCGTCATCACGGGCTTGCCGTTCGGCCACATCGAGAACATGGTCACATTGCCGTTCGGCGCGCGGGCCCGGTTGAGTGCCGACGCTCATGGCTTCGAACTCACCGTGAGCGACTATCCGTATCTCGCCTGACTCGACGGCCTCGCGATAGCGTCAAGCGCCTTCGGGCGCTTTTTTCCAGCGATAGATACGCAACTAACAGCCTGACAAACAAGAACCAGGTCCATGCTCTGGAGACTCCATCGCAATTAAATTGTTGACAAAAAATGGGCTGATATAGGCTGTCTTATCCCTGAAAAAGTGCGACACACCCTGTAATGACACGGGTTTCACAAAAAACGGGCACATAGGTGCAGCCGTGACCTGGGTATCTTCCCCAGGTTGGTCGATTAAATTGTTGACAATTTTTATGTTCAAACTAGGATACCCAACATCAAGGTGAGAGACATGCGAAACGCCGACACCGAAGCCGACGCGACCGGCACGAAACCCGAGGCCATTGCCGCGCGCATCCGCGCCGCGATCCTCGAACATCGTTTGCCGCCTGGCGCGAAGCTCACGGAAGCGCAGTTGTGCGAGGTGTTCAATGTGAAGCGCGGGCCGATCCGGCAGGCCCTCTCGTTGCTCGCCGGCGATCACCTCGTCGATCTGGAGCCGAACCGCGGTGCGTTCGTTGCAAGCCCATCGCTCCAGGAGGTGCACGAGGTGTTCGAGATGCGCCGCATCATCGAGCTCGCGGTGGTGGAGCGCATCTGTAGTGCGCAGCATGGCAGCCGGAGACTGAAGGGCATCGGCGAAACCATCCGGCGCGAGCGCCGGGCGTTCGAAGGGCGCGACTTTCCGGCCTGGATCCGCCTCTCGGGCGAGTTTCATACCGAGCTGGCGGCGTTGACTGGCAATACGGTGCTGTGCGATTGCCTGAATGGCCTCGTGGCGCGCTCGACGCTGATCTCCGCGCTCTACGAATCGCCGGGCCGCAGCCCTTGCTCGTTCGACGACCATGAGGCGATTGTCCGGGCGCTGGAGGTTGGAGAGGTGCAGGAAGCGACCGCGCTGATGACGCGGCACCTGCAGGGCGTCGAGTTGAGGATGCTCGACCGTCCCGCGGGCGCTTCGGTGGATTTGCAGGACGTGTTCGGCACGCGCGCCGCAGCCGCGGCTGGGCGTTGAGGAAAGAACGGGCGGTTTCCAGGGGCGCTGGGTGGCATGGCGCCGGATGGAAGTGGAAACCGGAGCATCACGGCAGCGCCTGCACGAAGAGCGGGCGCGCCAGGCAGGACTGAATTGAACTGAACTGGAGACACGCGCGGCGGGGCCATGCAGGCCGCTGCGCGCGAGAGAAAAGATCGATGTGGCAGCGGGCGCCGCGAGGGCGCCTGCCGGGCAGGCAGCACGGCGAGCAGGGCGCGCACAGGCGCGACCGGAGCGGTGCTCAAGGGGGCGTCGAGCCAGACGCCCGGGCGGGGCGCGAGCCTTAGAGCCCCTGGTCCGAGCCATCCGCAGACATCGCGTGTATCGGCCGCAGCATGTGGCACAGCGCGCGTTTCGAGGCGTTTCAGGCGTCTTTTTCCGTCGGCGTATCCATCCCAAGGAGCGGATCATGGCTCAGTTCAGCGCGTCACCAGGCAGTCCGGCAGTGCCCACCTTCGATTCATCCGAGAGCAGCGAAGCGGCGGACAGCGCCCGGCTGCCGGCCGGCTACAGCGAGCGCCTCTACAACCCCGATCTCGCACCGCTCAAGGAGCAGACGTGGGGCGCCTATAACATCTTCGCGTTCTGGATGTCGGACGTGCACAGCGTCGGCGGCTACGTGTTCGCGGGCAGTCTCTTCGCACTCGGGCTCACGAGCTGGCAAGTACTGCTGGTGCTGATCGTCGGCATCACGATCGTCAACGTGCTCTGCAACCTCATCGCGCGGCCCAGCCAGCGTCACGGCGTGCCGTATCCGGTCGCGTGCCGCGGCACCTTCGGCGTGCTCGGCGCGAACATTCCCGCCGTGATCCGCGGCCTGATCGCGGTGGCATGGTATGGAATCCAGACTTATCTCGCGTCGAGCGCGCTCGTGATCGTCGTGCTCAAGTTCGTGCCGCAACTGATGCCGTATGCCGACGTGCACAAGCACGGCATGTTCGGCCTCTCGGCGATGGGCTGGGCCGGCTTCATGACGCTCTGGGTGCTGCAGGCGTTCGTGTTCTGGAACGGCATGGAGACCATCAAGAAGTTCATCGACTTCGCCGGTCCCGCCGTTTATGCGGTGATGTTCGTTCTGGCCGGCTACATGGTGTATCGCGCGGGCTGGCACAACATCGGCCTGAATCTCGGTGGCGTGAAGTATCACGGCGCGGAAGTGATCCCGGTGATGATCACCGCGGTTTCGCTCGTGGTGTCGTATTTCTCGGGGCCAATGCTCAATTTCGGCGACTTCTCGCGCTACGGAAAATCGCTCAGGAGCGTGCATCGCGGCAACTTCTGGGGCTTGCCTGTCAACTTCCTCGCGTTCTCGATCGTCACGGTGATCACGACGTCGGCCACGCTGCCTGTATTCGGACAACTGATTACCGATCCAGTGGAAACGGTGAGCCGCATCGATCATCCCACGGCCGTCATTCTCGGCGCGCTGACGTTCACGATCGCGACCATCGGCATCAATATCGTCGCGAACTTCGTTTCGCCGGCGTTCGACTTCTCGAACGTCGCGCCGCGCCTGATCAGCTGGCGCGCGGGCGGCATGCTGGCCGCGGTGGCCTCGATCTTCATCACGCCGTGGAATCTCTTCAACAATCCCGCCGTGATTCACTACACGCTCGACGTGCTCGGCGCCTTCATCGGGCCTTTGTACGGGGTCCTGATCGTTGACTTCTATCTCGTGAAGCGCGGACGTCTCGCCGTCGACGATCTCTACAGCGTCTCGCCGAAGGGCGCGTACTGGTACAGCAACGGCGTGAACTGGCGCGCGGTGTCGGCACTGCTGCCTGCCGCGGTCATTGCGATTCTCTGCGTGATGCTGCCGTCGCTCGAAGGCGCGGCGAACTTCTCGTGGTTCATCGGCGCGGGACTCGGCGCGCTGTTCTACCGCGTCTTGACGATGGGCGAGCGGGCGCGGGCACGGGCGTAACTACGAAACGAGCAGAGAACTGACATGCGTATCAAGTTGATCAATCCGAACACCACGCAGCGCATGACGGCTGCGATGGGGCAGTGCGCGCGCGCGGTAGCGGCGGCAGGCACTGAGGTCGTGGCCGTGAGCCCGACGATGGGACCGCCCTCGATCGAGGGCTATTACGACGAGGCGCTCGCGACGCCGGGCCTGCTCGCGGAGGTGGAGGCGGGCGAGCGCGAGGGCTTCGACGGCTATGTGATTGCCTGCTTTGGCGATCCCGGGCTGTACGCGGCGCGCGAATTGGCGCGCGGGCCTGTGGTGGGCATTGCCGAAGCGGCCATGCACGCGGCGAGCGTGCTCGCGCCCGGCTTTTCGGTCGTGACCACGCTCTCGCGCACGAAGGCGATGGCGTGGCATCTCGCCGAGCGCTACGGCATGAGCCGCTTCTGCCGCAACGTGCGGGCAATCGACGTGGCCGTGCTCGAACTCGACGAGCCGGGTTCGGCCGCGCGCCGGGCGATCGTCGAGGAATGCCGCCGCGCGCTCGACGAAGACGGAGCGGACGCAATCGTGCTCGGCTGCGCGGGCATGACCAGTCTGTGCGCGCAGGTGGAGGACGCGCTTGGCGTGCCCGTGGTGGACGGCGTGACGGCGGCGGTGAAGTGGGTGGAGGCGCTGGTCGCGCTGCGCCTCGTGACGGCCAAGCGGGGCGACTTCGCGCGCCCCCTCGCAAAGCGTTACGATGGCGAGTTCGCGCGCTTTAGCCCGACCAGTGCGGTGAGCGCCACGGAAACGCCGCCACCGGTACGGCCGCTGCGCTACGGGTAAACACGCAAACCGCGCTGCGCCCCGCCAGACGGGGCGTGCCCGGCACATACACCTCGCTTGACCCGCACTATCTGTCGGTGCGTATGGGCGCGCCGGGGTGATTTGGCTACACTGGGCCGATCCTGAAAACGGCATGACCCGGCATGGCGCAAAGCCTTGTGGCGCAAGGCTTTCGCACCGGTCCAGCCGATTTTTTGCGCGCGCGGGCCATCCGCGCGGTTTTTACGTTTCGTTATTCATTCGAAAGATTCGATCAGCATGCCACTCGATCCCCAATATCCCCGCGATCTGATCGGCTATGGCCGGCATCCGGTGCAGGCCAACTGGCCCGGTCAGGCGCGCGTCGCGGTGCAGTTCGTGCTCAATTACGAAGAGGGCGGTGAAAACTGCGTGCTCCATGGCGACCCGGCCTCCGAGCAGTTCCTCTCCGAGATCGTTGGCGCCGCCGCTTATCCGGCGCGTCACATGAGCATGGAGTCGATCTACGAATACGGCTCGCGCGCGGGCGTGTGGCGCATTCTGCGCGAATTCGAAAAGCGCGGCCTGCCGCTCACCGTGTTCGGTGTTGGCATGGCCATCGAGCGTCATCCCGAAGTGGCCCGCGCGTTCGTCGAACTCGGCCACGAGATCGCTTGCCACGGGTATCGCTGGATCCACTATCAGAATGTAACGCCCGAACTCGAAGCCGAGCACATGAAGCTCGGCATGGAAGCGATCGAGCGTGTCACGGGCGTGCTCCCGCTGGGCTGGTACACCGGCCGCGACAGCCCCAATACGCACCGCCTCGTGGCGGAGCACGGCGGCTTCCTCTACGACTCCGACAATTACGGCGACGACCTGCCGTTCTGGATGGATGTCGAAGTCGCCGGCGGCAAGCAGGTGCCGCAACTGATCGTGCCTTATACGCTCGACACGAACGACATGCGTTTTGCCTCGCCGCAGGGCTTCAACACGGCGGACCACTTCTTCACCTACCTGCGCGACGCGTTCGACGTGCTCTACGCGGAAGGCGACGAAGCGCCGAAAATGCTTTCGATCGGCATGCATTGCCGTTTGCTCGGCCGCCCGGGGCGGTTCCGCGCACTGCAGCGCTTCCTCGATCACATCGAGCAGCACGACCGCGTTTGGGTTACGCGTCGTGTCGACATCGCGCGTCACTGGCGTGAGCACCATCCCTATCAACCGCAGCAGAACGACCACCGCGGGGCCGCCGCATGAAGGCAATGCAATACACCCTCGACCAGTTGAACAACGCCTCGACCGATGCCTTCGTGGCCGCGCTTTCGGGCATCTTCGAGCACTCGCCCTGGGTGGCGGAAGCGGCGGCGCAGCAGCGCCCTTACACGAGTATCGACACGTTGCACACGACGATGTCGAAAGCCGTGGAGACCGCGGACGAAGCAAAGCAGCTCGCGCTCATCAACGCTCACCCGGAACTCGCGGGCAAGGCGGCCGTGCGTGGCGAGCTGACCGATGAATCCACGCGCGAGCAAAGCGGCGCAGGCCTGAATCTGTGCACGCAGGAAGAATTCGACAAGCTGCAGGCGCTCAACCAGGCCTATCGCGAGAAGTTCGGCTTTCCGTTCATTCTTGCGGTGCGCGGCTTTGACCGCCACGGCATCATCGCGAATTTCGAGTCGCGTGTGAACAACACCCGCACCGACGAAATGCGCGCGAGCCTCGACCAGATTTATCGCATTGCGCGCTTCAGGCTCGACGAGCTGATCGACGCATGAGATTGACGCCGCGCCTTGCGTTTAGCGACGGCGCGGTGTTATTTGGGTCTAGAGAAAAGAGACGAAGGCACCCTCGATCCCGGCGCACTCCTGGACGATCGTGTCTCGCGCGTGCATTTGTGAGGCACGCTCGCTTGAGTGCAGTAACGAGGTGAATATGAGCGATACGACACAGGATCTTGGCATGACACTGGCAATCGAGCCGCTGACTCCCGAAGCATTCGCGCCGTTCGGCGACGTGATCGAGCTTGCGGGCGCGAAACAAATCCCGATCAATCTGGGTACGACGATCCGCTATCACGATCTCGCGAACGTGGACGTCACGGACGAGGGCGGCCGCACGCTCGTCAATCTCTTCCGCGGCCAGCCGCGCGTGCTGCCGTTCGAGATCAAGATGCTCGAGCGCCATCCGCTTGGCAGCCAGGCGTTCGTGCCGCTCAACGAGAAGCCGTATCTCGTCGTCGTGGCGCCCGCGGGCGACCTGGATGTCACGAAGATTCGCGCGTTCGTTTCGCACGGCTGGCAAGGCGTGAACTACGCGAAGGGCGTCTGGCATCACCCGCTGATCGCGCTGGGCGAGGTGAGCGACTTCATCGTCGTCGATCGCGGCGGCGAGGGCCTGAACCTCAACGAGCAGGATTTGCCGGAGTCGTTCTGGCTGACCGAAGAGGCAATGACGGCAGCGCAGCGTTGATGGACTGACGCATCGCGCTTCGCGAACAAAAAAGCCACGGCCGAAACCGTGGCTTTTTGCATTTGACGGGGCACGCGCGCCAGCAACGTGCCCCGGTTATGCCAGGTTAGCGGCTATCAGAACTCATAGCCGACCTGAGCGCGAGCAGCCGTATTACCGGTGCTCGTGACGGAAACGCCACCATTGACGAGCCAGTGCATGTTCGTCGAGCGATACGTCACGCCGATGGCCGCCGCACTGCCGCCCATGTAGTAGCCGCCGCCTGCCGCGACCACCGTGCGCCCCGGACCCGAAGGCGTGAGGTTCGGCATCGCCATGGCTGCGGCCACACCCGCGTACGCGTTCTTCGAAACCGTGTTGATCGAGCTTTGCAGATTGCCGATCTGCTGGCTGAACGCGTTCGATTGCTGCGTCATCGCGTTGTTCAACTGGTTCAGGTTGACCGCATCGGTGCCCGACGTGCCGGCAGCAACGTTGACGATCTGGCGCTCGGAGCCTTCGGAGCCGACCGACACCGCATTGTCGCGGTTGGCGATCGAGTTGGCGCCGATCGCCACGGCATTGTTCGCCGACGCATTGGCCTTGTCGCCGATCGCGGTCGAGTTCGCACCCGTTGCCACGGCGCCGCCGCCGACTGCGAGCGACTGCGTGCCGGAGGCTGCCGCGACACCGCTCGTCGAGTTGACCGCCGTTGCTGTGGAGCCGCCCGTGCCGATGTTCTGCAGGGCCTGGTTGAGACTCTCGACTTGCTGGTTCGTGGCGTAGAGCTGCTGGCCGGTCACCGCATCCGTGCTGTCCAGCGACAGGGCGCCGTTCGCGAGACCGCTCAAGCTGACAGTGCCGCCGCTTGCGCTGCTCAGCGTCACGCTCGAGTGGTCGGCGGTGTCGTAATGGACCGCATCGGCGTCGGTCGAACCGATTGCTGCGTCGCCGACCGTCACGGCGTAATTCGCCGCTGCGGCTCCGGTGCTGCTGCTACCCGCGTCGGCGCCGAGAAGCGTGCGCGATGCCGCGACCATGCGCGTCGTAGACGATGCCGAAGCCGGGCTCGACACGTTTTCGACCGCCTTGGGTGCGTTTTCGCCCGCGTCCGCAGCCAGCGTGGCAATGTCGTCCGAGTTCTTTTGCACGCGGCTGTCGAGATTGGCAATTGCGTCGCCAACCGTATTCACCGTCGTGCCGCCCACGGAGTAGCTGGGGGCGATAAAGACGCCTGCCGAATTGAGGCCGGCACCGCCGCCCAGAGCTGCCGCCACGCTGCGCAATTGACCGACGTTGGCGGCATCGGTGTCGCCCTGGCCCGCGGCCAGGTTGACGATACGGCGCGTGTTGACTGCGTTCTGCACCGTATAGGCCTGGCCATTCGCGTCATAGGCGACGTACGAGCCCGCGCCGTCGTTGCCAACCGAGACCGTATTCGACTGATTCGCCACCGAGCCGGCGCCGATTGCCACCGCGTCCTTGGCGCTTGCATAGGCCTGAACACCGAGCGCGACACCGTTCGCAGCGGGCGTATAGGCGTTCGAGCCGATCGCAATGGCGCCGGCCCCATTGGCTCGCGCGGCGTCTGACGGGCCTTGCGTGCCGACATTGTCCGCGAGGCCACTGACCTGCGAGTAGTACGCTGCGGTCGTATAGGACTGCGTGAGGCCAGCCGAGTTAACACCGGAACTGCCGTTTGCGTTGTTTGCACCCGATGAGCGGAGCAGCGGGGAGGGGGACCTGACACCACCGTTGCCTGCCGAATTGACGATGTCGTAGACCTGGCCGACGTTGGCAGCATCGGTATCCTGAATGCCGTTCGCCACATTGCTGATGACGGTGCCCTTGGGCAGAAGGCCTTCGGAGCGTTCACCGTTCACGAAGTAAATGCTGTTGCCCTGGCCCGGATCGAGGACGATCTGCGAGTTCGCGGTTCCGATGGTGTTCGGGACGTAGAGTACGGCAGGGTTGCTCACACTGCCGTTGGCGTCCATGATGAAGCCGCCGTACGTATAACCGGTCGGGCTCGACGACGTAGCCTGAGCACCCCAGCCGGCCGTGGTCAGCGTGTTGTTGATCCGCGTAACGGAGTTATTGACGTTCGTGACCGACTCAGTGACGTCGTAGAGTTGCGCGCCGTTCACCGCGTCCATGCTCGATGCCGTCACATCGCCCTGGGCCACATTGCTTAGCTTCGTGCCCTTGGCACCGCCAAACGTGATGCTGCCCTTGCTCGAGTCATCGTACAGAACCTGGTTGGCGGTTTGCAGCACGAGGTTGGAGACGGCGGTGTTGGTCGCGTACAACTGCGAGCCGTTGACGGCGTCGGTCGACGACTCGCTCAGACGGCCAGCCGCGACGTTCGTGAGCGTACGCTCATTGCCGGCGCTGCCAATGCTGACTGTGCTCGTCGGATTGCTGCCCGCGAAGGTGTAGTCCTGGCCAGCAATCGTTGCGCCTGTCGTAGCGACCGCCGCAGCCGTCGTGGAGCCCGCGCCGAGTGCGACAGCGTTGCCTTCCGAGGCTGTGGCGCCGGCTCCGATGGCGAGCGCATTGTCGCCGCTTGCCAGAGCGTTCGCGCCGATGGCGATTGCCGAAGCGCCGGTCGCGCCTTCACCGTTGTAGTTGCCGTCGCCGGACTCGCTGTTGATGCCGACGTAGTGCGTTACCTTGCCATCGAATTCCTGAATGGCGTTATAGAGTTGAGAACCGTTGACGGCGTCGGTGCTGGCCGCCGAGAGTTCGCCGTTGGCGACGTTGTGCAGCGCGACCGGTGCGCTTGCGTCCGTGCCGCCGAGCGTCAGCGAATCGTGTGCCGACGAGTCGTAGATCACGGCATCGGCGAGCTTGCCGTTGATGTTGGTGATGTCACCCTGGATGTTGGTGACGTCGCCGGCGAGGTTCGAAATGTTCGAGTTGGTGGCGTAGAGCTGGCCACCGTTGACGGCGTCGGTGCTGGAGGCCGAGAGGTCGCCGTCGGCGACGTTATGCAGCGCGACCGGTTCGCTTGCATCGGCGCCGCCCAGTGTAACCGCGTTCTTTGCCGGCGAGTCGTACTGGACGGCGTTGCCGATCCTAGCGCTGATAGCGTAGAGCTGCGAGCCGTTGACGGCTTCCGTGCTGTCCGCCGATACCTTGCCCGGCGCGAGCTGCACGATCTTCTGGTTGCTCATCGTGACGACGCTGTCGAACGTCGTCGGGCCATAGACCATCACGCTAGCGCCACGAATGGCGAGCGTGCCGTTCTCGTAGCCGGCGACTTGCGCGGTCGATGCACTGAATCCATAGCCACCCTTGGCATCCCCGGCGTTGTTCAGCGAGAAGGCGAGGCCGTCGACTGTGCCGTTGCCATTGGAGCAGTCGAGCGACTGGCTGCCGCCGCTGGAACCCCACGAATATCCATTTGCACCCGAGCAAATCTCGAGGCCGCCCTGGCCCAGCGTTCCCGGCACTGGAGTAACGGTTGTACCGGTTGCGGGGCTCTTAGGGGTTTGGGAAGCAGACGCCGCGGCTGAAAGAGCGGCCAGCTGCGCGGGTGTCAGCGTCGCGGCACCGGCTGCTGCGGAAGAGAGGCCCGCAGCGAGTCCGACAGCCCCAGTGGCAAGGACAGCAAGTCGGCGCGAGGATTTGCGGTGGGCCGCGGCGGTTTCGGGTGCAGCGACCCAGGTTTGGTCTGTTTCGCTCCAGACAGAGCGATAGGTCTTATTCATTCAGAAAACCTTATTAGAGTTGATTCTAGTCAGCGCACGCGCCTTCGACGTCCGTGTGAATGCCCGGATTTCGAAAAAAGTGAACCCCGTTTCGGCGATGCGTTGCGCAACTCTATGGGGAGAATGCCGGTGTCAGGAATGCGAATATTCTTAATTCGCTTTACAAAGGAAGCTTCTATTTATGGTGCAAAGATTTTTTGCATGAATATCGGACTGAAATTTCCACTCTTGACGACCGCGAGAAAATCGTAATTCTTATTATTTCTGCAATTCATTTTCATTATTTGAGAGAAGTGTGGAAATTTGAAAAAGATTATAAAAATATGTCAATAATGGATTGGATTTAATCCGGGCTGTTAAGATAGCCGCGCCACCAAAACGGGGTGGCTTTCATTTATGCATTGGAGAACCAAGATGGAAAAAATCGATCGTGGCCAACTGGCCAACGCCAGGCTCGCAGGTGGTTGCTGCAAGTCGAAGAATCAGCCGCAGCCGCAGCCGCAGCCGCAGCCGCATCCGACGCCGGTTCCGCGTTGATCGTCTGATCTGATCGAAAGGGGGGCATGCACCCCCTTTCGTACTTTTGAGGCTTTGATTCGTTCCGACATCGTTGGGGCAAGTAAATGACCGCCGGCACACTTTCGCAACATTTCAAACGTCTGTACGCACGGCTTGCGAGTCGGCGGCTGGCACTGCGTCGACGATTGCTCGCGTGCTTGCCGTTCGTGGTGGTCGAGCGAGCGGCGCTTGCCAGCTGGATGATGCGCTCGGCCTTCGACGGCCGCATCCGCGCGACCGGGGTGTCGCGCTACGAAAACGGCCGCATCGACGTTGGCCTTGAGCGCGTTGATGCGCTGCGTACGATGAGCGCGAACGTGCGCGAAGCCTGGCTCGACGAGCGCATTTACGCCGGGCGTGCGCTGCGGCGTGACGCCTGGCCCGATCTGCGCGGGGCCGCGCAACAACTGGCCTTGCGGATCAAGTGGATCAAGAGCAAAGAGCCCGGCCGCGTTGTGGTGCTGTCGCCATTTCACTATGTGTCTCAATACGCGAACATCTATGTCGTGGACGAGGTGCGCCGCCTCCTGGGGCTCGAGTCGATGGCGGTCGTTTCTGGCGTACCGCGAGACATTTACGGTAACGATGCGGCAATGATTCCTTCAATTCGGGTGCTTTCCACCTACGACGAGAAGGGCAGTGAAAGCCGCAATGGTTTGGGCTTGAGAGTCATGCGTGCATTGCGTCGTGACGGCGTGGTCGTGGTGTTTTCCGACGTGCCGCCGTACACATTGGCCAGGTTTCCCATGGAGACGGTTGGCGTGACGATCGGGGGGCGGCCCGCGCGCCTGCATAACGGTGTTTTCCGGCTCGGTGCGCCCGTGGATGCACTCTTGCTTCCGTTCTATCTGAGCTTCGAGAAAGGGCGTTTCGACGTCAGAATATTCGAGCCCATCGCGCTCGCCGATGCCGCCGCGCCGCAGTGCCTCGCCAACGATATCGAGACTGCGCGCCGGGAGAATTTTCCGCACTGGCTCTACGCCGGACACCCATCGGTGTATCACTTCGCGGCGATGCGTTAGGAATCCTTGCAGTAGAAGTAGAAGCGAGCGCAGACCAAACGGCGCACGGCGCCGAAAAGAATACACGTTCGACCGGCACGTCCGGTCTCAGGGGATCTATAAAAACGTGGAACCGATTTATCTTCCCGAGTTCCGGGATATCCGTTGGCGCTGGATTGCCTATGCAGCGTCGACGATCGTGGTGCTGGGCGTTGTATTTGCCTTTACGCATGAAGTGGAACTGAAGCAGGACGTGCGTTGCGAGATAGTGTCGCCAGCGGAAATCAAGATCCAGGGCGCGAGCGGGCTGATCTCGTCGATTTACGTTCAGCCGCCTGCGCATGTGAGCGCCGGCCAGCCGCTTTTTCGCGTCGAGCGGGACTTGTCGCTTGCAAGTGACGGCATGCGCAGAACGGCGTTCGATGCCCAGGTGCGCGATGAGGAGCGTCGCGCGGCCGACGCGCGCTATGCCCAGCGCCACACCGAACTTACGGCGCAACTCTCCACGGCGCGGAGCAATGAAGCGAGCCGACGCGCGGAGCTTGCCGAACTGGATGTACAGGGTGCGCAGAACGGCCTGCTCGTGAATGAGGCACAGAAGAAGCTCGCGCGTCTCGAATCGGTTTCGGATTATGTGGTTGCCGACCGTGTCGAGCAGGCCCGCACGGACTTGCACCAGAGCCGCATCGCGCGCGCGGAGGCGGCTTCGCGCCGTCAGCAGGCTCAGGCCGCGCTCGCCGATCTGCAAAATAGCCAGACTGCGCTGGCCGCGCAGCTCAAGGAGCTCGAAGCCAGTCATGCGCGCGATCTCCAGGAAGCGGATGCGCGCTTCGAGCAAAACCGCCGCGACGCGACGATTTCGGCGCCGAAAGCGGGCATGGTGACATTCTCGCGCCTCGTGCAGGGAAGCACGCTGCAGCCCGACGACATCGCGATGGTGATCGTCACCGACCCAACCCAGCCTTTGCGCGCCGAATTGCGCATTCCGTCACGCCGGCGTGGCTTCGTGCACGAGGGGCAGACGGTGCGCCTGAAGTTCGATGCGTTTCCCTACGCGCGCTTCGGCTCCTACGAAGCGCGCATCGGCTCGATTTCGCGCACGACGGTGGCTGCGGCGTCGCCGCCCACCGGGCCGGACGCCGCGGCGGCGGCCAACAGCGGCAAGCCGCTGGAGCAGGGCGACGAGTACGTTGCGTGGGTCACGCTGCCCGGCCACACATTCCACTATGGCTCGCAGCGTTTCGACATTCTGCCGGGCATGCAGGCGACCGCGAGTGTCGTCGTCGAGCGGCGCACCATCGCCGAATGGGTGCTCGAGCCGCTGTTCAAGATCGTGCGAGGCTGACATGCAGGTGATCTACCAGAACGAAGTCGCCGAGTGCGGCTACGCGTGTCTCGCCATGGTGCTCACGCATTTCGGGCGCGCGACGGAGGTGCGCGAGCTTTCGGCGTACCGGCCGATCTCCGCGAACGGTCTTTCGCTGATGGACCTTTACGACACGGCCACCGATTTCGGCCTCGAAGTCCAGGCGTTTCGCTTCGACGCCTCGCAGATTGGCGAGATCAAGCGCGGCTCGATCATTCATTTCGGCGGTGCGCATTTCGTCGTGTTCGACCGCGCGTCGCGTCACTACGTCACCTTGCTCGACCCGGCGGTCGGGCGCCGGCGCATCGCCATGGATACGTTCCTCGCCTGCGTTTCCGGCTATCTGATCGAATGTGCGCCGACTCCGGCGCTCGCGCGAATCAAGCGGCGCTCGCGGGTGCCTGACGCGCTCGCGCGCCTGCGTGCGCTCAATCCGCAACTGCGGAGCCAGTTTGCGAAGATTCTGTTCGTTGCGCTCGGAGCGCAGTTTGCGGTTCTGGCGCAGCCTTATTTCGGCTCGTTCGTGCTCGATCAGGTCGTGTCGGCGGACAATCTCGAACTGCTGAACGTGCTTGCGCTCACGTTCGGGGCGATCTTCCTGGCGGGGGCGCTCAGCCAGTATGTGCAGGGGGTGCTCGTCGAACTGCTCTATGCGCGCATGAGCGTGAACGCAACGGAGGGCCTGTTTGCCCACTTGCTGCGCGTACCCATCGCGTACTTCGAGAAGCGCAACGTCGGGGACATCTTCACGCGCTTCAAGTCCCAGGACGAGATCAACGGCTTCGCGTCGCGTCAGGCCGTGTCGTTTTGCATCGACATTACCGTCGGGTTGCTGGCGATGCTTTTGATGTTCGTTCAGAACGTCAAACTATCCCTCGTGGTACTGGTGATTTTCGCGGTCTACGTGATCGTTTCCGGGGCGATCTTCGCGTCGATGCGCGACGCGCACGCGCGCGTTCTCCAGGAAGGCGCGCGCTGCGACGATGCACTCTTCGAGACCGTGCGCGGCGCGTCGCTCATCAAGCTTTCACAAGGCGAGACGCGCCGCGTGGCGCGCTACATGGAGATTTTCCGCTCCTATGCTTCGGCGCTGTTCCGCAGCAGCCGGCTCGCCGCCACGCGCGACGCGGTGCTCAAGCTGCTCGTGCATGCGGAGACGCTCGCCGTCACGTGGTTCGCCGCGAAGCTGATGCTGGGCGGTGTGCTCTCCGTTGGTACGTTCTACTCATTCATGATCTACAAGGCGCTGTTTTCGGAGCGGATCGCCAACACCATCAATACGGGCTTTGCATACTACATGCTGAGCGTGCCCGTGGCTCGCGTCGACGATATCGTGGCATGCGAGCCGGAGCGCTATACGGCGCTCGCCGACGTGCACAAGACCGTCGAGGTGCGCGACTTCGAGCGCATTGGCGTGCGCAACGTGACCTTCGCATACGGGGTTTCCGACCAGCCCGTGCTCGCGGGAGCGAGCATCGAGATCGCGCGCGGCGACAAGATCGTCATTACCGGGCCGTCGGGCGCGGGCAAATCGACGCTCTTCAAATTGCTGGCCGCGTCCGAAGTGCCGCAGCAAGGCGAGATCACGCTCAACGGCATTGCCTGGCCCAATCTGAGCGTCGATGAGATCCGCCGCCATGCCGTCCATATGCGGCAGGGCGACATCATCCTGCACGGCTCGATCGCCGACAACATCTCGCTCTTCGAAGGCAACCCCGACGAAGCGCGCATTCTCGCGCTGCTCGAGGAGGTCGGCTTGCTCGAGGACGTGATGCGCTTGCCGATGCGCACGCGCACGATCATCAGCGATTCGCTCGCGAACATTTCCGCCGGGCAGCGGCAGCGGCTGCTGCTCGCGCGCGCGCTTTATCAGCGGCGCGAACTGCTGCTGCTCGACGAACCCACCTCGAATCTCGACCCCGTTGCCGTGCGGCGCATCTCGGCGCTGCTGCAGCGGCTCGATCGCACGGTCGTGGTCATCACGCACGACGTTGCCATGGCCGAGGGTTTCGAGCGGCACTACCGGCTCGTCGACGGCGCGTTCGCGCGGGTCGAGCGCGAACATGCCGGCGCGGCGATGGAGGGCATGGCATGAGCAGCGCCCGTCCCCGGCGCACGGTGCGTGCGCTCGCGCTCGCCTGCTTCGTGCTCGCGAGCGGTGCGCGTGCTGCGGACCTGCTTTCCGTGGTCGACGACGCACTCGATCACGATCCGGCGCTTGCGGCTTCACGCGCGGCGACACGCGCCGCCGCCCAGGCCGTGCCCAAGGCGCGCGCGGGGCTTCTGCCGCACGTCACGGGCGGCTGGGGCCGCGCTTATAACGGCATCGTGACCGAGGATTTCCCGAACCAGCATTACTGGCAGAGCGGCTGGACGATCGGGCTCACGCAACCGGTCTTCAACTGGGCGAACTGGACCGCATACCGGCAGGCCGACTACGAGGTGGCGCGCGCCCGCCTGCAGGCGGCCAACGCCACGCAGGACGCCATTCTTGCCGCGGCGCAGGCGTATTTCGGCGCGCTCGCGGCCGGCGACGAGGTGGCACGGGCGACGGACTATCTGCGCGCCCTGGATGCGCATCTTGCGTTGGTCGTGCGCGCGAAGGCGGCGGGAGAGGCAACGCTCATCGACGTGCAGGACGGCGAAGCGAGCCGCGCGCAGGCGCAACTGCAGTTGCTCGATGCGCAGAGCCAGTCGCGTCTCGCTCGCGCGGCGCTCGAGCGCCTTTCCGGAAAGCCGGCGCAGACGCTCGCGCCGCTGCCGCCCGGTGGCGCGCCGATGCTCCAGCCAGCCGACGTCGAGCCATGGGTCACGCAGGCGCAAACGCACGGCTATCCGGTGCAGATTGGCGAGGTGGCGCTGCAGATTGCGAAGTTCGAAACCGAGAAGGCGAGGGCGGGACGTTATCCGACTGTCGACCTGCAGGTCAGCCATACGCCGGCTGGCGCGGCGGGGGGCTATGCGAGGCCCACCACGACGACCACCGGCATGCTCGCCGTCACGATTCCGCTTTTTGCGGGTGGCGAGATCACGGCGAAAGTCGACGAGGCGAGGGCGCTCGAAGACAAGGCGCGCGACGAGCTCGACGTGGCGGTGCGCGACTCGGGTGCGGGAGCACGCAACGCGTGGTTGCGCGTGAGCTCGGGGCAGACGCGCGTGAGCGCGCTCGAGCAGGTGGTGCGGCGGGCGCAGACGGCGCTCGACGCAACGCGCATCGGCTTCGGTGTGGGCAGCCGCACGAGCCTGGATGTGCTGCGCGCGACCGATACGCTTTACGCGAGCCGCCGCGACCTGATCCGCGCGCGCTATGAATCCGTGCTCGCTTTGCTCAAGCTGCTCTCGCAGACCGCCACGCTCGATCTGGACGAAGTCGGGCGCATCAATGCGCAGCTCTTTGCGAGCGGCGGGGCGCATGAGGGTGAGCAGGCTGCGCGGACGACCGGTGTGGCGCCGGTGTCAGGCGACGTGTTGGCTGCGCGCAATATCATTGACGACGAAGCGCCGGTTACACGGCCCACGAGGCAACGCGAGGTGCCTGTCGCATCGAAGCGCGAGGGGGCGTTGCCGGCGCAAAGCGTCGCGGCCGCGTTCCAGGAGGCCCCTCGTGAGGTACCCCGGGAAGCACCTCGAGCGCCCCGCACGCTTTCGGCGGCGGAGATGGCGCCTGCGGTGCCGGCCCTTCACAATGGCTACGAGTCGCTCGCTCCATGAGTGTTGTATAGGCCGCCGCTTGTCGATCGCTTATCAGCCGCTCATCGACAAAAGAAAAAGCCCGAAGCATTACGCCTCGGGCTTTTTCATGTTGCTTGATTGCCTGATTCGCGGCAGTTACTGCTTTGCACCACCCTGGAACCACGCTGCAATCTTTTGACGCTCGTCGTCGGTCATTTTCGTGACGTTGCCGAGCGGCATGGCCTTGAGCGTGACGGCCTGCTGGTACAGACGCTGGGCGTTCTGCGAAATTTCGTCAGGCGTATCGAACATCACGCCAGCGGGCGCCGCGCCCATCATCGTCGGGTGAGCCGAGTGGCAGCCCGCGCAACGCTGCGTCAGGATCGGCTGGATGTCCGAGATCTTGAGCGACGGAGCGTTCGCGGCTTCGGCTTGCGGCACGACCGGCTTCGGCAGGGTCCAGACCAGCGCGACGAACATCAGCACCACGCCGCCGATCGGCAGATACCACAGCTGCTGACCACGGTGACGCATCACGAAGAACTGGCGAATCAGCGCGCCGGCCAGCATGATCACGACCAGCACGGCCCAGTTGTAGGCGTGTGCGTAGGTCATTGCGTAGTGGTTCGACAGCATCGCGAACACGACGGGCAGCGTGAAGTAGGTGTTGTGCACCGAGCGCTGCTTGCCGCGCTTGCCGTAGATCGGGTTCGGCGTTTCGCCCTTGAGCATCGCGGCGACCATCTTGCGCTGGCCCGGGATGATCACGAAGAACACGTTCGCCGACATGATCGTCGCCAGCATCGCACCCATGATCAGGTACGCTGCGCGGCCCGAGAAGATGTGGCAGGCGAGGTAGGCTGCGATCACGACATAGATGCCGACGCAAACGCCGAGCAGCTTGTCGTTCGTGCCGAGCGTGCGGCACAGCGTGTCGTAGACGATCCAGCCGGCGGCGAGGAAGCCGAGTGCCGAGAAGACCGCGACGACCGGGCCCATGTCGAGCACGTTCTTGTCGATCAGGTACGTGTTCGGCGCCATCAGGTACAGCACCGTGAACAGCGACGCGCCCGAGAGCCACGTCGTGTACGAAGGCCACTTCGACCAGTGCAGGTCATCGGGCATTTCGGGCGGCGCGACGGTGTACTTCTGCATGTTGTAGAAGCCGCCGCCGTGCACGTGCCACAGCTCGCCAAACACGCCGCGCCGCTTCTGGTTAGCGTCCGTAGGCGGTTTGAGGCTGTTGTCGAGCGCGACGAAGTAGAACGACTCGCCAATCCAGGCGATGGCCGCGATGACGTGGAACCAGCGCAACGCGAGGTTCAGCCAGTCGGTAATAAAGCCTTCCATGAAACTCCTCCACTCCTGATTCATTGCGCGAGCACGGCAAGGCGTCTCGCGCTGACTGCGGGGACGGCGCGCAGGATCCGGGAGACCCGGTCTCGCGCCAAACGCCGAGAGAAAATGCGGCGCGGCAAAAGCGGGGCATTGCTCGCGCGAGCCGCCGCCAGTCTGTTATGCGTTTTTTGGGTTTGGCAGGGGCCGCTCAGCTACCGCGATAGGTGCTGTAGGACCACGGCGAAACGAGCAGGGGCACGTGGTAGTGCGCGGTGGTGTCGGCGATGCCGAAACGCAGCACGACGCGGTCGACGAAGCGCGGTTCCGGGACTTTGGTGCCGAGCGAGGCGAAGTAATCGCCGGCGTGGAACACCAGTTCGTATTCGCCCGTGGCGAGCGCCGCGCCTTCGAGCAGCGGTTCGTCGCAGCGGCCGTCGTGGTTGGTCGTGACGGTCTTCAGCGCGCGGCGGGATTCGCCGTCGATCGCGTGGAGTTCGACCTTGATGCCCGCGCCGGGACGGCCGTTCGCGGTGTCGAGCACGTGGGTAGTCAGCTTGCCCATTCGCAGTTTTCCTTGTCTTTTCCTGGTGTCATTGCGAGGTTTCGGCGGCAGTCCGATCCGTCGAACCCGGAGGTTCTTGGCGGATCGAGGCTCCACGTCAGCTGTGGCTACATACCCGTCGGCGGATCGATATGAGCGCCGTGCACGCATTTTAAGAACAATGCGGCATAAGCGCGCGACCGATAGGAAAGATAATGCCGGCAGCATGTGCGTGGGCTCCGCGCCTTGCGCCATGGGCCTTCCCGGGCGGTTCTGGGTTCGGGTTTTCACCCATGGGTGAATCGTAAGCGAGCCAAAAATCGACCTTTATATGCATTTTCTGAATGTGGTTATCCCGGCCAGGCGAATTGTCAGCGTAATTTTGGCCACGCAAGGTAACGGCCATGCGCGGCCCGCCACGAGGTGAGCCGCGCGTCCCGAAGACGGCGCCAGGCGCTGGGTAACCGGGCCAGCGGCGTCTGCAGTCGGGACGCGTCGGCACCGGGTTCCCGGATCGGCTGGCGCGTGCGGCGAGGGCGTCTGCTTCATATTCACGGTCATCTCAAACGCGGCGTGCTTCGCGCTTATCAGCGTGAGGCACGCATCGCGGCAGGACAACGGAGCGAACAGACACAATGGAACCCACCAACCGCACAGCGCCCGCGCAAGGCGCAGGGCAAGACATCAAGCAGGGGCGCGGCAAGACGCTGCTGGTGAAGAACGCTGACATGCTGGTGACGATGGACGGCGCGCGACGCGAGATCCGCGGCGGTGGCCTCTATGTCGAACACAACCGCATCGTCGCGGTCGGCACGGCCGGCGAGCTGCCCGAAACTGCCGACGAAGTGCTCGACATGCGCGGCCACCTGGTCCTGCCGGGGCTCGTCAACACCCACCATCACATGTACCAGAGCCTCACGCGTGCCGTTCCGGCCGCGCAGGACGCCGAGCTCTTTGGCTGGCTTACGAATCTCTACAAGGTCTGGGCGAACCTCACGCCCGAAATGATCGAGGTTTCCACGCTCACGGCCATGGCCGAGCTGCTGCTCTCGGGCTGCACGACTTCCAGCGACCATCTTTACATCTATCCGAACGGCAGCGGGCTCGACGACAGTATCCGCGCCGCGCAGCAGATCGGCATGCGCTTTCACGCGGCGCGCGGGAGCATGAGCGTCGGCCAGAAGGACGGCGGTTTGCCGCCGGATTCCGTGGTCGAAAACGAAGACGCGATTCTCGCCGACACCCAGCGCCTGATCGAGACCTATCACGACGAGGGCCGGTACGCGATGCTGCGCATGGTGGTGGCGCCGTGCTCGCCATTCTCGGTGAGTCGCGACCTGATGCGCGAGTCGGCGACGCTCGCGCGCCACTACGGCGTCTCCATGCACACGCACCTCGCGGAGAACGTCAACGACATCGCCTATAGCCGCGAAAAATTCGGCATGACGCCCGCCGAGTACGCCGAAGATCTGGGCTGGGTGGGCCACGACGTCTGGCATGCGCACTGCGTGCAGCTCGACGAGCACGGCATCGGCCTGTTCGGGCGCACCGGCACGGGCGTCGCCCATTGCCCATGCTCGAACATGCGGCTCGCGTCGGGCATCGCGCCCGTCAAGAAAATGCGTCTCGCCGGCGTGCCGGTGGGGCTCGGCGTGGACGGCTCGGCCTCCAACGACGGCGCGCAGATGGTGGCCGAGGCGCGCCAGGCCATGCTGCTTGCGCGCGTGGGCTTCGGCCCCGACGCCATGACCGCGCGCGAAGCGCTCGAGATCGCCACGCTGGGCGGGGCGCGCGTGCTGGGCCGCGACGACATCGGTGCGCTCGCCCCGGGCATGGCCGCCGATTTCATCGCCTTCGACCTGCGCCAGCCGCTCTTTGCGGGCGCGCTGCACGATCCGGTGGCGGCGCTCGTGTTCTGCGCGCCGTCGCAGGTCGCGCTTTCGGTGATCAACGGGCGGGTTGTCGTGAAGGAAGGCGTGCTGCAGACCGTCGAGCTCGCACCCGTGATCGAACGACATAACCGGCTCGCGGGGCAGCTCGTGCAGTCGGCGAGATAAATGGCCGAGGGTGCCAACGAAACGGGCGGCGCGCGTGTGCGGGCCGCCCGTGGCGAAAAAAGTTGAAAGTGCGGTCATGCGACGCCGGGCGGCCACTTCGCCGCGACGGTGCCGCGTGCCGCTCAGGGCTTGTCGATCAGCGTCTTCGTCGCTTCGGTTACGAGACTGCGCAACCAGCGTACTTCGTCCGAGTAATGACAGCGTTCATGCCACAACTGGTAGTACTGCATCGGCGGGAAGTCGAGCGGCGCCGGCACGACCGTGAGCGGCAAAAAGCGCGCGTAGTGGTCGGCGAACAGGCGCGTGGTCGTGAAGACGAGGTCCGACTTGATGAGCACGTAGGGCGCGAGGTTGAAGTACGGCAGCGTGACGACCACGTGGCGCTTGAGGCGCTCGCGCGCGAGATGCACGTCGATGGCGCCGCGCTGGCCCACGGAGTAGGGCGTAGGCGCGAGATGCGGCGCATTGAGGTACTGGTCGAGCGTGAGCCCGCCGCGCTTGGCGAACGGGTGCGTGCTGTTCATCAGGCAGACGATCTGGTCGACGAACAGGTTCGAAAGGTGCAGTTGCTCGGGCGGCTCGGGCCAGTTGCCGATCACGATGTCGAGCTTGCCCTCCTCGAGCGCGAGCTCGTAGTCGAACGAGGGGCCGAGCGAATGGAATTCGAGCGTGGCGTTGGGCGCGGCCTGGCGAAAACGCTCGACCACGGTGGGCACGAACAGCACGTTCAGGTAGTCCGGACAGCCGATGCGATAGCAGCGGATGGAGGTGGCCGGATCGAAATTGTGCTGCTGGAAGCGAATGCGCTCGATCTCGCGCAGGGCGTTCTGCACGGGCTCGAGCAGACGCAGACCGTATTCGGTGGGGACCATGCCGGACTTGCCGCGCACGAGGAGCGGGTCGCCGGTGATGTCGCGCAGGCGCCGCAGCGCCGCGCTGATGGCGGGTTGCGACTGATTGAGCTTGACGGCGGCGCGCGTCACGCTGCGCTCCATCAAAAGGGTGTGCAAGACGCGCAAAAGGTACGTGTCGATCGCCTCGCGTTGCTGGCTCATGAACTCTCCGGATTATATGTTTTGTCTGATAATGGGACTTTGTCAGTATATGATTTTTAATATGAACTGGTAGCTCCGTCAAGGGAGGCTTTCTACCAGGCACGGTTATTGAACGCGCGCCGCGCGGGAGGTGCGCGGGTTTTTGGGGCGCGAAAAGGAAGGGGTTGTCGATGCAAAACGAGACCTCTTTCGGCACCTCGCTCGACGACGTCACGTTCGTCGCGCCCGTGGGCAAAATCTCGGGGATTGCCGGTGTGTCTGGCAACGGTTGGGCGAAACTGCTCGCGGCGCTTTCTGGTTTTCGGTTCCAGCTTCGGTTATCAGGACTTCGAACTGAAGACCGCGAAGGACTCCCCCGATACCGTGCTCCCGCGCGCAACCGGCTACAAGAAAGCCGCGAACTTCAGCACCTGCGTTGCGGCGCAAGGCCCGCAGCAATCTTCCCGGCGTAGATGAAATCGCGCCTCCCGGGCGGCGGCGTCCGGTCTTTGCAGCGCCGCGCGAGCCTCATTCGTCGATGCGCAACCCCACCTTGATCGTCACCTGCCAGCGCGTGATCTGGTCGTCTTCGATCAGCCCGCGCGTTTCGGTGACCTCGAACCAGTGCAGATTGCGCAGCGTTTTCGAGGCGCGTGCGATGGCGCAGCGGATCGCGTCGTCGCTCGAGACGGTGGAGGAGCCGGTGAGTTCGATTTGCTTGTAGACGTGGTCGTTCATGACGATGTCTCCTTCTTGCAGGCTGCAAGCCGCGGTCGGCGCGTTCGGTTCACGCGCCAATCGAGTATAGGCAACGGCCCGGCGAGCGTCAGGCCACAAAGCCGGGGCACAGATGAAGGCGTCGTGCCGGTATCATGGCGCCTCGCTATGGTGCCGCATCGGCCATGCCGGTCATGGCTGGGCAGCGGCGGCGCGAAATCTGAAAAGTCGTGAAGCATGAAGCAGGAGACGAAGAAGATGCAGAAGCAGGAACTGGGATTTTGCGGACCGGGATTGATGGGTGCGCCGATGATCCGCCACTTGTTGCGCGCGGGTAACGCGGTCCGCGTGTGGAATCGCTCGCCGGAGAAGGCCGAGGCGCTGGTCGCCGACGGCGCCCAGGTCGCCGTCACGCCGGCGGAGCTGGCTCAGCACGCGGATGTGGTGCTGTTGTGCGTCGCGGACGGCGCCGCGGTCGAACAGGTGGTGTTCGGCGAGCACGGCTTGCTGGCCGCCGGGCGGAGCGAGGGCGTGCGCGTGCGCCGTATTGTCGATCACTCGAGCATCCCGCCCGAACTGACGCGCGAGCTGGCCGCGCGCGCTGCGGCGCTGGGCGTGGGCTGGGTGGACGCGCCGGTCTCGGGCGGCGTGGCGGGCGCGCAGGCGGGCTCGCTCGCGGTCATGGCGGGCGGGGCGAAGGAGGATGTCGAGGCGGTGGCGCCGATGCTGGCCGCCTATGCGGCGCGGGTGACGCACATGGGCGGCCCCGGAGCGGGGCAGACCACGAAGCTGTGCAATCAGGCGATCGTCACGGCGACGGTTGCGGCGATTGCCGAAGCGGTGGGTCTCGCGCGCCGCAGCGGCATCGATGCCGCCAAGCTGCCCGAGGCGCTCGCGGGCGGCTGGGCCGACTCCACGCTGCTGCGCACGTTCGTGCCGCGCATGACGCAGGATGGACTCGTGCCGATCGGCGCGCTGAAAACGTTCCAGAAGGACGTGGACACGGTCGCGGACGCAGCACGCCAGACCGGCACGCCCATGCCGGTGGCGGGCACCGTCCAGCAAATCCTGCGCCTCGCCGAGGCGATGGGGCTGGCCGAGGCGGACTTCTCGGGCTTCGTCGACGTCTTGCAGACGTCGCGGTCCGCCTGAGGACGCTTGCCTCGGGGCGCCGCCGTAAGGCGATTCCCCCGGTTTGCGGTTACCACGTTTCCTCGCATTTCCCCATCAGGCGGCCCGTGTTCCGTGCCGGGTGGTGCCGTCGGCACGAATCTGCCACGAATTTCCGGTAGCGTCTCCTGAGCGCGGCTCTGCGGCGAGTACGGCTGGCAGCCGCGCGTGAACTGACATAACCTGATAAAATTACAGGTTTTTCGTCGATCTACTTTCCGGGACGCGCTGTGCTCTCTACCGCCAACATCACCATGCAATTCGGGCCGAAGCCCTTGTTCGAGAACATCTCGGTCAAATTCGGCGAAGGCAACCGCTATGGCCTGATCGGCGCGAACGGTTGCGGCAAGTCCACCTTCATGAAGATCCTCGGTGGCGACCTCGAGCAGAGTTCGGGCACCGTGATCCTCGAACCGAACGTGCGTCTGGGCAAGCTGCGCCAGGACCAGTTCGCGTACGAAGACGTGCGCGTGCTCGACGTCGTCATGATGGGCCACACGGAAATGTGGGCCGCGATGACCGAGCGCGACGCGATCTACGCGAACCCCGAGGCCACCGATGACGACTACATGAAAGCCGCCGACCTCGAGACGAAATTCGCCGAGTACGACGGCTACACGGCCGAGGCACGCGCGGGCGAGCTGCTGCTCGGCATCGGCATCGACACGGAGTTCCACAACGGCCCGATGAGCGGCGTGGCGCCGGGCTGGAAGCTGCGCGTGCTGCTCGCGCAGGCGCTGTTCTCGAAGCCGGACGTGCTCCTGCTCGACGAGCCGACCAACAACCTCGACATCAACTCGATCCGCTGGCTGGAAGATGTTCTGAACGAGTACAACTCGACGATGATCATCATCTCGCACGATCGTCACTTCCTGAACTCGGTGTGCACGCACATGGCCGACATGGACTTCGGCACGCTGAAGGTCTGGCCGGGCAACTACGACGACTACATGCTCGCTTCGGCGCAGGCGCGCGAGCGCCAGGCGGCGGCGAATACGCGTGCGAAGGAGCGCGTCGCCGAACTGCAGGACTTCGTGCGCCGCTTCTCGGCGAACAAGTCGAAGGCACGTCAGGCAACCAGCCGCGCGAAGCAGATCGACAAGATCAAGATCGCGGAATTCAAGCCGTCGTCGCGCCAGAACCCGTTCATTCGCTTCGAGTTCGAGAAGAAGCTGCACAACGTTGCAGTGGTTGCCGAAGACATCACGAAGAAGTACGAGCGCACGATCTTCCAGAACTTCAACCTGTCGGTGCAGCCGGGCGAGCGCATCGCGATCATCGGCGAGAACGGCGCGGGCAAGACCACGCTGCTGCGCTCGCTGCTCGGCAACCTGGCTGTCGATAACGGCACGGTGAAGTGGGCCGAGAATGCGAATGTCGGCTACATGCCGCAGGACACGTACGAAGAGTTTCCGAACGACGTCACGCTGATGGACTGGATCGACCAGTACCGCCAGGAAGGCGACGACGAGCAGTCCGTGCGCGGCACGCTGGGCCGTCTGCTGTTT
>JAITTX010000534.1 GCA_031286755.1 Paraburkholderia sp.
GTGACGATCTGGTTCACCAGCACCAGCAGCGCAAGCGAGCCGAAGAAGTACCAGAAGTTGAAGTTCTTCGGCGCGTAGTACTCGGAAAGATGCGCTTTCCAGGTCGAGGTGAGCGGAAAGCGCTTGTCGAGCCAGCCCACCAGGCCCGTGGTCGTAACCTCTTTTTCGTGTCCCGTGGCCATTACGCTTCTCCTTTCTCGTCCTTGCCGATCACGATCTGCGTCGGGGACGTGAACATGTACCGGGGGATGTCGAGGTTCTGCGGCGCGGGCTTGTTCTTGAACACGCGGCCAGCGAGATCGTAGGTGGAGCCATGGCACGGGCACAGGAAGCCGCCGGGCCAGTCGTCGGGCAGGTTGGGCTGCGGGCCCTCCTGGAAGCGCGGCGTGGGCGTGCAGCCCAGATGGGTGCACACGGCCACGGCCACGAGGATGTTCTGGTGCTCGGGACGCGAGCGGTATTCGTTCTTGCAGTAATCCGGCATCGGCATGGAGAACGGATGCTCAGAATTGGGGTCCGCCAGCTCGGGATCGGCCTTCTTGCAGTCGGCCAGCATGCGCGGAGTGCGGTTCAGGATCCACACGGGCTTGCCGCGCCACGCCACGGTCATCATCGAGCCGGGTTCGAGTCCGGTGATGTCGACTTCGACCGGCGCGCCGGCGGCGCGGGCTTTTTCGGATGGTGCAAACGAAGCTACGAAGGGTACGACAGTGGCTACACCTCCTATGCCACTTGCTACGGACGTCGCAATCAGCCAGGTACGGCGGCTGCCGTCGACGCGGTCGTTCTCATTGTCTCGCATCACATCGCCCCACTTCTAAGTTGGATTTTTCCGTCACGCCAGCTTACCCGCGGTGCTGCCGAACGCTAGTTTGCGCGAATGGAGTTGGCATTTACAAGGGGCGTGCTCCAAAAAGCGTGCGAAGCCCTTGATATCTCGGGGTTTTCCCCCAGAAAACAGGGCCACTTTCCTGTCATTTTGTAAATGCCCGATGAATAAGACCATGCCATGCGCTTCGCCACGAGCCGTTCGGGCGAAGCGAGAAGGCGGCGGGCCCCCGTGATGAGCCCGCTCAAACCGGATTGTGAATGTCGATGAAGAGATGCTCGATGTCGAACGCTTCGGCGAGGTGCGCGCCCACCGCCTGCACGCCAAAGCGCTCGGTGGCATGGTGACCCGCGGCGAGAAATGCCACGCCGCTCTCGGCCGAGGTGTGCGTGATCGGCTCCGAGATCTCACCCGTCAGGAAGACATCGGCGCCCGCCTCGATCGCCGCGTCAAAGAACCCCTGTGCCGCGCCCGTGCACCAGGCCACGTGGCGTAGTTCCCAGTCGGGGTCGCCGAGCACGAGCGGCACGCGACCGAGCGTCTGCTCGACCTGCGCCGAAAAGTGCGCAAGCGTGATCGGCATGGGCAGCGTGGTCATCCACCCGAGATCCTGGTCGCCAAAGCGCTTTTCGCCGATCCAGCCGAGTTTGGCGCCCAATTGCGCGTTATTTCCCAGCTCAGGATGGCTGTCGAGCGGCAGATGGTAAGCGAAGAGGTTGAGGTCGTTCGCCAGCAGCGCTTTCAGGCGGCGGTACTTGCGCCCCGTGATCTGGGCCGGCTCGTTGCGCCAGAAATAGCCGTGGTGAACCAGCACGGCGTCGGCGCCCCACTCCAGCGCGGCTTCGAGGAAGGCAAGCGAGGCGGTCACGCCGGTCGCGATCTTCTCCACGCGGCGGCGCCCCTCCACCTGCAGACCATTCGGGCAGTAGTCCTTGAACCGCGCGGATTCCAGAAGATTGTTCAGATACAATTCCAGTTCGATCCGATCCATATAATCCTCTAATCTTCAGATGCTTAGACGCTTTTGGCTGTTCTTCGCCCAGGCGGTGACGGTCCTGCTGGCGTTGATGTTCATCATCACGACGCTCAAGCCGCAATGGCTCCAGCATCAGGGCCAGCTCGGCAAGCAGCTCGCGGAGCCGATCGTTGCCTTGCGGGAGGTGGCGCCGGGCATGGGCGGCAGTCCCGCACAAGGATCCTATGCGGACGCGGCCCAGAAAGCGATGCCCGCGGTCGTCAACGTATTCTCGAGCAAGGATGGGTCACTGCCGCCCGATCCGCGCCAGAACGACCCGCTATTTCGCTACTTCTTCGGCAAACCCAATACCAACCGCAAGCAGCAGGAGCAGCCTGCCGCGAACCTCGGTTCGGGCGTGATCGTCAGCCCGGACGGTTACATTCTAACGAACCAGCACGTGATCGACGGCGCCGATCAAATCGAAATTGCGCTCTCCGACGGCCGTACCACCAACGCGAAGGTGATCGGCATCGACCCGGAAACCGACCTCGCGGTGCTCAAGATCAATCTGCCGAACCTGCCCACCATCACGCTCGGGCGCATGGATCAGGCGCGCGTGGGCGACGTCGTGCTCGCCATCGGCAACCCGTTCGGCGTGGGCCAGACGGTCACGATGGGGATCATCAGCGCGCTCGGGCGCAATCACCTCGGTATCAACACGTTCGAGAACTTCATCCAGACCGACGCGCCCATCAACCCGGGCAATTCGGGCGGCGCGCTCGTCGACGTGAACGGCAACCTGCTCGGCATCAACACGGCCATCTACTCGCGTTCGGGCGGCTCGCTCGGCATCGGCTTCGCCATTCCGGTCTCCACGGCGCGCAGCGTGCTCGAGAGCATCATCACGACGGGCTCGGTCACGCGCGGCTGGATCGGCGTGGAGCCGCAGGACGTGACACCCGAGATCGCCGAGTCGTTCGGGCTGAACCAGAAGTCGGGCGCGATCGTCGCGGGCGTGCTCCAGGGCGGCCCCGCCGACAAGGCCGGCATCAAGCCGGGCGACGTCCTGACCTCGGTGAACGGCGAAGCCATCACCGACACCACGCGCCTGCTGAACGTCATCGCGCAAATCAAGCCCGGCACCGCCGCCAAGGTTCACCTCGTGCGCAAGAACAAGGACATGGACCTCGACGTGACGATCGGCAAGCGCCCGCCGCCGCCCAAGCAGCAGAACCAGGACGACGAAGGCGACGACGACGGAGGCTGATGGAGCGCGGGCGCGACGCGGGTTCGCGGCTCGCGTCGCCCTGGTACCATCGGCGCCATCCGGCCGACCGCGCTCAAACCTGGACAAGGAAACGCAAAAAAGGCCGCGAACGTCACCGTTCGCGGCCTTTCTTTTGTTCCATGCAAGCGCTGGATTCGCCCGTCAGCTGGTGGCTTCGCTCTCGTCGGTAGCGCTCTTCTCGCCGGTCCCAACGAAAAGTCGCGCCGCAATAATCCCCGCCTCGTACAGCACGATCAGCGGCACCGCGAGAATGAGCTGCGAGAACACGTCCGGTGGCGTGACAACCGCGGCAACGATGAACGCGCCGACGATCACGTAAGGACGAATCTCCTTGAGCTTCTTCACCGTCAACACGCCCATACGCACGAGCAGCACGACGATGATCGGCACCTCGAAGGTCACGCCAAAGGCAATGAACATCGTGAGCACGAAGCTCAGGTAATTGTCGATATCGGTCGTCATCTCCGCGCCGAGCGGCGCGTTGTAATGCGCCATCACCCGGAAGATGGTGGGAAACACGACGAAATACGCGAATGCCATGCCGCACAAAAAAAGCATGTAACTGCTGCCCACCAGCGGCGCCACCAGCTTCTTTTCGTGCTGATAGAGACCTGGCGCCACGAACGCCCAGATCTGGTAGAGCACGAACGGCAATGCGATCACGAAGGCGACGAGCATCGTCACTTTCATGGGCACGAAGAACGAGCCGGTCACGTCGGTGACGATCATCTTGCCGTCGCGCGGCAGGTTCTGCATCAGCGGGCGGGCGAGCAGCCTGAAGATGTCCGGCGCCCAGTACACGAGCCCCACGAACACGACAATCACGGAAATGCCCGCGCGAATGATGCGGTCGCGCAGTTCGACGAGGTGCGAGATGAAGGTCTCTTCAGTGCCCTCGTCCTGTGTTTGTTGGGGGTCGCTCACACCGGCCCTCGGGGATTGGAAATGGACAAGTTCACACTCGACTGCTGTAACGGGGCGTCAGAAGAAACGCGTGGGCCGGCGCAGGCTGGCCGGCGTGTGCTGCGCGACGCGCGCCGCGCCCGATTGCACGCGCGTGCGCCGCAGCGTCGCCCGCTTGTACCAGGCGGGCGTTGCTGTTTGCTTCACGCGCCAGTTCTTGCGTTTGGCGCCTGCTGCGTTAGAAAAGGCGCCTGAGCGCCATGACGCGGCGCCCGAATCGGCCGCGCCGGAAGCGTCCGGCGCGCTGCCTTGCCCCGCGTCCGCATCGGCGCCGCCCGCAACGCTGGGCGTCCCGCCCGTGCCCACGTTCCAGGCCTCGTTCAGTTCGCTCTCCTGCTTGCGCAGGTTGTCATGAACGGTTTTCTCGACGTTTTGCGCGGCCTGTTCGAATTCGCCCTTCATGCGGCGCAATTCGTCCAGTTCGATCTCGCGCGTGACTTCCGCCTTGACGTCGTTGACATAGCGCTGCGCGCGCCCGAACAGGGCGCCTGCCGTGCGGGCAACACGCGGCAGACGCTCCGGCCCGAGAACGACCAGCGCGACGACGCCGATCAGCGCCATCTTGGTTAGACCCAGATCGAGCATGAATGAAGCTTTCCGTCAGCCTTGGGGCAGGAAATAACGGCTACCGCGCTTAGCGGTAGTCGTTCGAGCGCGGGGTCTTGTCCTTGGCGTCGACATCGACCGTGCTGCCGTTCTGCGGCAATTCGCGCTTTTGCGTATCGGCGCCGGACTCCTCGCCGTCGCGCATGCCTTCCTTGAAACCCTTCACCGCACCGCCCAGATCGCTGCCAATATTGCGCAGCTTCTTCGTGCCAAAGACGAGCGCCACGATCAACAACACGATCAGCCAGTGCCAGATGCTCAACGAACCCATGATCAAAACTCTCCTTAACCCCGTTGCCGCGCCTCTTGCGCAGCGAATAAACATTGGCGCGCGAGAGCGCGCTTCATGACGTCCGAGCCGGTGAATCCGTCCAGCGCGGCCCCGTGCGTCTGCTGCCTGGCGGGTCGCCGCGCAGCGTGCCCGGTATGCTACCTGTAAGGTATTTCGGCTACGTGGCAATGCGCCCCTTTTTCAGCCACCCTGCCACTGCCTTTTCCTGCTTTGTGGATTGCGCCGTTTTACCGTGCCAGCGTGTTATCCCATGCGCTGCCACGGACGCGGCCCGGCCAGCAGATGCGCATGTAGGTGGTAGACCTCCTGGCCGCCGCCCGGGCCCGTGTTCACCACGGTGCGAAAGCCGGTCTCGCCGCCCGTGTAGGACACCCCCAACTCTCTGGCCAGCCGCGCGACCAATACAAACATTCTACCAAGCAGCGGAGCCTCGTTTTCACCGCAATCCGCGAGGGTGGATATATGTTCGCGCGGAATGACCAGCACATGGGTTTGCGCCGCGGGCCGGATGTCCCGGAACGCGACGAACTCATCGTCTTCATAGACGCGCGTGCTCGGGATCAGGCCGTCGGCGATCTTGCAAAAGAGACAGGTGCTGCGGTCGTGACTCATGATGCTCCTGGGCAGCCCGTGCGGAGAAAAAACGTGTCTCGCGCTGACGCAACGGCAATCAAAACCACGCGCGCGGATCGGACAGCGGCTTGTTGTCGTACATATACAGCCAGCCTTTGATGATACGGTACAACGTCCAGATTCCAACAGCCCACAAAATTGGAATGCCGATCAGCACAAAGAACAGCGCACCGCCGATCAGCGTCCCCGCGAGCCCGAGCCAGAACGTGCGGATCTGCCAAGTGAAGTGCTGCTCGTAGGGCGTGCCCGCGGCTTCGTCGCGCTTCAGATAATTGATGATGATGGCCACGAGCACAGTCACGCCGCCCGTGAGCCAGTAGAACGCGTAGAGCCCGTAGAGGACGTGCGTGAGGGTGCGAAGGCTGCGCAGGCGATCCGCGTCGAGCGGATCGCGCTCCGGGGTGCGGCAGGCAGGAGGCGGATAACCGCCGGGCGTGGACATATGTGGCTTCTCCCTGTCGACGGAGCTCAGGAAGTTGGCGCTTTTGGCGCTGACTCCAGCCCCGTGCACGAGGCTATCGGTGGTGGCGCACGCCTCGTGTGCGCCTCGTGGGCCAGTGACGGCCCGATGATGGTCCAACTCAAAAATTCGACTCGAATCCGGGGCTCGAATTCAGTCTGGCGGCATCAGTCGCCGTTTTCCTCGCGCTCGCGGCTCTTGCGCAGCGCCTTCTCCTCGAGACCCGAGAGCCCTTCGCGGCGCTCCAGTTCCGCCAGCACGTCGGCGGGGCTCAGGTCGAAGTGCGAGAGCGTGACGAGGCAATGAAACCACAGATCGGCCATTTCGCCGACCAGCGCTTTCGGCGCGCCGCCCTGACGCACGTCCTTCGCGGCCAGCACGACTTCGGTGGCCTCTTCGCCCACCTTCTTGAGCACAGCGTCGTCGCCCTTGTGAAAGAGGCGCGCGACGTAGGAAGCGTCCGGGTCGCCGCCCTTGCGGCTGTCGATCACCGCGGCCAGGCGCAGCAGGGTGTCGTTGGTGTTCAGTTGCGTCATTTGTAGATGTGCTCGGGGTCTTTCAGCACGGGATCGACGGCGACCCAGCGGCCCTCGTCGACGGTGCCTTCGAATTGCTGGAAAAAGCACGAGTGGCGGCCGGTGTGGCACGCAATGCCCGAGACCTGCTCGATCTTGAGCAGCACGACGTCTTCGTCGCAGTCGAGGCGGATGTCGCTCACGTGCTGCACGTGGCCCGACTCCTCGCCCTTGAACCACAGGCGCTGGCGCGAGCGCGAGAAGTACACGGCGCGGCGCAGCTCCACAGTCTTGGCGAGCGCTTCGCGGTTCATCCACGCGAACATCAGCACGTCGCCCGTGGTGGCTTCCTGTGCGATCACGGGCACGAGGCCGTTGGCGTCCCAGTTGACCTTGTCGAGCCAGTTGGCCTTCGCGAGATCTTGCGTTTGAGCGTTGCTCATGGCGTCACATCCTCACCGAAATGCCCTGATCGGCCATGAAGCGCTTGGCCTCGCCCACGGTGTGCTCGCCGTAGTGGAAGATGCTCGCGGCCAGCACGGC
>JAITTX010000559.1 GCA_031286755.1 Paraburkholderia sp.
TCCGCATGAACGCCGATTCTCAAGCCGTGGCGGGCGCCGGGCACGACGCGCCCGCCCGCGTGAACCATGTTGAAATCGATCTGGACGCGATCGCCGAGGAAAGCCGCCATCACGCCGACAACCCCGATCCGGCGCTCGCGGCGCGCCGCGCGCTGGTGGTGCGCGAACTGCTGCGCCAGCGCGCGGCCCAACTCGAGTTGATCGACGCCGCGGACGTGCTCGACGACGACGTACTCGAAGCGCTGCTCGCGCGCGAGTTACGCACGCCGGAGCCCACGCCCGAGGACTGCCGGCGCTTCTACGAGCAGCATCCCACGCGCTTCATCCGCAACGAGATCGTCTATGCGAGCCACATTCTCTTTGCCGTGACGGAGCGCGTGCCGCTCGCGCTGCTGCGCCAGAAGGCCGAGGAAACGCTCAACGCGCTGCTGGCCGCGCCGGACACCTTCGAGGCGCGCGCCCGCGAGCTCTCGAACTGCCCCTCGGCCGGCGTGGGCGGCAGCCTCGGCCAGTTGATGCGCGGCGACACCGTGCCCGAGTTCGAGAGCGCGCTCTTCGACCATCCCGAAGAAGGGCTGTTGCCACGGCTCGTGCGCACGCGCTTCGGCTTTCACCTCGTGCGCATCGAGCGCCGCGTGGCCGGCGAGCCGGTTGCGTTCGAGGACGCCGCCGGCGACATCGCGCGCTTTCTCGCGGAACGCGTGCGCCACAAGGCCATTCAGCAATATGTCTCGATTCTGGCTTCGGAGGCCGCGCTCGAAAACGCCGCCGTCGACGCGGCCACGAGTCCGCTGGTTCAGTAATCCGTGCAACCAAGGGAGCCCTCATGAACCTGCGTAACGCCCCAACCAGCAAGCCCGCCCAGGCCAACGCCACGCCCGCCGTGGCCGATGCCCGGGCGTGGTCCGTGTTGCTCGTGAGCACGCTCGCGTTCCTGGTTTGCTTCGTGGTGTGGATGATGTTCGGCGTGATCGGCGTGGAGCTGCGCGACGAGCTCAAGCTCAACAGCACGCAGTTCGGCCTGCTCACGGCCACGCCCGTGCTGACCGGCGCCGTGATGCGGCTGCCGCTGGGCACATGGACCGACCGCTTCGGCGGCCGCATCGTCATGACCATCCTGCTCGTGGTCTGCGCCATTCCCGTCTACATCGTCAGTTATGCCAACGAACTCTGGCAGTTCCTCCTGATCGGCCTTTTTCTCGGCTGCGTGGGCGCCTCGTTCGCGGTGGGCACGCCCTATGTCGCGCGCTTTTTTCCGCCCAAACAACGCGGCTTCGCAATGGGCTTCTTCGGCGCGGGCACCGTGGGCGCCGCGGTCAATCTGTTCGTGACGCCGGAACTGGAGAAGCTCTACGGCTGGCGTTTCGTGCCGCGCGTCTACGCGGTCGCGCTGCTCGTGACCGCCGTGATCTTCTGGCTCGGCTCCGCGCGCGACCCCGGCGCGGGCAAGACCAACGGCTCGTGGCTCGACGCCTTCAAGGTGCTCAGCGACTCGCGCGTCTGGCGCCTGTGCCAGTACTACTCGATCACGTTCGGCGGATTCACGGCGCTTTCGCTGTGGATTCCCCAGTATCTGAAGGCCGAGTACGGCATGTCGATCGTGATGGCTTCCGCGTTCGCGGCGGGCTTCTCGCTGCCGGGGTCGGTCTTGCGCGCCGTGGGCGGCGTGCTCGCCGACAAGCTCGGCGCGCATAGCGTCACGTGGTGGGGTTTGTGGGTCGCGTGGATCTGCCTTTTCATTCTCTCGTACCCGGCCACGGACTTCGTGATCCACACCATCGACGGCACCGAAACGCTGCATGTCAGCATGCCACTCGCGGGCTTCGTCGCGCTTACGTTCGTGCTGGGCGGCGTGCTGGCGTTCGGCATGGCCTCGACCTTCAAGTACGTGGCCGACGACTTCCCCACCAACATGGGCGTCGTGACGGGCGTCGTGGGTCTCGCGGGCGGGCTGGGCGGCTTCCTGCTGCCGATCCTGTTCGGCGTGCTGCTTGACCTGCTCAAGATCCGCTCGAGCTGCTTCATGCTGCTCTACGGCGTCGTGTGGGTCTCGCTCATCCTGCTCTATATCACCGAGGTCAAGCGCGCGCCGATCCTCGGCGACAGTCGAGCCCCGGCATCCGGCGTGGGCGCACACTCATAGGCAGACGAGCCTCGCCCGGCACGCGCCCAGCGAGGCTCAGGCGGCCGCCGCTTCGGCGGCCTCCGGCGCCGTCACCACGAGCACGCTGCACGACACCCGGTCGAGCAGCTTGCGGTCGTCGCGGCCCTCCCACCAGCGCTTGAACGGGCCTCTGCGGTGGTGGGCCAGCACGATGAGGTCGGCATCGAACGACGCGCTCGCGCGCGCGATCTCGTCGATCGCGCGGCCCACGGCGAAATGCCCCGTTGCCTCCAGCCCGAGCGCCTTCAGGCGCGCCACACCGTCTTCGAGAATTTCCTTGGCGGCCGCCTCCGCGGCTTCATAGGGCACCGCCGACGCAATGTCGGTGCCCCACTGCAGCGGCGACTGGTCGAGCACCGCGAGCAGATGCGTCTGCGCCTTGCATTCGAGCGCCAGCTCCTTGCCCTCGCGCAGCGCGCGGCGCCCTTCCCGCGTGGCGTCGTAACACAACAGAATGCGGCTGAACGCGCCCATCTCGCTTCTCCCTCATGCTCTACCCGAGCTCAACCTGCCGACTGCAACTGCCACCCCATTTATATCACGTCATGATATAAAATGACAGCAAAGCCCGTGTGACCGGCTCGCGCCCGTGCTCGTCACGGGCGACGGCTCCGCTGGAACAGGAGGCACCATGACCATCAACAACGACTTCGAGGTTGCGTACCTGCTCGTCGCCTTTGCCCTGCTGGGCGCAATCCTCGTGGGTGCGCTGATCAGCGCGTTACATCTCGACAAATGGCATCCCAGGGTGGTGGGCGCGGCCGTAGGCGCGCTGGTTGGGTACGCGCTGATCGAAGCAGTGCCCATGCTCACCTGAATCTTCCCCCCTCACAAGGCGGCTCCACGCCGTCACCGCCCCTGGGCACCATCACGGCTCCGTCGCCAGACGGCGCCCGTCTGGCTCTTGCGACTGACCTCACCGTGTAACCCGGGGTTGTTACAAAGTCCGCCTCAGAGCCCCCTGCTTGTCACATTTAGACAGAACTCGTTACACAGGGTCGAAACACTTGTTACAAATTGCCCCTTGACCGGGTTGCTTCCGTTACAAGTATTTATTACCGATAACGCTAAATTCTTTCGGATTTGTTACTCATAAAAGCGCATAACAGCGTTTCTCCAAATTCATCCGGCATATTCCGGTGCCCTCCCAGAAAACCCTTATGCCGCAGCACTTTAGGCTACCTCCCTTGTCCAGCAAGGGAAAGCGAAAAGTCACAATGAGCCGGCAGAGGGAATCAGCAAAAATTGCCGGAAATATTTGTAACAGCCAGATTATTTTTTGCTGAAGGGATTGATTTCTGAGATCTGTCCTCATACAATTCGCTCCAACATGTTACGAGTTGTAACGTGTTGTATCAAAAAGTCAGGCGCCGCCATCCATGAGCGGGCCGACCAAAGACCAAAAAAGTTACAACGGCGAACAACGCCGGGGGGTTAATCGGGGCTTCGGAAAAGAGAAAATGGACCGCAGCAGCGAGACGCTGGATTCAATCCGCGAAATTAACTTGTCGTATCTGATGCTCGCGCAGCGCATGCTGCGCGAGGACAAGCCAGTCGGTATGTTCCGCCTGGGCCTGTCGTCGGAACTGGCCGATCTGCTTTCCGGTCTGTCGCTCGCGCAGATCGTGAAGCTGGCCGCTTCCGACCAGCTCCTTTGTTTGTTCCGCTTCGACGACCATGCCATGCTGTCCGCGCTCACGCAGACAACCCGGCATGCCGACGTGGCGGCCACGCACGCGGCCATCCTGCTCGCAGGACAACCCGCCGTGCAGTTCGCCTGAGGGAATGGCCATGTCGACGACGAACCGGCGCAGCCTCACCGAAGACGCACAGGAAGTTTTTCGCGCGATCGCGCTGATCGAGCTGGGCGCGCGCATGCAAGTGCTGGAGAGCGAGCTTTCGCTTTCGCGCGACCGCATGATCCGCCTGTATCGCGAGATCCGCGGCGTGTCGCCGCCCAAGGGAATGTTGCCGTTCTCGGCGGACTGGTACATGACGTGGCTGGCGAACATTCATGCTTCGCTGTTCTACAACACGTACCTGTTCCTCAAGAACGAAGCGCGTTGCTCGCATCTCGACGCGCTCACCAAGGGGTTCCGGCTGTATCTGGAACACTGCCGCCACAGCGGGACCGAGCCGGTGCTCGATCTCACGCGTGCGTGGACCCTGGTGCGGTTTTTTGATGCCGATATTCTGCAGATGACGCCTTGCTGCCGTTGTGGCGGCAAATTCGTCGCGCACCGCCACGACTTGCAGCACAACGTCGTGTGTGGCGCATGCCAGCCGCCTTCGCGCGCGGGCAAGACGAAAAAGGCGGCTGCAGCGCGACGGGGCGCCGAGCAGACCGAGCGCAACCAGCCGGTGCAGTTGCCGGCCGGCATTGCCGAGGCTGCGTAAGCGTAGGAGACCAAAGATCCGGAAAACCGGACACATCGAAGACTAGACGCGAAGCCGTCCGGTTCCCGGGACGTGGGCCGGACGGCGAAGCGCATTCAGCACCGCGCCTTTCTCGCAGCACCCTCTTTCTCTCCCGCTCGCTCCCCCTCAATTCCCGCCGAACGTCTGCCAGACGAGCCACAGATTCGCCGCCGAGATCACGGCGAAGAGCAGCCACGCAATCAGGCGCGTGTACAGCCGGTTCACGAATTCGCCCATCAGCGCGCGGTCGTTCGTCATGCGGATGAGCGGCCACAGCGCGAACGGCAGTTGCAGGCTCAAGACCACCTGGCTCGCGACCAGCAGCTTGCCCACCGCGCCGTTGCCGAGCATCCACACGCCCACGAAGGCGGGAATCAGCGCCAGCACGCGCGTGATGAGACGCCGCTGGTAGCAGGGAATCTTCATCTGCAGGAAGCCTTCCATCACGACCTGCCCCGCCACAGTGCCGGTGAACGTCGAGCTTTGCCCGGACGCGAGCAGCGTCACGGCGAACAGCACGGCTGCGGCGCCGCTGCCCACGACGGGCGCGAGCAGCTTGTAGGCGTCCTCGATCTCGGTGACCTGGTTGTGGCCCGTGGCATGAAAGGCCGCCGCCGCGAGAATCAGAATGGCCGCGTTGATGAGCAGCGCGAGCGTGAGCGAAACGATGGTGTCGAGCCGCGAGAGCCCGATCGCCTGCGCGAGGCTCGCGTGGTCGCGCTTCACGGCGCGCGTCTGCACGATGGACGAATGCAGGTAGAGGTTATGCGGCATGACGGTCGCGCCGAGAATGCCGATGGCGAGATACAGGGGCTCCTGCGAGGAGAGCGCCTGCCACGACGGCACCGCGCCCGCGAACACCGCGGGCCAGTGCGGCTTCACGAGCGCCAGCTCGATCACGTAGCCGAGGCCGATGGTGGCGATGAGTCCGGCCATGATCGCTTCGAGCGTGCGGAAGTTCTTGCCCTTGAGGCCCAGCACGATGACGGTGTCGAACGCGGTGAGCACCACGCCCCATAGCAGCGAGCAGCCCAGCAGCAGATGGAACGCGAGCGCGCCGCCCAGCACCTCGGCAAGGTCGCACGCGACGATGGAAAGCTCGGCCAGCACCCACTGCCCGCGCGCGACGGGTTTCGAGTAGCGCGTGCGCGAGAGCTCGGCCAGATCGCGCCCGGTGACGATGCCAAGGCGCATCGCGAGGCATTGCAGCGCCATGGCCGCGATGCTCGACAGCACCACGACGAACAGCAGCTTGTAGCCGTAGCGCGAACCGGCCTCGATATCGGTGGCCCAATTGCCGGGGTCCATGTAGCCGATCGACACCAGCAAGCCGGGTCCGGCGAATTGCCAGAACTTCTTCCAGAATGGCGCCCGTGGCGAAAACTCCACGCTGCCTTGAACTTCGGATGGGCAAAACGGCGCCGTTGCCGTGGTCGGTAGTTTGAACTCCAACGGAGCGTTCCTCGATAAATGAACTGTCGTGCCGCGCGATCGGCCCCCCGAGTGTACAGCGCCGGCTCCGACACTTCCCGCGTACGCGCGCGCTCTGCGCATCGGGTGACGCAAATGAAAACGCGGCTGGCGATACGCGTGCGCATATCGGCCAGCCGCGCAGCGGCTGCGTGTGAGCCCCGGTGTCAGCGAGAGGCGAGCGGTGCAGAAGGCCTGGAAGGCATAGACGGCGCCGCGCTCGCCACCGGCGCGCTGCCCGGCTGTGCGGAGGGCTGCGCGCCAGACACCGCGTCGGGCTTCGCATCGCCCCAGCCGCCGCCCAGCGCACGGATCAGGTTGACGGTGGCCACCGCCTGCGAGCCCTGCAAATGGCTCGCCTGCAACTGCGAAACCAGCACTGAGCGCTCGCTGTCGATCACGTTCAGGTAGCTCACCTCGCCTTCCTCGTACTGCGTGCGCGAAAGATGCGCGGAGCGTTGCGATGCGTTCACCGCGTCGTCCTGCGCGCCGATCTGGTCGCCGAGCAAACGCAGATCGGAAAGGTTGTCCTCCACCTCGCGGAACGCCACGAGCACCTGCTGGCGATATTGCGCGACATCCTCGTCGTATTTCGCGCGCGCCTGCGCGAGATTGGCCTTGCGCCGCCCGCCATCGAAGAGCGGCAGCGTGAGCGCCGTGCCCGCGAGCGGCCCGAGCAGGAACGCGCGGCTCGACCACATGAAGAGGTCGCCGAGCGAGGCCGACTCGTAGCCGAACGCGCCCGTGATGTCGAGCTTCGGAAAGAACGCCGATTTCGCGAGGCCCACGCGCGCGTTCGCGGCGGCCATCGCGCGCTCGGCGGCGGCGATGTCGGGGCGGCGCTCGAGCAGCGTCGACGGCAGGCCGGGCGGCACTTGCGCAACCACCGGCACAAGCGGCGTCTCGGGGAACGTGAAGTTGGCCGGCGCCTTGCCCAGCAGGATCGCGAGGCTATGTTCCGAGGCCGCGCGCTGGCGCGCCACGCCCACGGCGTCGGCACGCGCGCTCGCCAGTTCGTTGCGCGCCTGCGAAACGTCGAGCTCGCTGATGTCACCCTCCTTGAAGCGGCGCTCGACGAGCTTGAGCGCATCCTCGCGCAACGCGACCGTGCGCCGGTAGAGATCGACATCGGAGTCAAACTGGCGCAACTGGAAGTAGTTCTGCGCCACATCGGCCTGCAGCGCGAGCTGCACCGAGCGGAACAGCGCCTCGCTCTGCTGCGCGTCGGCCTGGGTGGCGTGCACGTTGGAACTCACGCGGCCGAACAGATCCACCTCGTAGCTCGCCGTGGCCTGAGCGCGCCAGAGTGTTTGCGCGGGCACGTTGGAGTTCTGCGGCAAGTACAGCGAAGCCGGCGAGGCGCGCTCGCGGGTGGGCCCGAAGCCCGCGTCGATGGATGGGAACCATGAGGCGCGCGCGGCCTGCGTCACTGCGCGCGACTGCTGCACGCGCGCGGCAGCGGCCTTCAAATCCTGGTTGGCGGCCTGCGCCTGCTCTTCGAGCTGGTCGAGCGCGGGGTCGCCGAACACCTTCCACCACTCGCCGCGATGCGCGTCGTCGGCGGGTTGCGCGGGCGTCCACGAGCCCACGTCGTGCGGGCCGGCAGGTTGTTCCTGCGGCGGGTTCTGCGTGCGCAGCGGCGCTTCCTTGTATGCGTCCGGCACGCCCGCATCGGGCACCTTGTACGTGGGTTCGACGTTGCACGCGGCAAGCCACGCGAACAGCGCGACGCTCGCGGCCAGCCGCGTCGCGCGCCACAAGCCGCCTGTCCCGTTCATCCCGCGAGGTCTCGCGGGCGAGGCTGAATAGTTAGTCATCTTGATCATCCTTGCTTACGCGTCCACCGTCGATCGCGCCGGGCGCACATTGTCCTTTTGCGCGACGTGGATCTTGCCGCCCGCAATCGTGCGCAGCACCACGTAGAACACCGGCGTCAGCAGCAGGCCGAAAGCCGTCACGCCGAGCATGCCGAAGAACACCGCCACGCCCATCGCGTGACGCATCTCGGAACCCGCGCCCGACGACAGCACGAGCGGCACCACCCCCATGATGAACGCGATGGACGTCATCAGAATCGGGCGCAGGCGCAGCCGGCTCGCCTCGATGGCGGCGGAGAGCGGCGTGTGCCCGTCATGCTCGAGTTCGCGAGCGAACTCCACGATCAGGATCGCGTTCTTCGACGCAAGCCCCACCAGCACCATCAAGCCGATCTGCGTGAAGATGTTGTTGTCGCCCTGGGTGAGCCACACGCCGGTCAGCGCGCACAGCACGCTCATCGGCACGATCAGGATCACCGCGAGCGGCAGCGTCAGGCTCTCGTAGAGCGCGGCCAGCACGAGGAACACCAGCAGCACGCTGATCGGGAACACCCAGATGCCCGAGTTGCCGGCGAGAATCTGCTGATACGTGAGGTCGGTCCATTCGAACTTGATGCCGCGCGGCAGTACCTCGGCCGCGATGCGCTCCGCCGCCGCCTGCGCCTGGCCCGACGAGTA
>JAITTX010000568.1 GCA_031286755.1 Paraburkholderia sp.
GACCTTTTACCAGCGGCATGGCTTCCGGGTTGCCGCGATCGATCGCGACTTCTTCGTCGTGCATTACGACGAGCCGATCATCGAAGAGGGCATCCGGCTGCGCGACATGCTGCGGCTGCGCATCGAGTATGGCCGCTGAATGCACTATTTTCCGGCCAATTGCACTAGGACAATACTTTTGCCGCCCGCTTTTGAGCGACCATGAGCGCTTACGGAGGAGCGCGACAAGATGGGGCGGGTGACGGTTTCAGGAAAATGGCACGACGCGGTGGGGGCCGTCCACGGCGCGGAGTCCAAATACAAGCGGCTGGTGAAGGCCATCACGCTCGACATCGAGGACGGCACGCTTGCCTCGGGCGTGCGGCTCGCGCCGCAGCGCGAAGTGGCGGCGGCGCTCGGCATCAGCGTGCAGACGGTGACCAACGCCTACAAGGAGCTCGAGCGGCAGGGGCTGATCCGCTGCGAGGTCGGGCGCGGCAGTTTCGTGGCGGCGCGCGTGACGGAGGCCATGTCGAACTACATCCTCGACACGGCGGAGCGCGAGATCGTCGACTTCTCGATCGCGCGCATCGTTCACACACCCGAGCACGACGCGGCCTGGCGCGAGGTCTGCGCGACGCTCGCGGCCCTCGACGACCAGCCGTGGATCCGCTCGTTCAGGCCCATCGCCGGCTTCGAGCATCATCGCCAGGCGGGTGCCGCGTGGCTCGCCGCGCTGAACATGCCGGTCGGGCCGGAATCGCTGCTGATCACCAATGGCGCGGCCCAGGGCATCTTTCTCGCGCTCGCCTCCACGGTCGGCCCCGGCGACACGGTGCTATGCGAGAGCCTCACCGACCACGGCGTGATCGGCCTCGCCAACGTGCTGGGGTTCACGCTCAAGGGGCTCGAAGTGGACGAGCACGGCATCCGGCCCGAGCATTTCGAGGAGATGTGCGATAGCGAGCGCGTGAGCGCGCTGGTCTGCACGCCCACCTTCAATAACCCGACGATGTCGGTGATGCCCGACTCGCGGCGGCGCGCCGTCGCGCGCATCGCGCAGCGCTACGGCGTCTACGTGATCGAGGACGACGTGTATGGCGCGCTGCCCGCGAAGACCTGCACGCCCATCGCGAGCCTGATTCCGGAACTGGCGTTCTACTGCACGAGCATGACGAAGTCGGTGCTCACGGGGCTGCGCACCGGCTATCTGGCGATGCCGCGCCGGCTCGCGCTGCGGGTCGAGAGCGTGCTGCGCGTGAGCAGCTGGATGGCGACCTCGCCGGTTGCGGAGATCGCCACGCGCTGGATTGCCGACGGCACCGCGCGGCGCCTCGTGGAACTGCAGCGCGAGCGCCTCGCGGCGCGCCAGGCGATGGTGCGCGACACGCTGGGCGAGTACGTGCTGGGCGCGCATCCGAACGCGCTATCGGCATGGCTGCGCGTGCCGGACTACTGGCAGGCGGAGCGCGTGGTGCGCGAGCTGCGCAACCGCCAGATCGCCGTGACTTCGCCCGATCCGTTTCTCGTCGGCGGCACGCCGCGGCCCAACGCGGTGCGCATCTGCCTCGGCGCCGAGGCGAGCGACGCGGCGTGCAAGAGCGCGCTCAAGACGATCGCGGGCGTATTCGAGCAGTACCCGCACGTGCACGATTTCAGTTGAGCGGGCAAGGGGTTGCGGCCGCGCGCGCCGCCCCAGGGAAAGGCCTGGGCCGTGACGGGGCGCGGATTGTACCAGGACATTGGGAAGCCCGTTTTGGAACATTAGACTGGTTCGCACTGCATCACTCACGGAATGTGCGCTCCATGTCACCGCTCACGCTTGCCGATGTTTATCGCGCACGCCAGCGCCTCGCCGGGCGCGTCGCGCTCACCCCGCTCGTGCCTTCGCCGTCGCTCTCGGAGCGCGTGGGCGCGCCGGTCCATCTCAAGCTCGAAACCGTGCAGCCGACCGGCAGCTTCAAGCTGCGCGGTGCGACCAATGCCATCGCACAGCTTGCGGAGCAAGGCGTGACGCGCGTGGTCACCGCATCCACGGGCAATCATGGCCGCGCGCTCGCCTGGGCCGCGCGTTCGCTCGGCATCGAGGCGGCCGTTTGCATGTCGTCGCTCGTGCCGCGCAACAAGGTCGATGCGGTTGCCGCGCTGGGCGCGCGCGTGGTGATCTCGGGCAAGAGTCAGGACGAGGCGCAACTCGCCGCGCAACGTCTCGTGCGCGATGAAGGCTATGCGTTCGTGCCGCCCTTCGACGATCTGCGCGTGATTGCGGGGCAGGCCACGATCGGCCTCGAAATTCTCGAAGCGCTGCCCGATGCGGCCACGCTCGTCGTGCCGCTGTCCGGCGGCGGGCTCTTTGGCGGCGTGGCATTCGCGGCGAAGCAGATCCGGCCGTCGATTGCAACCGTGGGCGTTTCGATGGTGCGCGGCGCGGCCATGCATGCGAGCCTGGCGGCGGGGCGCCCCGTTGATGTTGAGGAACGCGAAACATTGGCTGACTCGCTGGGCGGCGGCATCGGGCTGGAGAACCGCCATACGTTCGCGCTCGCGCGCCTGCTCGCAGACGACGTGGTCCTGCTCGACGAAGCATCCATCGCGCGCGGCATCGCCCATGCGTATCGCGAGGAGCGGCTCGTGGTGGAAGGCGCGGGCGCGGTGGGCATGAGCGCGCTGCTCGACGAACGCATCGCGTGCGCCGGCGGCCCGATCGTCATCGTCGTGAGCGGCGCGAATATCGACATGGCGGTGCACCGCCGCATCGTGACGGAGAACTGACATGCATCCCACCTTGTTGCTCGGCGAAGCGCAGTTGCGCACGCTCGTGCCGCTCGATCTCGCCGCCGTCGATCAGATGGAGGCCGCGTTCGCGTCGCTCGCCACCGAAGCCGTGGTCATGCCGCCGATCCTCAACATGGTCTTGCCCGACCTTCACGGCGAAGTGGACGTGAAGACGGCGTATCTGCCGCGCTTCGAGCAATTCGCGATCAAGATCAGCCCGGGCTTTTTCAACAATCCGGCGCTCGGCCTGCCGAGCCTGAACGGGCTGATGCTCGTGCTCTCGGCGCAAACGGGCTTGACCGAGGCCGTGCTGCTCGACAACGGCTACCTCACCGCGGTGCGCACGGCCGCCGCGGGCGCGGTTGCGGCGCGCTGGCTCGCGCGCGCCGATGCGCGCAGCGCGGCCATCGTGGGCGCGGGCGAGCAGGCGCGGCTGCAACTCGATGCGCTCATGCTGGTGCGCAAGATCGAGCGGGTGAGCGTATGGGCGCGCGATAGTGCGCGCGCCGAGGCCTTCGCCGCCGACGCCGAGCGCCGCCACGGCGTGCAGGCGCGCGTCGCGCGCTCCGTGCACGATGCGCTCGCGCAGGCCGACGTCGCCATCACGACCACGCCCAGCCGCGAACCGCTGGTTGGCGCCAGCGATCTGCACGCCGGGCTGCACGTGACGGCAATGGGCTCGGACGCCGAATACAAGAACGAGCTCGCACCTTCGGTACTCGCGGCCGCGCGCTACGTGTGCGACCGCGTGCAGCAAACGCGCGTGCTCGGCGAACTCGCGCACGCCATCGCGGCGGGCGCGGTGGCCGCCGACGCGCATTTCGACGAACTCGGCGAAATCGTCGCCGGGCGTCGCCCCGCGCGCACGCGCGACGACGAGATCACGATTTGCGATCTCACCGGAACCGGCGCGCAGGACACCGCGATCGCGGCGCTCGCGCTCGCGCGTGCGCGCGCGGCGGGAGCAGGAACGGTCTTTCACAACGCAGTGACGCTTTGAGAGGGGACGATGTCGGCAGTGAATCAAACGAAACTGGATGCGAGCACGGCGGAGCCGCGCCTCGCTTTCGAGCGCGGTGAGTACGAGGCGCGCATCGCGAAGACGCGCAAGGCGATGCAGCAGGCCGGCATCGACCTGCTGATCGTCACCGATCCCACCAACATGTACTGGCTCACGGGCTACGACGGCTGGTCGTTCTACGTGCACCAGTGCGTGCTGCTCGCCCAGGAGGGCGAGCCCGTGTGGTTCGGGCGCGGCCAGGACGCCAACGGCGCGAAGCGAACGACCTTCCTCGCGCACGACAATATCGTTGGATATCCTGATCATTATGTGCAGTCCGCCGAGCGGCATCCGATGGACTATCTCGCGCTCGAAGTGATCTCGGCGCGCGGGTGGGAGGGGTTGCGCATCGGCGTCGAGCTCGACAACTACTACTTCAGCGCCGCCGCGCATGCCGCGCTGCAGCGCCATTTGCCCGGCGCGCGCTGGATCGACGCCACGGCGCTCGTGAACTGGCAGCGCGCCGTGAAGTCGCCGCGCGAGATCGAATACATGCGCGTGGCGGCCCGCATCGTCGAGAAGATGCACGCGAGCATTCTGGAAGCCGTCGAGCCCGGCATGAAGAAGAGCGATCTGGTGGCGCGCATCTTCGCGGCCGGCATTACCGGCGTGGGCGCGTATGGCGGCGACTATCCGGCCATCGTGCCGCTGCTGCCCACCGGCGCCGATGCCGCCGCGCCGCATCTCACCTGGGACGACTCCGCATTCGGCGCGAACGCGGGCACCTTCTTCGAGATCGCGGGCTGCTACCGGCGTTATCACTGCCCGCAGTCGCGCACCGTGTACCTCGGCAAGCCGCCCAGGCATTTTCTCGAAGGGGAAAAGGCCGTGGTGGACGGCATCGAAGCGGGGCTTGCCGCCGCGAAGCCGGGCAACGTGTGCGAGGACATCGCCAACGCGTTCTTCGCGGTGCTGCGCAAAGCGGGCATCGAAAAGAACAGCCGTTGCGGCTACCCGATCGGCGCGAGCTATCCGCCCGACTGGGGCGAGCGCACCATGAGCCTGCGCCCCGGCGACCGCACGGTGCTCGAACCGGGCATGACGTTTCACTTCATGCCCGGCCTGTGGCTCGACGACTGGGGCCTCGAAATCACCGAGAGCATTCTGATTACCGAAACCGGCGTGGAGACGTTCTGCAACACGCCGCGCAAACTGTTCGTGAAGGAGTAGGGGCGATGCGCGCGTCTCCCATCACCCCCACCATCGACCTCGACGCCGAGGGCGTGCAACACGGCTTTCTGAAGCTGCCGTACTCGCGCGACGACTCGGCGTGGGGCGCAATCATGATTCCGCTGACCGTGGTCCGGCACGGCGAGGGGCCGACCGTGCTGCTCACGGGCGGCAATCACGGCGACGAATACGAAGGCCCGATCGCGCTCGCGAAGCTCGCGGGATCGCTCGACGCCGCCGAGGTGAACGGCTGCGTGATCATCGTGCCGTATATGAACTACCCCGCGTTTCGCGCGGGGCTGCGCACCTCGCCAATCGACGCGGGCAACATGAACCGCAGCTTTCCGGGCCGGCCCGACGGCACGGTGACGGAGAAGATCGCCGATTACTTCCAGCGCCATCTGCTCGCGCGCGCGGACTACGTGCTCGATATTCACGCGGGCGGGCGCACGCTCGACTTCGTGCCGTTCGCGGCCATTCACGTGCTGCCCGACGACGAGCAGCAGAGGCGCTGCGAGCGCGCCATGCGTGCGTTCGGCGCGCCGTATTCCATGCGCATGCTGGAACTCGATAGTGTGGGCCTGTTCGACAGCGCCGTGGAGGAAGCGGGCAAGGTGTTCGTCTCGACCGAGCTGGGCGGCGGCGGCACGTCCACGGCGGCGAGCGTGGCGATTGCGGATCGCGGCGTGCGTGGCTTTCTCGCGCATGCCGGCGTGATTGAACGTAAGGCCAGCGAACGTAAAGCCCGCGACCGCCACGACGCCGCGCGCGAAGACGCGCCGCGCACGACCACGTTGCTCGACATGCCCGACGCGCGCTGCTACACCACGAGCGAGCATCGCGGCCTGCTGGAGATGTGCCGCGATCTGGGCGAGATGGTGGAAGCGGGCGACGTGCTCGCGCGCGTGCACGACATCGACCGCACCGGCGCGCGGCCCGTGGAATACGTCGCGCGGCGCAGCGGGCTGCTCGCGGCGCGCCACTTCCCGGGGCTCGTGCAGGCGGGCGATACCGTGGCCGTGGTGGCCGACGTGGTCGAGCGCAACTTGAGCGTGACGGCATGAACGCGATGATCAGGAAAACCAGGTGATCAAGCTCGACCGCTACGACCTCGCGATCCTGCGCATTCTCGAGCGCGATGGCCGCATCACCAAATCGAAGCTCGCCGAAGAAGTGAACCTGTCGATCTCGCCCGCGTGGGAGCGCGTGCGCAAGCTCGAAGAGAGTGGCGTGATTCGCGGCTATCGCGCGGACATCGACTGGATTGGCGCGGTGAAGGGCAGCCGCATCGTGGTGGAGGTCACGCTCTCGCGTCACACCGCGCACGACATGCGGCGCTTCGAGGAACGCATCGGCGCGGCCGGCGAAGTCGTGCAGTGCTACGCCACGGGCGGTGGCGTCGATTACGTGCTGCATGTGATGGCGCGC
>JAITTX010000582.1 GCA_031286755.1 Paraburkholderia sp.
CGTCTCGCTGCTGGCCTTGCCGCTGATTCGCGAGCCGGCGGGCCGGCCGCTCGATTGAGGCTGGATGCGCGAGCCGGCTTCTCCGGCCAGCTTCTCAGGCCGGTGTAGCGGGCCAGTGCAGCGGGGCAACACGGCCGCGCGGCGCGCTACAGATTTTTGGCAGGCGCCGCGCATATCTTTACGTGGCGTTTGCATGCCGCTCCCTAAACTCGATCCATGTTCAACAAGAGGCGCGCCATGCTTGCGGACGGCGCGCACCCGGCACATGGCATCGCTTCTTCCTCATCATCTCGCATCCTCCCCGGCATCCATGCCGGTTGCGCGGCGCCGCACGGCGCCGCGTCTCGTCACCGTGCAAATGATCGTGCGGGTCGCCATCCGCGATGCGCAGCTCGCGCGCAGCGTGCTGCACGCCGCGCTCGGTCATGCATTGGGCATCCATACCATCGATATCGACCGCCGCCGCGAACTCGCTTGCCTCCACGTCGAGCTTGAACGCGCGCGCGTACCCGAAGCCATGGCGCTGCTCATCCACACGCTGCCGGGCGCCGAGTTCGGGACGATCCGGCGGCTCGAAGGCCGCCAGTGATACGAGGCGGCAGCGGTTCGAACGCCTGTTGTATTGCCTTGAATATTTGCAATCCCATGCTTTTGATTTGTTGCCGTATATGCAATTTTTTGTGCAATTATTTCGCGATGCGTAATGAATATTGATTGCTGGCAAATGCGAGTTGTTTGCGAGCCAATTTGACCGTGCTTATAAAGGAAACGCAGTAAGATTTTGCTCCGAGCTTCGTGGCGGCGCAGCACATCCGGCGTGACCGGATTCGCCTCGAGTTCGTCGGTCCAGCGTAGATCGTCGACAACGGAGAAAGAGCATGACAAGCGGAAATCGGGTGGCACGGCTGTGCTTGTCCCTGGGCATGGCGTTCGGGGTTGCTGCGTGTCACGACAAGACACCGGTCGCATCCGCGCGGCCACCCGTGAATGTGGACGTGATCGACGTCGCGCTGCGCGACGTACCGGTGGTATTCGATTATGTGGGGCAGACGGAAAGCTCGCAGCAAGTCGAGATTCGCTCCCGGGTAAATGGTTTTCTCGAAAGGCGCATCTACGAAGAAGGCTCGATGGTTCATCAGGGCGACGTGATGTTCCAGATGGACCGCAAGCCCTTCCAGGCCGCGCTCGACGCCGCGCGTGCCGAGTATGCGCAACAGAAGGCGCGGCTCGACACGGCGCAGGCCAACCTGAACCGCGTGCGCCCGCTGGCGGCCAAGAATGCGCTGAGCCAGAAGGACCTCGACGACTCCGTCGGCCAGGAACAGGCGGCGGCGGCGGCGCTCGAGCAGGCGCGTGCCAATGTCACGAGCGCAAACCTGAACCTCGGCTACACCACGATCACGGCGCCCGTCACGGGATTGTCGAGCTTCGCGAAGAAGCAGGACGGCTCCTATATCGACGCCACCAACAGCCTGCTCACTTACGTTGCGAAACTCGATCCCATGTGGATCAACTTCTCGCTTTCCGAGAACGAGATGTTGAATCTGCGTTCGCAGACGAAAAGCGGCTCGCTCAAGCTGCCGCAGATCGGCGAGCTGGAAGCGGTGATCGTGCTCGCCGACGGCAGCGTGTATCCGCAGCGCGGCCATATCAAATTCGCCGACGCTTCCTTGAGCGAGGAAACCGGCACCTATCTGATTCGCGCCGAGGTGCGGAACCCGAGCGGCACCTTGCGGCCGGGGCAGTTCGTGCGCATCAAGCTGCTGGGCGCCCAGCGGGCGAGCGCGGTGGCGGTGCCGCAGGTGGCCGTGCAGCAAGGGCCGCGCGGCGCGTTCGTGTGGACCGTGGACAAGGACAGCAAGGCGCAGCAGCGCGCGGTCGAAACCGGCGAATGGAACGGCAACGATTGGGTCATCAGCTCGGGCCTGCACGCGGGCGACCATGTCGTGATCGACAACACGCTCAAGCTGATGCCGGGCGCGCCAGTGGCGGCGCATCTGGTGCCCACGCCCCCGGCCGCCGTGAACATCGGCGGGCAGGAGGGAGGCGCGGCGGATGCCGGTGGCGCAAACGCCGCGGGCGCTTCGGGTGCCGCGAAGGCCGCTAATGGCGGTGCCGCCGCGAATAATGGCGCGAACGCCGCGAACGCCAACGCGAAGGCCGGCGCCGGTGCAACAGCCAATGCCGAGGGTTCGGCGGGGAACGCCGCTAACGCGTCCGCTCCCGCACAGCTTTATTTCGCGCCGGGCAGCGCGAGCCTCGACGCGCAATCGGCCACGGCGCTCGCGGCGATCGCGCAGCGCCTCGCCGCGTCGCCGGAGACCCGCGTCGTGATTTCCGGCTATACCGATTCGAGCGGCTCTTACGCGCAGAACGAGCGCCTCGCCCATGCGCGCGCCGCGACCGTGCGCTCGGCGCTGATCGTCGCGGGCGTGCAGGACGCGCGCATCGAGATGCGCAAGCCCGCGAAAATCGTCGCCACCGACCCGGCCGACAAATCCCGCCGCGTGGACGTCACGCTCTCGTCCGCAGCGGGAGGTTGAGCGATGAAGTTCTCCCACTTCTTCATCGACCGGCCGATCTTCGCGTCGGTCCTGTCGATCATCATCGTCGTGGCCGGCCTCGTGGCCATGTTCAATCTGCCGATCGCGCAGTTCCCCGACATCGCCCCGCCGCAGATCACGGTCACGGCGACCTACCCGGGCGCGAGCGCCGACATCATTGCGCAGAATGTCGCCGCGCCCATCGAGGAGCAGGTGAACGGCGCGGACAACATGATGTACATGAGTTCGTCGAGTTCCTCGACGGGCAACATGACGCTCACCGCGTACTTCAACATCGGCACCGATCCCTCGCTCGCCCAGGTGGACGTGCAAAACCGCGTGAACCTCGCGCTGCCCACGCTGCCCGACGCGGTCACGCAACAGGGCGTTTCGGTGCAGAAGCGCTCGTCGGCGTTCATGATGGTGATTGCGGTTTATTCGCCGGACAACTCGTTCGACCAGCAGTACGTGGCGAACTACGCGAACGTCTACGTGCTCGACGCGATCAAGCGCCTGCCGGGCGCGAACCAGTCGGCGATTCTGGGCTCCGCCGACTACGCCATGCGCATCTGGGTCAAGCCGGACCGCATGGCCAAGCTCGGCATCACCGTGGCCGACGTGCAGAACGCCATCAGCGCGCAGAACCAGCAGTTCTCCGCGGGCCGCCTCGGCCAGTCGCCAACCGACGGCCCCGTGCTGCAGACCTTCCCGGTGGCCACGAAGGGGCGCATGACCGAGCCCGCCGACTTCGACAACATCATCCTGCGCGCGAAGTCGGGCGATGCGGCCATCGTGCGCATCAAGGACATCGGTCACGCCGAACTGGGCGCGAAGGACTATTCGATGCGCGGCCGCTACAACGGCAAGACGGCCACGCTGATCGCCGTCTATCAGCAGCCCGGCGCGAACGCGCTGCAAGTGTCCAAACAGGTGCGCGCGACGCTCGAGGAGCTCAAGAAGAGCTTCCCGCCCGGCCTCAAATACGAGGTCGCGCTCGACACGACCGAGTTCGTGCACGAGTCGATCGACGAGGTGGTGAAGACGCTGCGCGACGCCGTGATCCTCGTGATTCTGGTGGTGTTCATCTTCCTGCAGAGCTTCCGCGCCACGCTGGTGCCGATTCTTGCGGTGCCGGTGTCGATCATCGGCGCGTTCATCGGCATGATGGCGTTCGGCTTCTCGGTGAACATGCTCACGCTATTCTGCATGGTGCTCGCGATCGGCATCGTGGTGGACGACGCCATCGTCGTGATCGAGAACGTCGAGCGCAACATGACCGAGTTCAAGCTGCCGCCGAAGGAGGCGGCCAAGCGCGCCATGGACGAGGTGAGCGGCCCGGTGGTGGCCATCGTGCTCGTGCTGCTCGCCGTGTTCATTCCGGTGGCGTTCCTCTCGGGCATCACGGGCCAGCTTTACAAGCAGTTCGCCGTGACCATCGCGGTGTCGGTGGTGCTCTCGGGCATCGTCGCGCTCACGCTCTCGCCGGCGCTGGCCGCCATCCTGCTCAAGCCGGGCGAGCACAAGAAGAATCGCTTCTTCAGGTGGTTCAACGACCGCTTCGAGCGGCTGACGGAGGGCTATGGCAGAACGGTGCAATCGGCGATTCGCCGCGTCATGCTCTCGATCTTGCTGATTGCCGTGATGTGCGCGGCCACCGGCGTGCTCTTCAAGAAGATTCCCACGTCGTTCGTGCCGGTCGAGGACCAGGGCTATCTGCTCGGCGCGGTCATCTTGCCCGATGCCGCGAGCCTCGACCGCACCGGCGATCTGTCGAAGCGCGCCGAGGACTGGTTCATGAAGCAGCCGGCCGTGAAGGCCGTGGCCGCGCCGATCGGCTACAGCCTGATCGACTCGCAGTACAAGTCCAACGCGGGCACGCTGTTCGTCACGCTCAAGGACTTCAGCGAGCGCGGCAAGAACGGCACGGCCGCCGACATCATCTCCGCGGCCAACAAGGCGTTCGCGGGCTTCAAGGACGGCGTGGTGATACCGGTCAACCCGCCGTCCATTCCAGGCCTTGGCACGACGGGCGGCTTCGAGTTCTGGGTGCAGAGCACCGGCGACAGCACGTACCCGCAGCTCGAGGCGAAGGTGCGCGCGGTGATTGCGAAGGCGCGCCAGAACCCGGCGCTGCGCGGTGTCAATTCGACCATCGACACGAACTCGCGGCAGTTGCTCGTGGAAGTGGATCGCGAGCGCGCCGAATCTCAGGGCGTGGCGGTGCAGGACGTCTACTCGGCATTGCAGACGATGTTCGGGTCTTCGTACGTGAGCCAGTTCCCGAAGGGCAGCCGCCTGTTCCAGGTGATCGTGCAGGCCGAGCCGCAATACCGCACGCGCCCGGAGGACATCCAGCAGCTCTACGTGCGTAACCGCTCCGGCGACATGGTGCCCATCAAGGCCGTCACCACCTACAAGTTCGTGAACGGCGCGGACATCGTCAGCCGCTTCAACAACTTCCCGGCCGCCAAGATCACCGGCGACGCCGCGCCGGGCCACAGCTCGGGCGAGGCCATCGCGGCCATGGAGGAAATCGCGCACGAGGTACTGGGCGACGGCTACAGCTTCGCGTGGAGCGGCCAGGCCTACGAGGAAAAGACTGCCGGCTCGACGGCGGGGCTCGTGTTCGGCTTCGCGCTGCTGATGGTGTTCCTGATTCTCGCGGCCCAGTATGAGAAGTGGTCGCTGCCGATCGGCGTGCTGCTGGCGGTGCCGTTCGCGGTGTTCGGCGCGCTGGTGGGCATTCTGATCCGCGGCATGGAAGACGACGTGTACTTCCAGATCGGCCTCACGGTGCTGATCGCGCTCGCGGCAAAGAACGCCATCCTGATCTTCGAGTTCGCGGTGGAGATGCGCGAGAAGGAGGGCATGTCGCCGTACGAGGCCGCGCTGCATGCCGCGAAGCTGCGTTTGCGGCCGATCATCATGACCTCGCTCGCGTTCATTCTCGGCTGCGTGCCGCTCGCCATCGCAAGCGGAGCGTCGGCGGCAAGCCGCCGCTCGCTCGGTACCGGCGTGGTGTTCGGCATGCTCGGCGCCACGCTCATCGCGCTGTTCTTCATTCCGATGTTCTTCTGGGGTCTCGAAACGCTTTCGTCGCGCAGCAAGCCCAAAGCCGAGCCGGACTCGCCGCCTCCCGCGGCGCCACCCGCGCAGGAGGGTTGAACATGAGCCCGAACATCATGCGCGCGTTGAAGCCCGTATTGAGTCCCGCGTTGAAGCCCCTCGTGATTGCCGCGAGCACGGTCTGGCTCGCGGCCTGCGCGGTCGGCCCCGACTACCACCGGCCCACGGTGGACACGCCGTCCACCTACCGCTTCGCGGCGTCCGATGCCGAGGTGGTCGATGCCTCGCTCGACTGGTGGAAGCAGTTCAACGATCCCATCCTCGACTATCTGGTTGCGCAGGCGCTGGCGCAGAACAAGGATCTCGGCATTGCGGCGGCGCGCGTCGAAGAGTATTACGGCCGCTATGTGGTGGCGCGTTCCGGCCTGTTCCCGCAGGTGGGCGTGAATTTCGGCGCTTCGCGCAGCCGCGGTGTGCCCGCGCCCGGCTATCCGCCGCTGGTCGGCAATCAGGTGCAGCTTCAGGGCGTGGCGTCCTGGGAGCTCGATTTGTTCGGGCGCTTGCGCCGCTTGACGGAAGCCGCGCGCGCCGAGTATCTCGCCACGCAGTCGGCGCAGCAGGCCACCCGTATCGCGCTGATCGCCAATGTGGCGACGAGCTATCTGCAGCTGCGCGACTACGACAATCAACTGACGATTGCGCAAGAGACGCTCGAGAGCCGCGACGACACGGTCAAGCTGTTCGAAGAGCGCTTCGCGGGCGGCGTGGTTTCAAAACTGCAGCTGAGCCAGGCGCGTTCCGAATACGAATCCGCGCTGGCCTCGGTCTACTCG
>JAITTX010000048.1 GCA_031286755.1 Paraburkholderia sp.
GGCTTGCCTGCCTGACGCCGCACGTCCTCGGCCGTGGAAACGCCGATTTTCAACCCGCCGAACGCCATCGGATCCGGTTTGACGGCATTCACGGCATCGGCGACTTTCTGCTGGTCGCAGGCGGTCAAAAGCGCGGCACTCGTAGCCACGAGCGCGAGTCCTGCACAAAAGCGACGAATCATGGGCAATCCGGATGAGTTCAGGCAAGCTGCATTCGACACCGCAGCGCGTTTCAAAGTTTCTGCGCAACCGCCAGCATGAAAATGCGCGCCCAGCGCTTCGCCTCGCGCTCGCTCGACATCGGCAGATGCCAGAGCGGCCGGCCCGCATCGGCCACGCTGAGCGCCACCTGCCAGCCGCTCGCGTCGTGCGTGGGCTGCGCGCCACGCAGGTCCGCGAAGATGTACGCGCCGCGCGTCTCCCCGAGCGTGACCTCGCACAGCCGCTTGCCGGCCGCGAGCCGCGCCTCGCCCCATGCGCCCGCCACGCGGTGAGTCCAGTCACCCTCGCCGCGCAGGTTCGGCGCCACTTCGCGGCGGCGCTGCAGCCAGTTCGCCAGCAGCGTGGCGAGCGCCGCCAGGAGCACCGCCGCCACGCCGATCGCCACGTCTGCGCCAAAGCGCGTGGCCAATGCCTGAAACGACCACACCGCGCCGTAGACGAGCGCGCCGAATACCAGAAGGAGAACGAGAATGGGCATACGAAGACGGGACCCGCGAGAGCGCATGGCCCGCGGGTGATGACGAAAAAAGGAAAGCTGCACGATACCAGCGCGCGGCAGACGCGACGCCGGCGCGGCAGCCGGCATTTGCCGCATCGCAAGCGCGGTTCACGACGTGCGGCGCGCGGCACAAGGTATGCTGCGCGCCGCAGGCGCTGCGATTACTGCTGCGGATGCTGCGCGGCCCATTCCTTCACGGCGCGCAACGTATTCTCCACGTGCTTGTCGGGAGAGAGGCTCGTGTATTCATAGATGATCTTGCCGTCCGGCGCGATCACATAGGAAACGCGATTGGCCATGGACTCGTGCATCGGCATCGACGCGTCGTAAGACTTGATGATCTTCGAATCCTCGTCGGCGGCCACGGGGAATTTGCTGCGGCACTCACTCACCGAGAACTTCGTGAGCGTGCCGATGTTGTCGTGCGAAACGCCGATCACGGTCGCGCCGTACTGCTTGTACTGGTCAACGGCTTCGGCGAAATCATGCGCCTCGATCGTGCAGCCCTTGGTGAACGCCGCCGGGTAGAAGTACAGCACCACCGGCCCCTTCTTGAGCTCGCTGGCGAGCGAGTACGTATAAGTCTTGCCACCCAGCGACGCCTGCGTCGTGAAATCGGGCGCGGAATCGCCCGGCTTGAGCGTCGCCTGCGCGCTCACGGTGAAAAAGGCGAGTCCGGCGCACACGAGCGCCGCGGCCCCCGCCGCGAAATACCTCGGTTTCATGTCGGATGTCCTCGTATGACTTCGAATGGGTCGCCGGCTGCCGGGCCAGCGCGGCGGCCCGGAACACGAGCGGCGAGGCATGGCAAAACGGTCCGCGGCGCACTCCCGCCGCGTCCGGCGACGGCCCTATTGGACCACACTCCGCCCGCGCACGCTGGGCGCGCACGAATCTGGCCGGCCGCGAGGCAAGCGCGGCCGGCGCCGCTTCGAGCAGGTCCACGCACCCCGGCGTCGCCTCGCACGGCCCCGTTGCCGCCTGGCCGCTTTCCCCCGGCGGCTAAAGATTTCGCCGTCGGGGTCGATATCCCGGTCTGATGGGCGCGTCAAGCTGGGGCGCAATCACCCGCTGCCCCACCCGGCATGCGGGCCTGCCACGCAGCGAACGCAAGCCGCGCGCGCCCGACTCGACACGCCGACTCGTACACAGATTGCCAGCGACACACATGGAAGCGAACAGGATTACCGCGCCCCGTCCGGGCTGGCTGCGCACGGTCGTGGGCCGCCTGCGGCCACGCGCCGGACGCACAGGCGAGCGCAGCGACGCCCAGTGCGGCATCCCGCTCGCCTGTGCGGACGGCGCGCAAGCCTCGGGCAGCGCACCCGAAGCACAGACCGCGCCCATCCGCGCGGCGGCCGGCGCCGACGCGGTTTCGCGCGCCTTCGAGCAAACCGCCGCCGCGGTGGACTTTCTCGTGCATGTGGACCGCAACCTGCGCTTTCTCTACGTTTCCGACGCGAGCCTGCGCTTTGCCGGCTATCACCGCGAGTTCCTGCTCGGCGCGTCGCTGCACGACCTCGTCGCGTCCGACGATCTTGCGCGGCTCGACGCGCTCTTCGCTCGCGCCCTGGAGAACGACACGGTCGAGAAAGACACGATCGGCCTCGTGAAGGCGCTCACCTACCCGCTCGCCGTCGAGTTGCGCGTGCAGCGCAGCACCTATGCGGGCGTGGACGGCTTCGCCGTGGCGGGCTTCGACGTTTCGGACTGGCAGCGCGTGCAGACGCGCCTCACGCATGCGCTCCATCACGATCCGCTCACGGGCCTGCCGAATCTGGCGGCGCTCGAGCCGGCGCTCGAACGCGCATTGGCCGAGGCCGACCGCCACGGTACGCCCATCGCCCTCCTGCTGCTCGATCTCGACGACTACCAGCGCGTGAACCGTGCGCTCGGCTACGACGCCGGCGACGAGTTGCTGCGCGAAACCGCCCGCCGCCTCGCGCACCTCGCCCAGCAGGGCGAGCTGATTGCGCGCACGGGCAGCGACGAGTTCGCCATTCTGATCACTCAGCCTTCCCCAACGCAACGCACGGCACGACGCGCGACGCAGCCCGGCGAGCCACCAGGCGGGCAGCCAGGCAAACAGCCAGTCGAACAGCCCACCAGCGTTCGCGCCACCGCCGAAGCGCTCGCGCGCCGCCTGCTCACGTCGATCCTGCAACCGTATTCGTTTCGCGACCAGCCGGTGCATCTCGCGGCGAGCATCGGCGTCGCGTTTCATCCCGAGCTGCGCGCGGACTGCGGCGAGAGCCACGCAAGCGAGATGCAGTCGGAAAGCACCCCGCTCATCCGCCGCGCCGACCAGGCGCTGCAACAGGCCAAGGCCGCGGGCGGCAACACGCTGATGCTGCACACGCCCGACCACGACCCGGCCGACGCCCAGCGCCTCAAGCTCGAATCGGATCTCCACGACGGCGTGCGCAACGGCGAATTCTCGCTGCACTTCCAGCCCATCACGAGCAGCGCGACGCACGGCGTGGTCGGCGTCGAAGCGCTGATCCGCTGGCACCACCCCGTGCACGGGCTGGTGCCGCCCTCGACATTCATTCCGCTTGCGGAATCCGTCGGCTTGATCAACTATCTCGGCAACTGGGTTTTGAGGGCGGCCTGCATGCAATTGGCCCAATGGGACGAGCAAGGCATTGCGTTGCAGTACGTCGCGGTCAACGTGTCGCCGCAGCAGTTCCGCAATCCGCGCTTCAAGGAGAGCGTGGAAGAAGCGATCCGGCTCACCGGCATCGACCCGCGCCGGCTCGTCTTCGAGATCACCGAAAGCCTGCTGATGCAGGACCCGCAGCACGCGGTCACGCTGCTCGAGGAGCTCACGGCGCTCGGCATCCGCTTCGCGGTGGACGACTTCGGCACGGGCTATTCGAGTCTCGCGTATCTGCAGCGCTTTCCGCTTTCGAAACTGAAGATCGACCGCAGCTTCGTCGTGAACCTGCTCACCTCGCGCAACGATCAGGCGATCGTCAATGCCGTGGTGGGCCTCGCGCGCACACTCGAGCTCGAACTCGTCGCCGAGGGCGTCGAGACCGAGGCACAGCGCGAACTGCTCACGAAGATGGGCTGCGACCATATCCAGGGATGGCTCGTCTGCAAGGCATTGCCTTCGGAGGAGCTCTCGCAGTGTTTCGAGTCGCGCACCCTGCACGTTCACGGCGTGCATTGAGCATGGCAACGATACGCGCACGCAGGGCATCAGCATGGTTCAGATGGTAAAGGCAGTCCTGCTCGACCGGCTCTGGGCTCGTATGAACGAGCGCGGCGACTTCCCCATGCTGTCGCAATCGCTGCGCTCGACCGTCGCCGCCATGACCAACGACGACTACGATTTCACGGCGCTCGTGAAGGTCGTGCTCTCGGATTTCGCGCTCACGCAAAAAGTGCTGCGGCTCGCCAATTCCGCCATGTACATGGCGTTCGGCGGCAACATCACGACCGTCACGCGCGCGCTGATGGTGCTTGGCATGGACGCGGTCGGCCATCTCGTGGTGGGCCTGAAGATCGTCGACCACTTCCATCACAGCGCGCCGCGCCGCATCGACGCCAAGCTCGAACTGAACCGCACGATGCTCTCGGGCTGCGTCGCCCGCAAGCTCACCGAGCGCGGCGACCTGCGCGCCGGCGAAGAGGCCGTGGTCTGCACGCTGATGCGCCAGGTGGGCAAGCTCCTCGTGGTGTTCTATCTCGAGCCGGAGTGGGAGCAGATTCGCCGCGAATGCGAGCAGGGCACGGCCGAGGACGATGCCTGCATCGACGTGCTCGGCGTGACCTTCTCCGAAATCGGCCAGGACGCGGCCACGCGCTGGCGCCGGCCCGAGACGATCCGCGAAGGCATGGGCGCCTACGATCCGGCGGGCAGCGAATCGCGCCAGGTGCAGTGGCTGCGCGCCATCACGAACTATTCGACCGAGGTGGCGCGCGTGCTCACCACGGCGGGCCTGACCGACGAAGCGCGCGAAGAGCACATTGCCGAGCTTGCGCATCACTATGGCCGCGCGCTCAACACCGAACCGGAAACGCTCGTGCAGATGAGCCTCGCGCTCGCCGCAGAGGAGGCCAACGACGGCGTGATGCGCGAGATCGTCGAGCTGCGCGCGAACGCCGACGCCATCGCGCGCGAGGCGCTCGACCCCGAGGCGCGTATTGCAGCGGGCGTGCAGGACCTGCGCGCGCTGCCGCCCGGGAGCCCGCTCGCCACGGCGCTCACGCTCGCCACCGAGACCGTGCTGGCCGGCCTCGGCTTCGCGCGCACGATCGTGTTCGTGCGGCGCGGCGCGAACATGTTCGAGGCGCAGCGCGGCTTCGGTCCGCAGGTCGGGGACAACCTGGACCAGCTCGCGTTCAGCGCGGCGTTCCAGCCCGACGTGTTCCATCTCGCGATTGCGAACTCAGTGGGCATCTTCATCGAGAATGCGCGCGATCCGAAAATGCTCGCGCGCCTGCCGGCGTGGTACCGCGCGCGCCTCGACGATGCGCGCGCGTTCGTGCTGCTGCCGGTGGCTCACCCGGGCGAGCCGCCCGTGGCGCTGCTCTACGGCGACTGGCTGCTGAGCCAGGAGCCGCGGCGGATTTCGCAGAAGGAAATGAGCGCGTTGAACGGGCTCGCGCACGAACTCGCGCGGTTCTTCTCGGCGAGCCCGGTGAAGGCGTAAGCGGTTTCGCCGGAATCTCAATCCTCGATGCGCGCGAGCCCCTCGGCCTCGGCGTTGCGCTCGGCCGTGCCGGCCCATTGCCCCGCCGCGAGCGCGAGCGCCGCCAGCGCGCCCGCGTCGAGCGGCGCGAGCGTGGCGCACGCCGCATCCACGGCCGCCCAGTCGGCACGCTCGAGCGCCTCGCTCACGTCGAGCAGACGCCCCAGCACCCCTTCGCGGCCCACGATGGCCGCGCGGATCGGCCTGGCGAGCCTGAGCGCGTCGAGCGTCTGCCCGAGCGGGCCGCCGAACACCGCATCGACGAACGAGAACACGCCCACGAGAAACGCGGCACCCTCCTCCGCGGGCCCCGCTTCGGGCAGCACCGCGGCGGCCAGTTCCATGAAGCGCGCGCGCGTGGCGGCGAGTTGCAGGAGCGGGTCGTCTTCCAGCGAGATTTTGCGGCCGTCCGCGTACAGCAATAGCTGCGTCCAGCGCGCGATGCGGTTGGTGCCCGTCGCGTTGATCGCCTCGCGCAGCGTGCTCACCTTGCGCCCGAGACCGAAGCTGCTCGAGTTCGCGAGCCGCATCAGATGCATCACGAGCACGGGATTGAGCTTCAGCTCCGCTTCGAGCTGCATTACCGTGGGCTCCGAGGCCAGCAGGCGCAACAGGCTCAGCAACGCCTGACGCGGCGCGCTCGCACGGCGCGCCCCGCCCTGCGGCTTCGCGAAGTAATAGCCCTGGAAGCGGTCGAAACCCAGCGCGTGAGCGCGCTCGTATTCGGCCGGCGTCTCGATGCCGAGCGCCACGAGGATCTTGCCCGCCGCCTTGAGCACGCTCGCGAACTTCGGCAGCAGCGCGGGCGCGATGCCGCGCGGATCGAGCTTGACGGCGTCGGCGTAAGGCAGCAGCTTCGCGATCGACTCGTCGGCCTGTGTGACGTGGTCGAGCGCGAAGCGATAGCGCTTGCCGTGCAGCTTGACGACTCGCGCGAGAAGCCCGGGATCCGCGCCGATGCCGGGCGGCAGCTCCAGCATCACGCGATCGGCGGGCACGCGCAGCAGCACGTCGTCGAGCAATAGCTCGCGCGTCACGTCGAGCCACGCCGGATGGTCGGTCAGCGCCGCGCGCAAAGCGGGCGCGCCGAATGCTTCGATCAACGCCCGGTTTTGAGCGATGTTGTCATCGGGCTGCGAGCCGTCCGCGTGCGTTTTCGCGTGCGCCCCGGCGTACTGCGCGACGCTTGCGCGCGCAACCACACGCGGCAGTGTCTCGAAGGCACAGAGCAGGCCGTCACGATCGAGCAGCGGTTCGCGCGCGAAATGAACCTGCCAGGGATGGGACGAGGGTTCGGCCGTGGGTTCGGCCGTGGTATGCGTGACTCGACAACTGCCTTCGGCGCCGGCCATGCGCGGCCGGCCTGCGGCATTGAAGCTCATGGTTCCCCCCCGCGAAGCGCCGCGCTCTGCGCATGCGCCTGGTCGTATGGTCTCTTGCGATTTGTTCTTGCTTGTTCTGGTTTGTTCTTGCCGCCAGCACCGCCACGGCAGCATTTGCTTTCTGATGCGATTCTAGCCT
>JAITTX010000054.1 GCA_031286755.1 Paraburkholderia sp.
TCGCTACGATCGGCCCGAAGCCCGCAGGCGCGGCATTCCACGAGCGTCCGGCCGCTTTTCGGGTGCATTGGCACAACGCTTGCAGAGAGTGACGGCAACGGCGGCGCTCGCATGTGCCGCTATCACAACGAGTCTGCGCGAGTACAAGTGCCGGCAGAACAGGAGACAACACCCGTGACGACGCCCGTGACCGTAGGCGTGATCGCGAACCCCGCTTCGGGGCGCGACATCCGCCGTCTTACCACGCATGCCTCCGTCTTTCCGACTGCGGAAAAGGCCAACATGGTCGTGCGTTTGCTCGCAGGGCTCGGCGCGCTGGGCGTGGAGCGCGTGCTCACGCTGCGCGACCGCACCGGCGTGGCCGCACTCGTGCTGCGCGCGCTCGAAACCCATGCCGCCGTGGCGCGGCACGAGCGCTGGCCCGCCGTGGATTTCGTCGATCTGCCGATCAGCGAGAGCGTGGCCGATACCCACGCGGGCGTCGCGCATATGGTGCGCGAGCGGGTCGAGCTGATCGCCGTGCTCGGCGGTGACGGCACGCATCGCGCGGTCGCCGCGCATTGCGGCGACACGCCGTTGCTCGCGCTTTCGACCGGCACCAACAACGCTTTTCCCGAGTTGCGCGAAGCCACCGTTGCCGGTCTCGCGGGGGCGCTCGTTGCCACCGGTGCCGTGCCGGCGGAAACGGCTCTCGCGCGCAACAAGCGCCTCGTCGCGCGTTGCGTCGAGGGGCCGAATCGCGGACGTGAGGAGATCGCGCTGGTCGATATCTGCGTGTCGCGTCAGCCATTCATCGGTGCGCGGGCGATTTCTGATAGTTCGGATATCGAATCGTTATTTCTGGCTTTTGCCCCACCCGATGGCATCGGGCTCGCGTCGATCGGCGGCGCATGGGCGCCGGTCGGGCGCGACGCCGCGCATGGCCTGCACATGACCTTTGCGCACGCATCCATGCAAGGTGGCGAGGGCGTGCCGCTCATCGCACCCATCGCGCCCGGGCGCATCGAGCGCCTGACGATGCGCACCTGCCAGCGGCTCGAAGTGGGCATGGCGCTGCCGCTCGACGCGGATCACGGCACGCTGGCCTTCGACGGCGAGCGCGAAATCGAACCGGCGCGCGGTGATCGTTATGAAATCGCGCTCGACTGGGGCGGACCGCTGACCGTCGATGTCACGCGCACCTTGCGCTTTGCCGCCTCGCATCAGTTGTTGCGCCAGGCGGCGGCTTATTCCCCTCAATAAAGGAGTCCTTTCACCCACGCAGTTCGTTTCGGAAACAGCAGGCATCACCCAAGTGGTCATTCCAGGAGACAACCATGTCTGTCATGTTGAACAAGGAGCAGTTGCTCGCTGCGTATCGCTCGATGCGCACGATCCGCGAGTTCGAGGAGCGCTTGCACGTCGAATTCGCGACCGGCGAGATCCCGGGCTTCGTGCATCTGTATGCGGGCGAGGAGGCGTCGGCCGTCGGCACCATGAGCCATCTGAACGACAACGATTACGTCGCCACCACGCACCGGGGCCACGGTCATTGCATTGCGAAGGGCGTTGACGTGCGCGAGATGATGGCCGAGATCTATGGCCGCGCCACAGGCTCGTGCCGCGGCAAGGGCGGCTCGATGCACATCGCCGACCTCGCGAAGGGCATGCTGGGCGCGAACGGCATCGTCGGCGCGGGCGGTCCGCTCACCTGCGGCGCGGCGCTTGCCGCGAAGCAAAAGAAGACCGGCGGCGTGGGCGTGTGCTTCTTCGGCGATGGCGCCTCGAACCAGGGCGTGATCTTCGAGTCGATGAATCTCGCTTCGGTGTGGCGCCTGCCCGTGATCTTCGTCGCGGAGAACAACGGCTATGCGGAAGCGACTTCGTCCACGTGGTCGGTCGCGGCCGACAACATCGCGGACCGCGCCAACGGTTTCGGCATGCCGGGCGTGATCGTCGACGGTTTCGACTTTTTTGCCGTGTACGAGGCGCTTGGCGAGGCCATTGCGCGCGCGCGCAACGGTGGCGGCCCGACCCTCATCGAGATGAAGCTCTCGCGCTATTTCGGCCATTTCGAAGGCGATGCCCAGACCTATCGCGCACCGGGCGAGGTGCAGAAGCTGCGCGAGGAAAAGGACTGCCTCAAGCGTTTCGAGGAGCGCGTGGTGCGCGCGGAGCTCGCGAGCACCGACGACTTGCGCAAGGTGGATGCCGAGGTGAAGGCGCTGATCGACGATGCGGTAGCGAAGGCCAAGGCCGCCCCGTTGCCCGCTCCCGAGGCGCTGCTCACCGACGTGTACGTGTCGTATCCCTGAGCGCGGCGCGTTCAGATCATCAGGATTCCAGATCAAGGAGACGGAAATGGCACGGAAAATCACCTATTCGCAGGCGATCAACGAAGCGCTCGCCCAGGAGATGGCGCGCGACGAGAGCGTGATCGTGATGGGCGAGGACAACGCGGGCGGCGCGGGCTCGCCAGGCGAGCAGGACGCCTGGGGCGGCGTGCTCGGCGTGACGAAGGGGCTCTATGGCAAATTTCCGGGGCGCGTGCTCGATACGCCGCTCTCGGAGGGCGGTTTCATCGGCACGGCGGTGGGCGCGGCGGCATGCGGCATGCGGCCCGTGGCGGAGCTGATGTTCATCGACTTCATGGGCGTGTGCTTCGACCAGATCTTCAACCAGGCGGCGAAATTCCGCTACATGTTCGGCGGCAAGGCCGTCACGCCGGTGGTGATCCGCACGATGTACGGCGCGGGCCTGCGCGCGGCGGCACAGCATTCGCAGATGCTCACGTCGCTCTTCACGCATATCCCGGGTCTCAAGGTCGTGTGCCCGGCCACGCCGTATGACGCGAAAGGCCTCATGATCGAAGCCATCCGCGACAACGACCCGGTGATCTTCTGCGAGCACAAGCTGCTTTACACGATGGAGGGCGACGTGCCCGAGGAGTCGTACTCGATTCCGTTCGGCGAGGCCAACATCGCGCGCGACGGCGACGACGTCACCATCGTCACCTATGGTCGCATGGTCCATTACGCGCTCGACGCGGCGCAGCAGCTTGCGAAGGACGGCATCGAAGCCGACGTGATCGACCTGCGCACGACCTCGCCGCTCGACGAAGAAACCATTCTGGAGAGCGTGAGCCGCACGGGCCGCGTCGTGGTGGTGGACGAGGCGAACCCGCGTTGCTCGATGGCGACCGATATCGCGGCGCTCGTGGCGCAAAAGGCGTTTCGCGATCTGAAGGCGCCGGTCGGCATGGTGACCGCGCCGCATACGCCGGTGCCGTTCGCGGCGTCGCTCGAAGATCTCTACATCCCTTCGGCGCAACAGATCGCCGACGCCGCACGCGCAGCAAGGAGCTGAAGTCATGCCGATTCACATGATCACGATGCCCAAGTGGGGCCTTTCGATGGAGCAGGGCCAGGTGAACGGCTGGTTAAAGTCGCCTGGCGAGAAGGTTTCCAAAGGGGATGAATTGCTCGATGTCGAGTCCGACAAGATCGCGTCGGGCGTTGAGTGCGCGTTCGACGGCGTGCTGAGACGGCAGATCGCGCAGGAGGGCGATACGCTGCCGGTGGGCGCGCTGCTCGGCGTGGTTGCGGGCGTGGAAGATTCGGATACCGAAATTGATGCGGCGGTAGCGGAATTCCAGCGCGATTTCGTGCCCGCGAAGGCCGGCGACGCCGATGCGGGCCCGCAGCCGGAGAAGGCGCAAATCGGCGGGCGCACGCTGCGCTATCTGAAGCTGGGTGAGGGCGATGGCACGCCCGTCGTGCTGATCCACGGCTTTGGCGGCGATCTCAACAACTGGCTCTTCAATCACGCCGATCTCGCAACGGGGCGCACCGTCTGGGCGCTCGATTTGCCAGGGCACGGCGAATCGGGCAAGGCGGTGGAGAGCGGGGCGCTCGACGAGCTCGCGCAAAGCGTGGTTGATTTTCTCGACGCTCAGCAGATCGAACGGGCGCATCTCGTGGGGCATTCGCTCGGCGGCGCGGTCTCGATGGCGGTGGCCGAACGCGTGCCCGCACGCGTGGCTTCGCTTGCGCTGATCGCGAGCGCGGGGCTCGGCGAAGAGATCGATGGCGCGTACATCGAGGGG
>JAITTX010000065.1 GCA_031286755.1 Paraburkholderia sp.
TCGGGCGGCGCGGAGGCCACGTCGTCGGCCACCAGCACGGTGCGCGTTTCGATGCCATCGGCATCGGCCAGATCGGCGGCCAGGTCGAAGTTCAGCACGTCGCCGCCATAGTTGCCGTAGAGGTAGAGCACGCCCGCGCCGCCGTGCACCGCCTTGGTGGCCTCGTAGATCTGCTCGGACGAAGGCGAGGAGAACACGTTGCCCACGGCCACGCCGCTCGCGAGCCCCTTGCCCACGTAACCGAGAAAGGCCGGCAGGTGGCCCGAGCCGCCGCCCGTGACGATGCCCACCTTGCCTGCGCGTGGCGCGTCGGCGCGCACGAGCGCGCGGCGGTCGGCGGTCGCCGGCTTGAGCCAGCCGGGATGGGCGAGCAGCAAGGCGTCGATCATCTCGTCGACGAAATGATCAGGATGATTGATGATTTTTTTCACGTGTCGCGTCTCCAGAATGAATGCGGCCGTGCCGCCGCCGTCGTTAGCGTTATCGCGCGCGTTGGTGCATCGTGGCGGCTGCCGTTCAGCGCTTGCGCCGCTGGCTGAGCGCGTCGAGCAGAACCGCCGCGAGAATCACGCCGCCCTGAATGAACTGCGTCCAGAACGGATTGACGCCCAGCAGCGAGAGCCCCACGTTGATCACGCCGATCAGCACGACGCCAATGAAGGTGCCGACGATCGAGCCGCGCCCGCCCGCCAGCGACGTGCCGCCAATCACGATCCCGGCGATCACCTGCAGCTCCAGCCCGTTGGCCGCCGAAGGCAGCGCCGAATTGAGGCGGCCCGCAAGCACGATGCCCGCAATCGCGGCAGTCGCGCCTGCCAGTGTGTAAGTCAGAAAGATCACGCGATTGACCGGAATGCCGGCGAGCCGCGCCGCCTCCTTGTTGCCTCCCACCGCGAACACCTGATGCCCGAATTCGGTCTTGCGCAACAGCACGTGGCCAATCACGAACACCGCGAGCATCACGAGCATCGGCGCGGGCAGGCCCGCGACCGTCTTCGCGCCGAACGCGGTGAACACGTTGGGAAAATCGAATTTCGTGCGCCCGTCCGAGATCGCGAGCGTGAGGCCGCGTCCCATCGCCATCATCGCGAGCGTGACGATGAACGGCACGAGCCGCAGCCACGCAATGGCGAAGCCATTGAGCGCGCCCACCAGCGCGCCCGTGACGAGCGCGATGACGAGTCCCGCCACGCCGAGCCCAATCGCGTCCGGGCTCGCGCCGGCCATGATGGTCGCGGCCACCATGCCGCTCAGCGCGACCAGCGAGCCCACCGAAAGATCGATGCCCGAGGTGATGATCACGAAGGTGCCGCCCACCGCCGCGATGCCCACCACCGAGACCTGCACCATGATGTTGGTGAGTGTGCTGGTGGTGAGGAACTCGGGCGAGGCGAGCGAGAGCGCGATGCAGATCAGCACGAGCGCGGCAATGAGCGGGCCGAGGCCGCTGCGCATCTGGCGCAGCACGCGCTGCTGCAGGGTTTGCGTTTCCTGGGAAGGTCGAACCGTGGTGGACGTCATGCCGCAACTCCGGTGGTGGCCCATTGAATGATCGTCTCCGAGTTCGCGCGCTCGCGCGCCACCTCGCCAACGATGCTGCCGCGATACATCACGAGCACGCGATCCGACATGCCGAGCAGTTCCGGCAATTCCGAACTCACGAGCAGCACGGCCGCGCCCGCGCGCGCCATCTGCACGATGTGCGCGTAGATTTCGGTCTTCGCGCCCACGTCGATGCCGCGCGTGGGCTCGTCGAGCAGGATCACGGCCGGCGACGTGGCGCTCGCGCGCCCGAGGATCACCTTCTGCTGATTGCCGCCCGAGAGATTGCCGGTGAGTTCCATGACGGAAGGCGCGCGCACAGCGAAGCGCTCGCTCGCCTCGCGCGCGAGCTTGCGCTTGCGGGCCGCGCTCACGAAGCCGCCGCGCACAAGCGAGCGCAGGTTCGAGAGCGCGATGTTCTCTTCGATGCTCGCGTCGAGCACGAGCCCTTCGAGCTTGCGGTCCTCGGCGGTGTAGACGATGCCCGCGCGCATGCCCTGCGCGGGCGAGCGCAGCGTAAGCCGCTGGCCGCGCAGCCGCAGTTCGCCGCCGCTGAGCGGCAGCGCCCCGCACAGCGTTTTCAAAAGCTCGGTGCGGCCCGCGCCCGCAATGCCGCCAATGCCCACGATCTCTCCCGCGCGAATGCTGAAGCTCGCGTCGCGCAGCACGGGCGCGCTCGCCACGTTGCGCGCCTCCAGCACCACCTCGCCATAGGGCCGCGCCTCCCACGGATAGAACGAGTCGAGATTGCGCGCCACCATCGCCTGCACGAGTGCGGGCTCGTTCCACTCGTGCATGGGCCGCGCGCCCACCGTCGCACCGTCGCGCATCACCACGGCGGAGTCGGCCAGTTCGAACACTTCTTCCAGATGGTGCGAAATGAAGATGATGCCCATGCCCGCCGCGCGCAGGCGGCGCACCACGGCGTAGAGGTGTTCAATGTCGTGGTGCTGGAGCGCGGCCGTGGGCTCGTCCATCACCAGAATGCGCGCGTCGCGCGCGAGCGCCTTCGCCACTTCCACGAGTTGGCGCTTGTTGAGCGGCAGATCGCCCACGCGCATCGCGGGCGACACGCCTTCTAGCCCCACCTGCGCGAGCGCCTCGCGCGCCATCGCATTCGCGCGGCGATGGTCGACGAATCCATGACGCCGGGGCATGCGGCCGAGAAAGAGATTCTCGGCCACGCTCATATCGTTGACGAGCGAAAGCTCCTGATAGATCACGGCCACGCCCGCGTCGATCGCGGCCTGGGTGCCGCGCGCGAGACGCTGGCCGTCGATCTCGATGGTGCCTTCATCGGGCTCGTAGGCACCCGAAAGCGTCTTGATCAGCGAAGACTTGCCCGCGCCGTTCTCGCCCACGATCGCCATAACGTGCCCCGCGTGCAGCACGAGGCTCACGCCGCGCAGCGCCTTCACGCCTGGAAAGCTCTTCACGATGCCACTCATGCGCAACAGCGGCGGCGCGCTGCCTGTCGCGTCCGCGCTTGCGCTTGTGCCTGCGCCGGCGCGCGGGGTTTCGCCGGCGCGTCCTGGCGCATGCATTGCAGAACCTGATTCGCGTTTCATCCGTTCATCCCGGGCGCCGGGCACGCATGACGCGCCCGGCGCATTGACCGACGCGCGTTACTGCGAGACCTCGAGCGCCCACAGACCGTATTGCTTCACGCCATCCGAATCGATGTTCGACTTGTCGATCAGATAGGTCGGCCACGCATAATTCGCGGGCACGTCCTTCTTCGCCTCGTAGTCGGTGATGAAGGTCATCGCCTTGGCGGACATGCCGATCGGATTCTGCGAGATCGTGGCGTCCTGCTTGCCCGCGCGTATGGCCGAAAGCGCCTGCGCCGTGCCGTCCGCGCCAATCACGAGAATATGGGCCGGGTCGCCCAGCGGCTTGTAGCGGCCCGCGTTGTCGATGGCCTTTTCAGCGCCCACCGTGTTGTCGTCGTTCGCGCCGAACACCGCGTCGATCTGCGGATACTTCTGGAGAATGTTCGTCATCGCGTTGAGCGACTTCTCCTGGTCGAAGCCTCCCTCCTGGCGCGCGACCACCTTGATGTCCGGATACTTGGCGATTTCCTCGGAGAAACCCTTCTCGCGGTCCGTGGCCGCCGTGGTGCCGATCAGGCCGATCAGGTCCACCACATTGCCCTTGGGTGAGCCATAGCGCTTGGTCAGTTGATCCGCTATCCACTTCGCGCCCGTGGCGCCCAGCGCCACGTTATCCGAAGCCACGAACGAAGTGACCTTGCCGCCATCCGAGCCACGGTCGAGCATGAAGACTGGCACGTGCATCGAATTGGCCTTTTCGACGGCCGGAATGATGGCCTTCGAATCGATCGGGTTGAGCACGAGCGCATTCACGCCCTGGCTCAAGAGATTGATCGCGTCGTTGACCTGCTGTTGCGCGTCGCCGTTCGCATTGGTTTGCACGAGATCGAAGCCTTGCTCCTTCGCGCCCCGCTCCACGCCGCTCTTCAAGCCCACGAAGAAAGCATTGTTGAGCGTGGCGATCGAGAAGCCCACCTTGAGCTTGCCGCCCGCGGGCGCCGCCGCGGCCCGCGCCGGCGCGCTCGCGGCCGCCGCGCCCGAAGCCGCCGCGCTGGCCGAAGGCGACTCGCTCTTCGAGCACCCCGCCAGCATCGCGGCGGCGGCGAACACCGCCACGCCCGCCGTTGCCGCCCCATGCGCGCCACGCGCCACCCATCTGTCGAAACCTGCCGAATTCCACGCCATCACTGTCTCCTGTCTTTGATCTGCTGGTTTTGATCGACCTGCGAACCGCCAACCGACTGCGTTACCGTGCATCACTTGCGCGGGCCGTAGCCCTTGAACTTCTCGATGACTTCCTCCATCTGCGCGTCCGACAACAGCGGCGGCTCGCCGAGCTGGCACGCGAGCAGATACTGCTTCGCCATTACCTCGACTTCGTTCGCGAGCCACAGCGCGCGCGAGAGATCGCGGCCCAGCGCGATAACGCCATGATGCGCGAGCAGGCACGCGAGCCGCTCGTGCAGCGCTTCGAGCGCGTGATCGGAGAGCGCCTGGCTGCCGAACGTCGCATAGGGCGCGCAACGAATGGAATTGCCGCCCGCCGCGGCTACCATGTAGTGATGCGCGGGAATGCCCCGGCCGTGAATCGCCAGCGCCGTGGCCGCATTGGAATGCGTATGGACGACGGCGTGCACGTCGGGCCGCGCGCGCAGGATGTCGCGATGAAAACGCCACTCCGACGAAGGCCGCTGCGCGTCGAACAGCGGATCGTCGTCGCGCACGTCCAGTGGCATCCAGACGACGCCCTCGCGCGTGAGCGCCGCGCACGGCACGCCGCTCGGCGTGATCAGCAGCCCGTCATGCCAGCGCGCGCTCACGTTGCCCGAGGTGCCCTGATTGATGCCGAGGCGCTCCATGTCGCGCGCCGTGTCTACGATCTGCTGCCGCAATTCGGCTTCGGCGCGCGCGTCGCGGGCGCGCGCCGCCGTCTCGCCCGCGCGGCGCTGGCCGCTTGCAGCGTTCGTGCCGCTCGGGTCGCTGGGGTCGCTGGGGTCGCTCGTGTCGCTCGGGTCGCTCATGCGGCCGCCCGCTTCGCGAACAGCGCGGCCAGATTCGCCTCGTAGGGCGCGCGCACAATGCCCAGCTCCGTCACGATGCCGGTGACGAGCGCGTGCGGCGTCACATCGAAGGCCGGGTTGCGCACCTTCATGCCCTCGGGCGCAATGCGCCGGCCCGCGAGTCGCGCGACTTCATCCGCGCCGCGCTCCTCGATCACGATGTCCGCGCCGCGCGCGGTGCGCAAATCGAGCGTGGAAGACGGGCACGCCACATAGAACGGAATGCCGAAATGTTTCGCCGCGATCGCCACGCCGAGCGTGCCGATCTTGTTCGCCACGTCGCCGTTCGCGGCCACGCGGTCGGTGCCCACGATCACGAGGTCGATCAGCCCCTGCGCCATGAGCGCGGGCGCCATGCTGTCGGTGATCAGCGTGACGTCCAGCCCGGCCTGCTGCAACTCGTACGCCGTGAGCCGCGCGCCCTGCAGAAGCGGGCGGGTCTCGTCGGCGTACACGCGAAACGATGCGCCTTCGCCGTGCGCGCAATAGAGCGGCGCCGTGGCGGTGCCGATGCCCGTGGTCGCCAGCGCGCCCGCGTTGCAGTGCGTGAGCACGCCCTTGCCCGGCTCGATCAGCGGGCGGCCGTGCTCGCCAATCTTCGCGCATAGTTCGACATCCTCATGATGGATGCGCCCGGCCTCGGCCACGAGCGCCGCGTAGAGCCCGGCGCCTGTGGTGGCCGAAGCGCCACGCGCATGCGCGAGCATGCGTTCGAGCGCCCAGCGCAAATTCACCGCCGTCGGCCGCGCGCTGTCGAGGTAAGCGGCATGCTGTTCGAGCCGCGCGAGGAACGCCTCGCGCGAGGCCTCGCGCTCGGGCCGCATCGCCACGCACAGGCCGTAGGCCGCGGCAACGCCAATCGCCGGTGCGCCGCGCACGCGCAATTCGTGTATCGCACGCCAGACCGCCTCGACGCTATCGGTCGCCTCCACCACGCTTTCGAGCGGCAGACGCGTCTGGTCGAGCAGATAAAGCGTGTCGTCACGCCACTCCAGAGTGGGCGGAAGATTCGATTTGTGCGGCTGCAACGCCATACGTTCTCCGTGAATGCCGGTACGCCGGACCATGCCGCCTGGCGTGGTGTGCTGTTTCGTGATTGCTGCTGGATCGCTTCATGCCTGCTTCGCGACCGTTCGCTCATGCAAACGCGCTTACTCGTGCCCCGCCTGTTCGAGCACCTGCGCCGCCAGCGCGGCAACCGTCTCGATCGAATCCAACTCGCGCCGCTGCACGAGCAGCGCCTCGGCCAGCCGCAGGCAGCGCACTTCCACCTGCGCGCGCACCGCGTCGTCCTTGATGCTGGTGATCTCCGCGACCTTCGCCATGCCCACGATGCGCCGGATCATCTTGCAGCCCGCAAAGCCGAGCGTGTCCGCAAATAGCCGCCGCACGAAGTCTTCGCGAAACGCCCCGGCGGCACGCGTCCCGGCGCCGCCGCCGATATATGCGCGGCCCGTCTCGCGCTCGTGTGCGCGCCACAGCTCCGCGAATTTCTGCGCGAAACCATTCCATACCTGCACCACCTGTTCGAGCAGCCAGCGCTGATACACGGCGGGTTCGCGGCCCGCCGCGCGGTCGTGCCAGTCGCGCGCGTAGTACGCCAGCAGCAGGTTCGCGATGAACGCGCCCGTGTCGAATCCCATCGGCCCATAGAACGCGAACTCGGGATCGATCACATAGGTCTCGCGCTCGTTCGCCATGATCGAGCCCGTATGCAGATCGCCGTGCACGAGTGTTTCCGCATGGTTCATGAACGCCCACTTCATCTCGCCCGCCGCGCGCCGCAGCGGCTCGTGCGTGCGCAGCCGCTCCACCGCCGCCGCGGGCAGCGCGGGACTATACACGTTCGATGGCGCGTCCTCGAAGGGAAAGGTGAAGACGAGATCCTCGGTAATCCTGCACAACTCGGTGTTGATGTCGCCGCCCACCGCCGCCTTCTTCGCGTCGGGCGCGAGATACAGATCGGAGCCGTGAAAAAGCGTGCGCGCGAGAAATGTGGAGAGGTGCTCGGCCAGGTGCGGATACACGATGCCGTCGATGAGGCCCTGGCGCAGCACGCGATGCGAGTCGAGCCGCTGCATCACCATGAGGAATTTTTCGCTGTCGGCGTGATAGACGCTCGGCACGTGCTGCGGACACAGCGCGCCGAAGCGGCGCAGCGCCGCCACTTCGCGCTCCATGCGCTCGCGCGGCAAGGGCCAGGCTTCGCCCACGAGCCGCAGGAACGGCGGCGCCTGCTTGACGACCACGCTGCGCTGCGGGTCGCGCGCGCTGCTCACGAAATAGACGTAGTTCAGGTTGCCGTCACCCACTTCGACGACTTGCAGTTCGCTGTCGTCGCCAAGCCGCGCGCTCACGGCAGGAATACCCCTCAGGTATGCCGCCAGTTCGGAAGAGCTGAAAGCCTCGAAGTGCATGGTTTTCCTGTGCGGAAAGTGGGCCCCGGGCCCGTCTAACGTCTTTTGCGTACGAGATCGAACTTGAAAATGCCGGCGTTGTAGTAGTCGTTGCTGTAGCAGACCGCGCGTCCGGTCTCGTCGAAATCCACTTCGTCGATCAGCAGAAAGAGACAGAGACTCTCCTGCAGCTCCGGCAAATCGCGCGGCGTCAGCACCGTGGGCTGAATCGAGCTGTGCGTGTGCGAAAGACGGATGCCGGCGCGCTCGAACGTGCCGAACAGCGACTCGCCCAGCTCATGCCCATCGAGCACCGACTTCGGCACGATGTCGATGCAGTACGCCGCAATCGCGTCGTCGGCGCGGCGCACGCGCTCCAGCCGCACGCAGGGTTCGCCCTCGGCGAGGCCCAGTTTCTGCGCCAGCGTTCCGGAAGCGGCCACCGTCTTCACCTGCAGGCGGCTCGTGGAAGGCACCGCGCCCACGCTGCGGATCATGTCCGTTACCGACATCAGATCATCGAGGCCGCCTTGCAGCTTCAGCGCGATCTGTCTGACGAAGGTGCCCTTGCCATGCACGCGCGTGAGCAGCCCGTGGGAGATCATCTGCGCAACCGCTTCGCGCAGGCTCGAACGGCCCACGCCCAGCAATTCGCAAAGCTCGGGCTCGGTGGGAATCTGGTCACCCGGCTTGAGCGCGCGCTCGCGGATCATGGCCAGCAACGAGTCCTGGATTCGCTCGCACATCGACTGATCGACGCTCAGGCGCATGGGTGCCCTGGATAGTCACGTTGGGCGTCAATTTACATCAGACGTCTGATGTCATCGACCCATGGTTTTCCCTTGAAAGCACTGCAACATGGGTGGTTTGCAAACGAAAACCGGGCCGATCAGGGCGCCGGTGCGCGAGGTATGTCTATCGATATGGGCATCGATTAACGCCGTCTCCGACCCTCCTGCGCGATCGGCGGTTCCAGGGAATTTCCGAGTCCCAAATCAGGAAAGCCTGATTTCCGCTCTGTGGCGGCATGCCTACTCTGCCTTATCACAAATAGACGTAACGGAGACACAACATGCTTTCACGCAAGTTCAAGGCCACTGCCTCACCCGTTATTTTTTTGCTCAGCTCGCTCGGCATTACTTCCACGGGCCCCAATACGCTCGTCGTGATCGGCGGCCTGGGCTTGAGCCTGGCGGCGGCCGCCTGTTTGTTCGCCAGCCTCATTCCCGGCTTCGGCGCCCGCTACGGGCGGCTGATACCCACCTTCGCGCTGCTCGCCAACGTGCCGCTCACGATCAACGGCATCTTCATGATCAAGGCCGGCATGGCGGCCGGCCATACCGGCCTGGCCATCGCTGGCGCCTGCCTCGCGCTGGCCAACAGCGTGTTCTACGGCAGCGCCAATCTCAGGGGCTTCTTCGGGCGGATCACCGCCAGCGCCCATGCGCACTACAGCATGGCGGCGGGCATCCTGATTGCCGTCTCCGGCGTGGCCCTGCTGAATCCGGTGCTGGCCATTCTCGGTCTCGGTTATGTCACGGAAGCCGCGCTGCGCAAGAACCCCATGCCCACGCCTGCGGAAGACGAGGTGGAACCCGAACTGGCTGCCCGCTAGGGCAGGCGTTACGGCCCTGCACGCCCCGCCTCAATCCCGGTTCTTTTTAAAACTACAGCTCGTAGAAGCAACTTAATGGAGACAACACCTATGCTGCAGTCTGTCAAAAAGATCGAGCCAATCGAGCCGATGGAGCCGGTCACCCCGCCCGAAGCCAGTCACCTGGGCTCCGGCAAGCACTACAAATGGCTGGCCGATCACGGCAACGTCAATATGGCGATGCCCGCGCCGGAACCGCTGGTCGTGACCATCGATGCGCAACCGCAAACCGTGACGCTCGACCTGCATCGCACGGCCATCATGGTGATCGACATGCAGAACGACTTCTGCGCCAAGGGCGGCTGGGTCGACCATCTGGGCTTCGACTACACGCCGGACCGCGCGCCCATCGAACCGCTGCAGCGCCTGCTGCCGGAGTTGCGCGCCGCGGGCGCCCATGTGATCTGGGTGAACTGGGGCAACCGGCCCGACCTGAAGAACATGCCGCCCAACCAGTTGCACCTGTACAAGCCGAAAGGCGTGGGCATCGGCCTGGGCGAGCCGCTGCCGGGACATGGCGCGCGCGTGCTGGAAAAAGATAGCTGGGCCGCGGCGATCGTCGACGAACTCAAGCCGGAACCCGAGGACATCCACGTCGACAAATACCGCATCAGCGGCTTCTGGGACACGCCGCTGGACAGCATTCTGCGTAACCTGGGCGTCAAGACGATCCTGTTCGCGGGCGTCAACACCGACCAGTGCGTCATGCATTCGCTGACCGATGCCAATTTCCTCGGCTACGGTTGCCTGATGATCGAAGACTGCTGCGCCACCACGTCGCCCGACTTCTGCATCGAGGCCAGCATCTGGAATGTAAAGAAGTGCTTTGGATTCGTGACCCAGTCGGACGATGTCATCGATGCGCTCGGGCAAATCGATGCGAAGCAGAAATGGGGATTGAATTCCCGCTAAGCGTTTTGGCCGTCACTCACTCGACCTCCACTTTCGCCGTCCTCCGGGACGGTTTTTTTTGTTCTGTCACACCACATGAGCGAGCGCTGACCGGCTCGCTCATGTGGGTGCGTATGCGCTTCTTACCTATGCGCTGGCCGCGACGCGCACGGGCGTGCGGTACTCGCGCAGCAGTTGCTCTCGCTTGCTGGCCGCCGCGCGCAGGTTGTTCTCCTTCACGTGGCCGAAACCGCGAATGTCGTCGGGGATGCCAGCGAGCTTGAGCGCCACGGTGATGCGTTCGGCATCGAGCGTCGCACAGAATTCGTCGACGAGCGCGATGTAATCGGCAATCAACTGGCGCTCGCCGCGCCGCTCCGCCGTGCGCCCGAACACGTCCAGCGCCGTGCCGCGCAGCCCCTTCATGCGCGCGAGCGCACGCAGCGCCGGAAGCACCCACGGGCCGAACTGCTGTTTCTTCAAGCGGCCCTGTTCATCGCGCTTCGCGAGCAACGGCGGCGCGAGGTGGAAGTTCAGCTTGTAATCGCGGCCCGGCTCGCCCTCGAATTGCTCGCGCAGCTTCGCGAGGTAGGCCGGGTCGGCGTAAAGGCGCGCGACTTCGTACTCGTCCTTGTAGGCCATGAGCTTCGCGAGATTCACGGCAACCGCGCGTGTGAGCGGCAGCTTCGCATTGCCGGTGGCTTGCGTTTCCGCGGCGCGGATCCGCTCGATCACGCCGCGATAACGCTCTGCATAGCCCGCATTCTGATACGCCGTCAACAACGCTTCGCGCGAGGCGATCACTGTGTCGAGCGACTCGGGCATGCGCATCACGATCGCCTGCGGCGCGGGCTTTGCATGCGCCTGAATGGCGGCATCGCCATGGTGCGCCACATGACGCCCCCAGTTGAACGCGAGGTGATTCTTCTCGACTGCCACGCCGTTGAGCTCGATCGCGCGCAACAGGCTTTCGAGTTCGAGCGGCAGCCAGCCTTTCTGCCATGCGAAACCCAGCAGCAGCGGGTTGCTGTAGATCGTGTCGCCCAGCAGCGTCAACGCGAGCGCGTTGGCGTCGATGAACTCGCAGCCCTCGCCGAGGCTCTCGCGCAAGCCCGATTCGGTCTGCGCGCCAGGAAACGCCCATTTCGGATTCCGGATCAAATCGGCGGTGGGAGTCGCGCCGCTGTTGACGGCGGCCACCGTCACGCCGCGCTGCGTGCGCGAGAGCACGTCGTTCGATGCGCTCACCAGCGCGTCGCAGCCGATCACGAGCCGCGCCTCGCCCGTGGCGATACGCGTCGCATGCAGCGCATTGGGCGCCGCTGCGATCTGCACGTGGCTGAGCACGGCGCCGCCCTTCTGCGCGAGGCCCGCCATGTCGAGCACGGTCACGCCCTTGCGCTCGATATGCGCGGCCATGCCGATCAGCCCGCCAATGGTCACCACGCCCGTGCCGCCCACGCCCGTGACGAGAATGCCGTAAGGCCGCGCCAGCGCCGGCAGCGTGGGCGCGGGCAGCGCGTCAAAAGCGGGCGCGGCGGCCGGCGTGGCCGCACCACGCGCGGCCTGCGGCTTGCGCAACTGCGCGCCTTCGGCCGTCACGAAGCTCGGGCAAAAGCCCTTCACGCACGAAAAATCCTTGTTGCACGACGACTGATTGATCTTGCGCTTGGTGCCGAGCGGCGTTTCGAGCGGCTCGACGGACAGGCAGTTCGATTGCACCGAGCAGTCGCCGCAGCCTTCGCACACCGCCTCGTTAATGAAGGCGCGGCGCGCCGGATCGGGATACGCGCCGCGCTTGCGGCGGCGGCGCTTTTCCGTGGCGCAGGTCTGGTCGTAGATCAGCACTGTCGTGCCAGGCACTTCGCGCAGCGTGCGCTGCACGGCGTCCAGTTCGTCGCGGTGATAAACCTTCACATCCGCGGGCAGCACAATGCCCGCATCGTATTTCTCGGGCTGATCCGTGACGATAACGATGCGCTTCGCGCCTTCGGCATGCACCTGATGCACGATCTGCGGCACGGTGAGCACGCCGTCGATAGGCTGGCCGCCCGTCATGGCGACGGCATCGTTATAAAGAATCTTGTACGTGATGTTCGCGTTCGCCGCGATGGCCGCGCGAATGGCCAGCAGTCCCGAGTGAAAATAGGTGCCGTCGCCGAGATTGGCGAATACATGCTTGTCGCCGGCGAAGTGCATCTGCCCGATCCACGTCACGCCCTCGCCGCCCATCTGGCTGAAGGTCTCGGTCTTGCGGTCCATCCAGATCGACATGTAATGGCAGCCGATGCCGGCGAGCGCGCGCGAACCTTCGGGCACGTTGGTCGAGGTGTTGTGCGGGCAGCCCGAGCAGAACCATGGCTTGCGCTCGACGCTGACCTGCGGCTTCGCCGCCTCGCGCTCCTTGGCCTCGATGATCGCGACGCGCGCGAGCATGCGCGCGCGCACCTCCCCGGGCAGATCGGCGCGCGCGAGACGCCGCGCGATGGCCTTCGCGATGAGCGCCGGCGACAGTTCGTAATGCGCGGGCAGCAGCCAGTTGCCGCGCGGCACCGACCATTCGCCACCTTCGTTGTCGCGTTCGTCGAATTTGCCGTAGATCTTCGGGCGCACGTCCTCGCGCCAGTTGTACAGCTCTTCCTTCAAGGCATATTCGAGAATCTGGCGCTTTTCTTCCACCACCAGAATTTCTTCGAGGCCGGTGGCGAATGCGCGCGCGTCTTGCGCGTCCAGCGGCCATACGCAACCCACCTTCATTACACGCAGGCCGATCTGCGCGCAGGTCTGGTCGTCGAGGCCCAGGTCGCTGAGCGCCTGGCGCACGTCGAGATAGGCCTTGCCCGCCGTCATGATGCCAAAGCGCGGCGCCGGCGAATCGATCACCACGCGGTTCAGCTTGTTCGCACGCACGTAGGCGAGCGCCGCGTACCACTTCTCGTCGAGCAAGCGGGCTTCCTGCACGAGCGGCGTATCGGGCCAGCGGATATTGAGGCCGCCCGCGGGCATCGCGTAGTCGTCCGGCGTGACGATCTCCACGCGCTGCGGATCGAGATCGATCGACGCCGTGGATTCGATCACGTCGGTCACGCACTTCATGGCCACCCACAGGCCCGAGTAGCGGCTCATCGCCCAGCCGTGCAGGCCGTAGTCGATGTACTCCTGCACATTGGAGGGATACAGCACGGGAATGCCCGCCGCGATGAACGCATGCTCGGACTGATGCGCGACCGTGGACGACTTCGCCGCGTGGTCGTCGCCCGCCAGCACGAGCACGCCGCCGTGCGCCGCGCTGCCCGCCGGATTCGCATGCTTGAACACGTCGCCGGTGCGGTCGACGCCCGGGCCCTTGCCGTACCACATGCCGAACACGCCGTCACGCGTCGCGCCCGGCCACAGATTGACCTGCTGCGAGCCCCAGACGGCCGTGGCCGCCAGATCCTCGTTCACGCCCGGCTGAAAAACGATGTCGTTGTCCTGCAGATGCTTTTTGGCTTTCCAGAGCGACTGATCGAGCGCCCCCAGCGGCGAGCCGCGATAGCCCGAAATGAAACCGGCGGTGTTCAGGCCGGCCTGGCGGTCGCGCGCCTTTTGCAGCATCGGTAACCGAACCAGCGCCTGCGTGCCACTGATGTAAACCCGCCCGCGTTCGAGCGTGTACTTGTCGTCGAGCGAAACCGGAGTGGCCGGCGAGTCGATCGTTACGTCCTGTGCATCGTGTGCAATAGGGTCGCGCGCATTCATGGGGGTTTTGTCTCCAATGGATGATCGTTTTCCGGCGAGTATAGGAAGCCATATTCGTATCGTAAAATCACAAATAGACAACTCTGATATGCGAAAAACAGATGGCATTCGATCTCACTCTGCGGCAGCTCCGCTACTTCGTGGCGGCGGCGCAAACGGGCCAGTTCTCGATGGCGGCGGCCAACGAGCACGTTTCGCAATCGGCCATCACGAATGCGGTGCTGGCGCTCGAAAACGGGCTCGACACGCGCCTGTTCGAGCGCCAGCCCCATGGCGTGGTGCTCACGCCCGACGGCCAGGACTTCTATAACCACGCGCGCCGCGTGCTGGATGCCGCGCGTGACGCGGTGCACAAGCCGCCGTTCCGGGCGCACGACATGCGCGGCACCGTGCGCATCGCCGCCACCTACACGCTGCTCGGCTATTTCCTGCCCGAGCTGCTCGCGCGCTTTCGCGCGACTTACCCATTCGTGGATTTCGACTTGCAGGACCGCGAGCGCCCCGACATCGAGGCAGCGGTTCTGAACGGCGAGCTCGATATCGGCGTGGTGCTGCTGTCGAATGTCGAGCGTCTGAGCCGCTTCGGCAGCCAGGTGCTCAACCGCTCGCGGCGGCAATTGTGGGTGGCGCCCTCGCATCCGCTCGCGCAGATCGACGCGCCCTCGCTCAAGGACATTGCCGCGCATCCGTACATTCTGATTACGGTGGACGAGGCCGAGCAGTCGACGCTGCGCTACTGGAAAAAGAAAAGCGCCAGGCCGAATATCGCGTTCCGCACGTCTTCGATGGAGGCGCTGCGCGGGCTCGTCGCGCACGGCTTTGGCGTGACGGTGCTCTCGGACATGGTGTTTCGTCCGTGGTCGCTCGAAGGCAAGCGCATCGAGGCGCGGCCCGTGCTCGATGCGATTCCGCATATGGAGGCCGGCATGATCTGGCAAAAGGGCGCGCAAATGAGCGGGCCGGCCGCAGCGCTGCAACAGTTTCTGATTCATGCGTGCGGGGCATAACAAACGCACAAGCAGACACACAAGCAGGCACACAGGCAGAACGAGTGCTTTGCGTGAATCCTCGCCCGTGAAGACGCTCTGTTAGCGCCCGGCGCCGCGCGTGCCATGCCCTGCCGCGCGGAGGGGATCTTTTCGACTATGCCGAATTCTGCATCGGCACTGTTTATTTCCCACAAGACCCGGCAACCTCGGGATTCGTATATTGCTTGCAGCCGACCGCCAAAACGGAACGCGAGGAGACACGTGCCTGCAAGGTCATCGAGGGTGCAGGCACCCATACGATTCACCATCGAGGAGCACAACAAGAATGACGTTTCAACGGACTGCCCTATCCGCCGCGTGTGTCCTGGGTTTAACCCTGGCGGGCGCGCCCTGCTCCTTCGCGGCGTCGCCGGTCGACGTGAAGATCGGCTTCGCCGCGCCGCTCACGGGCGGCCAGGCCCACTACGGCGCCGATTTCCGCAGCGGCGTGGAGCTCGCCATCGAAGACATGAACGCCACCAACCCGGTCATCGGCGGCAAGCCCGTGCACTTCGTGCTCGATGGCCAGGACGATCAGGCCGACCCGCGCACCGGCACGACGGTCGCGCAAAAACTCGTGGACGACGGCGTGGCCGCCGTGATCGGCCACTACAACTCGGGCACGAGCATTCCGGCCGCGCCGATCTACGCCAAGGCGGGCATTCCCGAAATCGCCATGGCCACGGCCCCCACCTATACGCGCCTCGGGCTGCCCACCACGTTCCGCCTGCTGACTTCGGACACGCAACTGGGCAGCGTGCTCGGCGACTACGCGGTGAAGGGGCTCAAATTCAAGCGCATTGCGATTGTTGACGACCGCACCGCCTACGGCCAGGGCGTAGCCGAAGAATTCACCAAGGCCGCGAAGGCGGCGGGCGCCACCATCGTCGATCAGGAATACACGAACGACAAGGCCGTGGACTTCCGCTCGATTCTCACGAAGATCAAGGCCGCGAATGTGGATGCGGTGTTCTATGGCGGCGCCGATACCCAGGCCGCGCCTATGCTCAAGCAAATGCGCTCACTCGCGATCAAGTCGACGCTGATCGGGCCGGACATGGTCCAGTCCGAAAACCTGATCAAGATCGCGGGCGAAGCGGCCGAAGGCACGCTGGCGGCATCGGAAGGCAGCCCGCTCGACCAGATGCCGGGCGGCAAGGCGTTTGCCGAGCGTTACACCAAGCGCTTCAACCACCCGGTGGAGTTGTACGCGCCGTATGCCTACGACGGCACGATGGCGGTGTTCAACGCCATGAAGAAGGCCGACTCCACCGACCCGCATGTGTTCCTCACAGCGCTGAAGGCCACCAGCATGAAGGGCGTGACGACCACCGAGCTCTCGTACGATCAGTACGGAGACCTGAAGTATGGCGGCGTGACGGTGTACAAGGTCCAGGGCGGCAAGTGGATGCCGTTGCAGACCGTGGGCACGAAGCAGTAAGACCAGGCAACCTGCCCGCCCGGCAAAGCGCGTTTTGCCGGGCGGGCGACAGCGCGCCCGCATCGCAAGATTGCGCGCTTCGCGCCTGCATGCAGCCGAAACGATCCGCCCCCCGCATCGCTCACCGCCGCCCCAACCGGGCCGACACGCCTCGTACCAGCCTTTCCCCCTCCGCCGCCAGGCCACATTTCCGCGGGTCCGAGACCGCCGGATCCAGCACAGCCATCCGGCCCCTGATTTATCTTGAATAGACAACTTTCGTCGCGCTTACGCCGCGATGACCAGCAGGATAGCGCGGCAGTTCCGCTCGAATGCTCTTTGCGTAAACCCTCATATCCGCAAAGTTGTCTATACAATATGCTTCGACCATGGCAGTAAACCCCTAGCTGCCACAGCTCTCAATCTCTTCATGTGGAGGAAGTCCGTGACTTCGCGTAGCCAGGACAATCATCAAGTTACGGCGCTGTGCATCACCCCCGGAACGCTGACGCTCGCGCAACTGCGCAGCGTGCATCAGAACGCGGTGCGACTCACGCTCGACCCGAACGCCAATGAAGCCATCGAGCGCAGCGTCGCCTGCGTCGAACAGATCATCGCGGAAGACCGCACGGCCTACGGCATCAACACCGGCTTCGGCCTGCTCGCCTCGACGCGCATCGCGCGCGAAGACCTCGAAAACCTGCAACGCTCGCTGGTGCTCTCGCACGCCGCAGGCGTGGGCGCGGCGCTGGACGACGCGCTCGTGCGCCTGATCATGGTGCTCAAGATCAACAGCCTCGCACGCGGCATCTCGGGCATCCGCCGCTCGGTGATCGACGCGCTCATCGCGCTCGTCAACGCGCAGGTGTATCCGCGCATTCCGGTGAAGGGCTCCGTGGGCGCCTCGGGCGACCTCGCGCCGCTCGCGCACATGTCGCTCGTGCTGCTGGGCGAAGGCGAAGCGCGTCACGACGGCCGCTGGATGCCGGCGCGCGAAGCGCTCAAGATCGCCGGTCTCGAGCCCATCAGCCTTGCCGCGAAGGAAGGCCTCGCGCTTCTGAACGGCACGCAGGCCTCGACCGCCTACGCGCTCAAGGGCCTCTTCGAAGCCGAAGATCTCTACGCCGCCGCCAGCGTGTGCGGCGCGCTGAGCGTGGAAGCGCTGCTCGGCTCGCGCGCCCCGTTCGATCCGCGCGTTCACGCCGCGCGCGGCCAGCGTGGCCAGATCGACGCCGCCGCCGTGTATCGCCATCTGCTCGGCGCATCGAGCCAGGTGGGCGCATCGCACGCGAACTGCGAAAAGGTCCAGGACCCGTATTCGCTGCGCTGCCAGCCGCAAGTCATGGGCGCCTGCCTCACGCAGATCCGCAACGCTGCCGTTGTGCTCGAAGTCGAATCGAACGCCGTGTCGGACAACCCGCTCGTGTTCCCCGAGGAAGGCGACGTCATCTCGGGCGGCAACTTCCACGCCGAACCCGTGGCGATGGCGGCCGACAATCTCGCGCTCGCGATTGCGGAAATCGGCTCGCTCAGCGAACGCCGCATCTCGCTGATGATGGACAAGCACATGTCCAAATTGCCCGCGTTCCTCGTGGCGAACGGCGGCGTGAACTCGGGCTTCATGATCGCGCAGGTGACGGCCGCGGCGCTCGCCTCGGACAACAAGGCGCTCGCTCACCCCGCCAGCGTCGACAGCCTGCCCACCTCGGCGAACCAGGACGACCACGTCTCGATGGCGCCCAACGCCGGCCGCCGCCTCTGGGAAATGGCCGACAACGTCGAGGGCATTCTCGCCATCGAGTGGCTGGGCGCGTGCCAGGGCCTGGACTTCCGCGAAGGCCTGAAGACCACCGACGCGCTGGAAACCGCGCGCCATATCCTGCGCCAGGTCGTGCCGTTCTACGAGAAAGACCGCTTCTTCGCGCCCGACATCGAAGTGGCGAGCGCGCTGATCGCCCAACGCAGCCTGAACGGGCTGATGCCGGCCGCCGTGCTGCCGAGCCTGTAAAGGGCCGCGCTCCGTATCAACGGCCCTGGGTGCCGCTGCGTGTCGCCGTGCATGGTGCGTATCGCACGGCGACACCCGGCGACGCCCGGAGCCGCATGCAAGAGAAGACGAAGCGGGCCGGCGGATAGCAACGCTGGCACGAGCCACGGTTGCCGGCCCGCTCAAGGAAAGAGACAACTTGGAAAATCTGCAGCGTAATCTCGGAGCCCGCCACATCCGCTTCCTCGCGATCGGCTCCGCCATTGGCACGGGTCTCTTCTACGGATCCGCATCCGCAATCCAGCTAGCCGGCCCCGTGGTCATCCTCGCCTACATTCTCGGCGGCGCGGCGGTCTACATGGTCATGCGCGCATTGGGCGAAATGTCCGTGCGCAATCCCATCTCGGGTTCGTTCAGCCGCTACGCCGGCGACTATCTCGGCCCGCTTGCCGGCTTCATCACCGGCTGGACCTATATCCTCGAAATGATCATCGTCGGCCTCGCCGACGTCACGGCCTTCGGCATCTACATGGCCTTCTGGTTTCCGCATGTGCCGCAGTGGATCTGGGTGCTGGCCATCGTGCTGCTGATTTGCGCGCTCAATCTGTGCAACGTGAAGATCTTCGGCGAAATGGAATTCTGGCTTTCGCTCGCGAAGATTCTCGCCATCGGCGCGATGATCCTGGGCGGCGCCGCCATTCTCGTGCTGGGCATCAGCATGAATGGCGAGCAGGAACACGGGCTCTCGAATCTCTGGACCCATGGCGGCTTCGCACCGCACGGCGTGAGCGGCCTCATTGCCTCGCTCGCGGTGGTGATGTTCGCATACGGCGGGATCGAGATCATCGGCATCACGAGCGGCGAAGCGAAAAACCCCGAAGAGGTGCTGCCGCGCGCGATCAACGCGGTGCCCGTGCGCATTCTGCTGTTCTACGTGCTCACGATGATCGTGCTGATGGCGGTGTTCCCGTGGAGCAAGATCGACGGCCAGGGCAGCCCGTTCGTGCAGATCTTCACGGGGCTCGGCATCAAGTCGGCGGCAACGATCCTCAATGTGATCGTGATTTCCGCGGCGGTTTCCGCGATCAATAGCGACATCTTCGGCGCGTGCCGCATGATGTACGGCATGGCCGCGCAAGGCCAGGCGCCGCGCATCTTCACGGTCACGTCGCGCGCGGGCGCACCGTGGGTGACGGTGCTCGTGATGGCCGTGGCGCTACTCGGCGGCGTGCTGCTCAATTACCTGATTCCGGACCAGATCTTCCTGATCATCGCGTCTATCGCGACGTTCGCCACGGTCTGGGTCTGGCTGATGATTCTGCTTTCGCAGGTGGGCATGCGCCTGCGTCTGTCAAAGGACGAAGTGCGCGCGCTGAAGTTCAAGGTGCCGCTGTGGCCCGTCGGCCCCGCTGTCGCCATTGCATTCATGCTCTTCGTGATCGGCATTCTGGGTTACGAGCACGACACGCGCATCGCGCTGTTCGTCGGTATTGGCTGGATCGTGGTGCTGACCGTGGGCTGGTGGATATGCAGCAAGCTCAACGGCCCCACCGGTCTCGTCGAAGAAAGCCGCGAGATGGTGAAACAGAACTGACGCGTTATTACGCGTGCGTAGTGCGACGCGCCCCGTATCTGGCATGCCGGATACGGGGCGCGTTTTTTTACAGACCATGTGGTGAATCGCGCGGCATCACCCGCCGCGCCGCGAGCGCGGTGGGGCCGTTCTTGTCATATCGTTACCGCATTCTTTAGCCGCTCGATTCCTGATGATTCCGCCACCTGGCGCAACTCGATGAACCGATTGATTTTGTCGCAGGGTTTGGTCGATGGCGTCACGTAGCTATCCACCATTTCCCTGATCAGGTCGGTGCGCGTCTTCATATGGGACTTCTTGCGGATCACTTCGGCGTCGGCATCGTTCGCTATGGTCTTGTACTTGTTCTTGTCGACGGTGTACGCCTCGAGCATCAACTGGACCTTGGGCTTCTTCGAACTGTCATCCACCTCGAGCTGGCCGTGAAGCAGCCAGGCAATGATCTCCCAGGGCATGTGAGCCAGTTTCGACTTCACCTCGACCTTGTGCGTCTTGAAGATCACCGTGTTCGTGTCGTCGACAATCTTCGCCT
>JAITTX010000115.1 GCA_031286755.1 Paraburkholderia sp.
CAAATAAGGCGCGATGCGCGCGCAGTCCCCACTTGACATCGTGAATTTCGCGCCTTACTGTGTGGGCGCAGATCTAGATAAGAGACTATCTGTAAGGTGGTCTCTTATGCGCGTCGCAATTGCATTGGCCTCTTACAGTACAAATACAGGAGGCAGATTGTGCAATCGGTCGCGATCAAGATTCGTGGCGTCGACGACGTCATTTCCTTCATCGATTCCTGTCCTGGCATTCCCGGTCGAGCCGGTGTCATCTGGTGGCTCGCGCTAGGCGGACTGTTTCTCGACGCATTCTCCAATTCCGCATTGAGCGCGGGCCTCGGGCCCATGGCGCGCGATCTCCATCTGGACGCGACGCAAATCGCGCTCATGACTTCGTTCGCCTCGTGGGTCGCCATTGCGTTCAATCCCATCGGCGGCTGGATGGCGGACCGCTGGGGCCGCGTGCGTCCGCTCGTGCTCGCGAAATGCTTTGCGGTGACGGGCGCCGTGCTCGTGATGTTCGCGCCGGGCTATGCGCTCATTCTCGCGGGCCGTTTCTTCGTCGGCATGGCCTACGGCATCGACTTCGCGATTGCCATGGCGATGCTGGCGGAATTCACGCCCGCACGCCTGAAGAGCCGTTTGAATGCGTGGCAAGGCATGTGGTACACGGCCGTCTGCCTGAATCTCGTGCTCGCGCTGCTCTTTCATTCGTGGCAGGTGGGCGATTCGATCTGGCGTTATTCGATTGCGGCCACCGCGATATTCGGCGTGGCGATTCTGGTGCTGCAATTGCGGTACCTCGTCGAAAGCCCGATGTGGCTCGCGCGCAAGGAGCGTCTTGCCGAAGCCGCCGATGCAATGAGCCGCATCTATGCGCGAGCATTCGAGGCGGCGCCGGCCGGTGAGCGCATTCCGGTGCTCAATCAGGCGCGGCGCGGCTTTGCCAACATCGCGCTGATCTTTCGCGGCGTCTACCTGCCACGCACGATTCTGGCCGCAACGGTGCAGATCGCGCAGTCCATCCAGTACTTCGCCATTGGCTGGTATCTCCCGCTCATCAGCGCCTCGCTGTTCGGCAAGGACTTCGTCTACGCGACGCTCGGCGCGCTGCTCTTCAATCTCTTCGGCATCGTGGGCGGCTTCATGTCGCCGCTGGTGGGCAAGACCATCGGCTTGCGCCGCGCCTCCGCACTGGGTTTCGCGGCCGTGTTCGCGATGCTGCTGGTGCTCGGGCTTTACAGCGCGAAGATGCCGATGTGGCTTGCCGCAACCGTGCCCTCGCTCTTCATCCTGTTTCATTCGGCGGGGCCGGGCGCGAATGGCAAGAGTCTTTCTTCGCTCTCGTTTCGCAGCGAGCTGCGCGCGGGCGCCAATGGCGTCGTGGGCGCGCTCGGCTCGATTGGGGCCGCGCTCGGCTTGTTCATTTTTCCGCTGTTTCGCGAGCACTACGGCCTCGAGCACACTTTTCTCATTCTCGCCGTCGTGCCGCTCGTGGCGAGCGTGATCTGTTTTTCGATCCGCTGGGATCCCACGCGCACGAGCATCACGCCCGATAACGAGCCCGACGCGCCGCAGTTCGATAGCGATGCGGCGCGCGAGAGCAGCTTCATGAATCCCGCTATGGAGAAGTCCCAGCGATGACCCGAACCCAGCCAGTCATTCTCGCCATCGACGAAGGGACGTCCGGCACGCGCGCCGCCGTGGTGGATGCGCGCGGCCACGTTGCCTGTCTGGAGTATCGCCCGCTGCAGGTGGAAAGTCCGCAGCCCGGTGTGGTGGAGCAGGACGCGAACGTCACGCTCGCGAAGACCATCGAGGCGTGCCGGGCGACGCTCGCGCGCGCTGCCGCCGAAGGCCTGCAAGTGGTGGCGCTCGCCGTCGCCACGCAGCGCGCCACCGCCGTGCTCTGGGACACGCAAAGCGGGCGCGCGCTCGTGCCGGCGATGGTGTGGCAGGACACGCGCCACGCGGGCGAGCTCGCGGGCCTCGCCGGGCGCTGGGACCGCACGCTGATCGAGCGGGTGGGGCGCCCGGCAGGCGTGCGCTCGCCGTATCTGTGGGCGGCCCATCATCTGCGCGAAACGCCCGCCGTGATCGAAGCGCGGCGCGCGGGGCGGCTTGCCTTCGGCACCGTCGACACCTGGCTGCTCTGGCATCTGTCGAACGCGGGCGTCTGCGTGACCACGCCCACCAATGCGACTTCCGCGAGCGCCTATGTGCTCGCCGAGCACCGCTATTGCGCGGACTGGCTCGATGCGCTTGGCTTTCCGCACGCGCTGTTGCCGCAATTGCGCGAGGACGCCGACGCGTTCGGCCACACGCGCGCCGACGTGCTCGGCATCGAGGTGCCCATTCTCGCCTGCGCCGGCGACCAGCTCGCGGGCGCGGTGGGGCTCGGCTGTCTCGACCGCGGCCAGTCGCTGTGCGTGCACGGCACGGGCAGTTTCGTCGACTTGCTGATCGGCACGGATTTGCCGTGCGACGCGGGCGGCCATGAAGGCACCTTGACCATGACGGCGCGCCGCCACGACCAGGTCTCGCATTTCTCGCTGGAGACCTTCGTGCCGACCACGGGCTCCGCGCTGAACTGGATCTGCGAAAAGCTCCAGTGGTTCGACGACCCGAAAGAGATCAGCGCGCTGGCGGCCACCGTGCAGGGCGCGCGCGGCGTGACGTTCCTGCCCGCGCTGACCGGCATGCGCGTGCCGCAGTTGCAGCCGGGCGCGCGCGCCTCGCTCGCGGGACTTTCGATGGCCACCACCAAGGCCGAGGTTGCCTACGCGATTCTCGAAGGCATCGCGCAGTCGGTGGCGCTGTGCAACGACGCGAACACGGCGGTCGCGCAGGTGGCCGCCGACGAGCTGATCGTGGGCGGCGGCCTGTGCGCGAGCGACACGCTGTTGCAGGTCCAGGCCGATCTGGGCGGCGTGCCGGTGCGGCGCATGCGCGGGAGCGATCGCGCGAGCCTGCGCGGCGCTGCGTTCCTGGCGGGCTCGTCGGGCCTGCTGTGGGAGTCGCTGGACGCCGCGCGCGCCACGCTCGCGACCGACGCGGTGTTTGAGCCGAGCACGTCGGCGGATGCGCGCGAAGCGCGCCGCGCCTCATGGCGCACGCGCGTGGAGCACGAGCTCGCTCACGCGAACGCATTTGAACCAGGCTGAGCAGGAGAACGAACTACATGGTGTGGATTCCATCGAGAAAGGCCAATCGCGAACGCGCGAGCATGACGGGCACGGAGCCGCTGCGGCTCGCGCGCGCCGAGCAACTCGACCGGCTCGCGAGCGAGACCTTCGACATCGCCATCGTGGGCGGCGGCGTGACCGGCGCCTATGCGGCGCTCGACGCGAGCTTGCGCGGCTACCGCGTCGCGCTGGTGGAGAAGAGCGACTTCGCCTCGGGCACCTCGTCGAAATCGTCGAAGATGGTGCACGGCGGCCTGCGCTACATCGAGCAGGGCAACCTGGGCCTCGTGCGGCATTCGCTGCTCGAACGCCAGCGCCTGCGCCGCAACGCGCGCCATCTCGTGCAGCGCTTGCCGTTCCTGTTTCCGGTGATGGAAAAGGACGGCGTATTCGACAAGCGCCTCGCCAAGGCCTTCGAAAGCCTCCTGTGGACCTACGACCTCGCGGGCGGCTGGCGCGAAGGCATTCTCCACCAGAAGCTCACCAAGGCCGAAGTGCTCTCGCATTGCCCGACCTTCAACGAAACGCATTTGACCGGCGGCTTCATGTACTTCGACGCGCGCGTGGACGACGCACGCCTCACGCTCAATATCGCGCGCACGGCGGCCTTTCACGGCGCTGCCGTGGTCAATCACGCGCAGGCGATGGAAGTCACGCGCAACGCGCAAGGGCGCGTGGACGGGCTGATCGTGCACGCGGACGCGCGCGAGCTGCGCGTGAAGGCAGGCACGGTCATCATGGCGACGGGAGTGTGGCTGCGCGACTGGAGCGGCGGCAAGAAGGGCGACGATCCCGCGTTGCAGATCCGCCCCGCGAAGGGCGTGCACGTGGCCATTCCGTGGCTGAAGATCCGCAACGACTGCACGGTGACGATTCCCGTGCCGGGCCGCAGCCGCCGCGCGACCATCACGCGTTGGGGCAACGTCTCGTATCTGGGCACCACCGACGAGGATTATCGCGGCGATCTCGACGACGTTTGTTGCACGCGCAAGGAATTGGACTTCCTGCTGGAGGGCGCGTGCTCGGCGCTGAGGACCGATCTGTGCGCGGAAGACGTGGTGGGCAGCATCGCCGGATGCCGGCCGCTCGTCGGGCCGCCCGGTGGGAAGACGCTGGAAATGAAGCGCAATCACGAGATTCACGTCGCGCCGGACGGGCTCGTGACGATCGTGGGCGGCAAGCTCACCACGTCGCGGCACATGGCGGAGCAGACCATCGACGCCGCGCAGAAGGTCATCGGCAAGCGCGGCAAATGCACGACGAAGTCGGCGTATCTGCTGGGCGCGGCGGGCTACGACGCCCAGGCGATCGTCGCCTCGGGCGGCCTGAGCGCGCATTTCGGCGAGCGCTACGGCACCGAGGCGCGCTTCGTCACGGACCTGGCGCAGGCCGATCCGCGTCTGCTGCGGCCCATCGTCGAAGGCCTGCCCCACACCGAAGCCGAAGTGCTATACGCCGCGCGCCACGAACTCGCCTGCACCGTCGACGACGTGCTGTCGCGCCGCATGCGCGCGCGCCTGATGGCGCGCGATGCATCCGCGCGGGCTGCCGCGCGCGTAGGCGAAATTCTGCAGGCCGAGCTGGGCTTGGCACCCACCACCGTTGCGAGCCAGGTGCGCGACTACGTCGCCGCTGTCGAGCACGACAAATCCGTTCTTATGGGAGATACCGCATGATCAGCAAGGAAGCCATCAAGCGAGGCTACAACCGCGGCAACTACGTCGTGGGCGCGCATACGCCGCCGCCCTGGGCGGCGGGCATCGGCAAGCCCGGCACCGAGCCGGGCCTGCAGCGCGATCCCGTTGCGCTCGCGCGCGAGCAGATCGACGCGCTGCGCGCGGCCGCCGACGAAGTGCTCACGCAGAGCGCCGACGTGGTCGCGTTCACACGCGACTGGTGGGCGCGCTCGATGGTCAGCGAAACGGCGGGCAAGCCGGCCACGCCGCATGCGGTCATCGTGCGTGTCTCGACGGTGGAGCAGGTGCAGGCGGTCATGCGCATCGCGCACGCCGGCGCGATACCCGTGACGCCCTCGGCGGGCCGCAGCAACGTGACCGGCGCGGCGCTGCCCTTGCGCGGCGGCATCGTGCTCGACGTATGCGGGCTGAACCGGCTCGTAGGCTTCGATCGCGAGAGCCAGATCGTCGAGGTCGAGGCGGGTATGTTCGGCGACCTCTTCGAGGAAACCATCCAGCGCGAATACCGCATGACGATGGGCCATTGGCCGTCCTCGTTCGCCATCAGCACGGTGGGCGGCTGGGTGGCGTGCCGCGGCGCGGGCCAGCTTTCCACGCGCTACGGCAAGATCGAGGACATGGTCTTCGGCATGGACGTGGTGCTGGCCGACGGCCGGCTCGTTACCGTGGGCGGCTACGCGCGCGCGGCTGTGGGCCCCGATCTGCAGCAGCTCTTCATCGGCTCGGAAGGCACGCTGGGTGTGATCGTGCGCGCGCGCCTGAAGCTGCATCGCCTGCCCGACTACGGGCGCGCGATTGCCTATGGCTTCGGCTCGTTCGCGAAGGGGCTCGATGCCTGCCGCGAGATCCTGCAGCGCGGCGCGAATCCGGCGGCGCTGCGCCTTTACGACGAACTCGAAAGCGGCGTGCAATTCGGCCTGCCCGATACCAACGTGCTGCTGATAGCCGATGAAGGGCCGCGCGAGATGGTGGAGGCGGTGCTGACGATCAGCGAGCGCGTGTGCGCAGAACTCGGCAAGCGGCTCGATCACGAGGCCATCTTCGAGAAATGGCTCGATACGCGCTACCTCACGGGCAAGAGCGCCGAGGGCTTCAAGCGCAGCCCCGGCTTCGTGGCCGACACGCTCGAAATGATCGGGCCGTGGAAGGATCTCGCGGCCATCTATCGCGATGTGGTGGCGGCCATCAATGCGGTGCCGGGCACGCTCGCGGGATCGGCGCACCAGTCGCATGCGTATGTGGACGGCGCGTGCCTCTATTTCTCGCTGCGCGGCGAGGTGGATGTGGCTTCGCGCGCGCAGTGGTATCGCGCCGCGTGGGATGCCGCGAATGCGGTGATCATCCAATACAATGCGACGCTGAGCCATCATCACGGCGTGGGCCTGTTGCGCTCGCCGTACATGAGCGATTCGCTCGGCTCCGCGTTCGCCGTGCTGCAGGCCGTGAAGCGCACGCTCGATCCGCAGAACATCCTCAACCCCGGAAAGCTCGGCTTGACTGACGAGCTGCTCCACGAAACGAAGTAGCGATTCCCATGGACAGGTCACTTGGCGGGCGCCTCACGCGCCATCCGGTCATCGCGACGCTGTACGGCGTCGAAGAGATCGATTGCTTCATGCAAAGCGCGGCGGAAGTCGCCATCGTGGCGAACGTCGATCTGCGCAAGCTGCACCGGGTCGTGGCGGCGCTCACGAAGGCGGACAAGTACGTCATCGTCAATATCGACAGTTGCGACGGGCTCTCGCAGGACAAGGGCGGCGTCGAGTATCTGGCCGACATTGGCGTGACGAGCCTCGTTTCCACGCGGGTGGCCACGATCCAGCGCGGCAACCGGGCCGGTCTCGTCACGATGCAGAAGGTGTTCGTGACGGACCGCTCGACCTGGCCGCGCAGCGTGAAGGCGCTCGAGCAGAGCGACCCGAACCTCGTGCAGTTGATGCCCGCACCCATGCTCGCGCGGCTTTCGGCGCAGGACCGCAAGGTGCTGCCGCCCATTGTCGCGTCGGGCTTCGTGTGCAACGAGGCGGACGTGCTAGGCATTCTCGGCGGCGGCGCCGTGGCGGTCTCGACGAGCGACACCGAACTCTGGAATCTCGACCTCGAAGGTCGAACCCTTGGCATGGCGGGAGCGATGAATGGCTAAACGTTATTTGCAGGTGATTGCGCATTACCACGCGAAGGCGGGCAATGGTAATGCGGTGGCGGCACGGCTTGCCGAGCTGGCGGCGGCCACGCGCACGGAGCCGAAGAACCGTTATTACGGGTACTTTCGCTCGCCGGAGGACCCGGAGCACTTCGTGATTCTCGAGCAATACAGCGACGCCGATGGTCTCGCCGAGCATCGCGAGACGCCGCATTTCCAGCGCATTGGCGTGGGGACGATCATTCCGTTGCTGGAGCGGCGCGAGGTGAGCAGCTATATGGTGGAGGAGAGCGCAACCTGATGAGCATGCGCCTCGCGCGCATTTCCCACTATCTGAGGAAACGTCTCCTTCGCGCGCTGTTGAGCACAGAAAACCGCGCAATTCAGGCCTCATTCGTGCAATTGGCCCTTTCGCAACGCGCCATCAGCGCCTAGTCTTTAACAGCATCATACGGACTGGCGCGACGCCGGCGCAGGTGCGGTGGCAAACGACGCCAGACTCGAAGTGCTATATCGGACCGGAGACACCGATGGACCTCGAAGCGCGCACCATGCGCCGCGTCATGTCGCGGCTCGTGCCTTTCCTGATCGTTTGCTATTTCGTTGCCTATCTAGACCGCGTCAACGTGGGCTTTGCCGCGTTGCAGATGAACAAGGCGCTCGATCTTTCCGCGAGCGCGTTCGGCTTTGGCGCCGGCATTTTCTTCATCGCCTACTTTTTCTTTGAAGTGCCTTCCAATCTGCTGCTGGAGCGCTTCGGCGCGCGCCGCTGGATCGCGCGCATCATGTTCACGTGGGGCCTGCTCGCGGGCGCGATGGCTTTCATTCCGCACATCGCGCGCTGGACCGGCATGTCGAACGCGCATGTGTTCTACCTGCTGCGGATCTTGCTGGGCATTGCCGAAGCGGGCTTCTTCCCGGGCATCATCTTTCTGCTCACGCTCTGGTTTCCCGCGAAATACCGCGCGCGCGTGGTGGGCTATTTCATGGCCGCCATTCCGCTGTCCACGGTGATCGGCGGGCCGGTGTCGGGCTCGCTGCTCTCGATGGACGGCTTCGCGGGACTCGCGGGCTGGCAGTGGGTCTATCTGATCGAAGCGGCGCCGGCGCTCGTGCTGGCATTCGCGGTGCTGTTCTATCTCACCGACAAGCCCGCGCAAGCCACCTGGCTTGCCAGCGACGAGCGCGAATGGCTCGTCGCGCGCCAGGCGCAGGAGCGCAGGCATCGCGAGGCGGTGCGCACGTTCAGCGTGATGGAGGCGCTCTTCAACCCGCGCGTGCTGGCCGTGGCGCTGATCTACTTCGGTGCGAACGCAACCAATTACGGCCTGAGCTTCTTTCTGCCGCAGATCGTCAAGTCGTTCGGGCTCACCAATCTGCAGACGGGCTTCGTCACTTCGCTGCCCTATATCGTGGGCGTGATCTCGATGGTGGTGTGGGGCAGGCACTCGGACCGCAGGCTCGAACGCAAGCGGCATGTGGCGATTGCGCTGGTCGTGGCGGCGGCGGGCATTGCCGCTTCGGCGGGGCTGGACAATCCGGTCTTGAAGATGCTCGCGCTTTCGGTTGCGGGCTTCGGGATCTTCGGCTGCCTGCCCGTGATCTGGACCTTGCCGGCGGCCTTTCTCTCGGGCGCGGCGGCGGCGGGCGGCATTGCGGCCGTCAACTCGCTCGGCAATCTGGCAGGCTTTTTCGGGCCCTATGCGATGGGCTGGATCAAGGACAGCACCGGCAGCTTTGGCGCGGGCCTCTTGTGTCTTTCGGGAGCGGGCCTGATCGGCGCCGCCGCGGCGCTGCTGCTGCACCACGACGCGGCGCTCGAGGTGCTGGGCACGCCCGAGCGGCCGGCCCCGCACGAGGGCGGGGAGGTCGCGGGGTCGTGATCAGGGCACGCGCGGGCGGGTGACGTCCACCATCGGCGCAACCGGTGGAATCGGGGCAGCGGGTACAACAACGGGCGTCACTTCCACGCCCGCTTCGCTTACCTCGAACGGCATGGCCGGCGGCTGGCTTTTCGAGCGTCGCGCGCTCTTGCAGATCATCAGCAGGTGATAGTAGAGCCGCGCGCTCAATCCGTACCGGTACGCGTGCAGGTTCCCCAGCGCGAGACTCAAGCCGGCGCGCGCCTTGTTGTTGCGCGCATAGAGCGACACCACGATCGGCACGAACCGGCGCATGGCAAGCTTGCGCGCGGGTTCGAGCTCGGGCGGCAGCGTTAGCGCCTGGAGGAAACTCCAGGCCGCGAGCGACGAGGCGCTCGTCGTGTTGCGCGTCGACTGAGAAACCGAGACATCGGTTTTCCGGTAGTACGAGACGTGTTCGTCGATGTAGCACACGCCGCGCGCCGCCAGGCACAGGCGCACGCCGAAGACGTAGTCGCAGCACACGGCATGCTGCTCGTCGTAGCTGATCTGCTTGACGAGCGCGGCGTCGGCGAGCCAGCCGTTGTTCGGGAACATCTGCACGATGCCGGTGCGTCCCGGCAACGCCTGCAGGCCCGCCGCCGCGGGCGTGCGGTGATACGCGTGATTCATGTGCTCGCTCGACGCGTAATCGATGCTCCCGTCGTGATCGACTTCATATTGATTGCCGAACGCGGCCTGAATCCCGGGGTGGCGCTCCCATTGCGCGAGCAGGCGCTCGATGCAGTTTTCCGCGAGGTAATCGTCGTCGTGGATCAGCAGGATCTTGTCGCCGGTCGCGCGCGCAAAGAGGCTCGCGACGTTGCGCGCCTGACCGAGCGCGGGCGTGTTGCGCCGGTACGCGATGCGCTCGTCGTTGCCGTACTGCTGCGCGATCATGCGTTCGGTGCTGTCGTCCGGCGAGTCGTCGCCGATCACGATTTCGATGTTCGTGTGCGTCTGCGCGAAGCACGATTCGATGCAGCCGATCAATAGATCCGGACGCTTGTACGTGGGCAGACAAATCGAGACTTTGGTTTTTATCGTCATGGGCCTACCCCTTGTTCCTTAGGGACTATGAAGAGGTTCGCATTGCGAACGCTACTTAACTGGCATGACGGTAAGGCATAAAAACTCGAAAGAAATTGAAAATAAATCGCAAGCCGGAGTAATGCGGGAAAACGCGTATCTGGCGAGAATTATGGAGAATTTGTAAGAAGATTTACAAAGAAAATCAATTTTGCTGAGCAAGCGTCGTGCCTGTCGGCCTGTAGGCGCGGCGAAAACCCGCAAAGCCGTTCCTGGTGGGCTTCTTGCCCCAAATTCACGCACCCCGGCACGGTGCCGGGAGGGCCTCAAAAACCTCGTGGGCGAGGGGTGCATCGCAACGCGCGCTGTGGTTTTTGTGCTAGCGGATTATTTTCCGAATGGAAGCGCTGTATATCGCGTTTTCCCTATTCCGCAATAGCGAAATAGATGCCATTCAAACCCGGTTTATTTTGCCGAAGCGGGGCTTGCCGATCGCGTGCGTTGCGCGCTTGCCTTAGCCGATGGGCGCGCGGAGAAAATAATTCTGCGCCCGGCGAGCAGGGGCCGGAATTATGGAAGCACTTTCTACGGGCCGCCGCGTAGCATGGGGGCCCAATCAATCAGCGACAGAACAACGGACCATGGGCGACACCCTGCATTATTTCGATTACGCGGCCACGACGCCGGCCGACCCGCGCGTGATTGCCGCGATGTGCGAATGCCTCGGCATCGAGGGCGCGTTCGGCAATCCCGCCTCCAGCTCGCACGCGGCGGGCACGAAAGCGCGCGGCCTCGTGGAAGCGGCGCGCGCGCAGGTGGCGGCGCTGATCGGCGCGGCGCCCGACGAAATCGTCTGGACCTCGGGCGCCACCGAATCGAACAACCTCGCCCTCAAGGGTTACGCCGACGCGGCCACGGGCGCGCGCCATCTGGTCACGAGCTGCCTTGAGCACAAGGCGATTCTCGACACCATGGCGAGCCTCGAGGCGCGCGGCATGGCGGTGACCTATGTGCGTCCCGCCGCCGACGGCAGCATCGGCGCGGAGGCGGTGAAGGCGGCCCTGCGCCCCGACACGGGCCTCGTCTCGCTCATGCTCGTGAACAACGAGATCGGCACGCTCACGGACATCGCCGCGATTGCGCCTCTCGTGCACGAAGCGGGCGCGCTGCTGCACGTGGACGCGGCGCAGGCGCTCGGCAAGACGCCCGTCGACGTGAAGGCGATGGGCATCGACCTGCTGTCGATGTCGGCGCACAAGGTCTATGGACCCAAGGGCATTGGCGCGCTCTATGTGCGCCGCGAAGTGGCCGCGCGCATCGCGCCGCAGATGCATGGCGGCGGCCATGAGCGCGGGCTGCGCTCGGGCACGCTCGCCACCCACCAGATCGTGGGCATGGGCACGGCCTGCGCGCTGGCCGCCGCGGAGATGGAGGCGGACACGCAGCGCATCGCGCGGCTGGCCGAGCGTCTCGTCGATGGCGTGCGCGGTCTCGAAGGCGTGACCCAGAACGCGCGCGCGGCGCGCCGGATCGCGCACACGCTGAGCCTCACCATCGGCCTGCCCGGCTTTTTCCCGTTCATGCTGGCGGCCGATCTGGCCGTGTCGTCCACCTCGGCGTGCAACTCGGCCTCGGGTGCGCCTTCGCACGTGCTGAGCGCGCTGGGGCTCGACGCCGAGGCGGCCAGCCGCACGCTGCGCTTCAGCATCGGCCGGTATACGACGCCGGAAGACGTCGATCATGCGATCGCGTGCATTCGCGCGGCCGTGGCACAATGCGCGCCTGTTGAGGCCTGCGCGCGCTGAGCGCGACTGGCCGTCGGTAACCTGACCGGAGGCGCGTATGGCTGTCCTGCTCGAAGTGTGCGTCGACAGCGTGGATGGGCTCGAAGCCGCCATCGCCGGTGGCGCGGATCGTATCGAACTGTGCTCCGCGCTCGATCTCGGCGGCCTCACGCCCACGCCCGGGCTGATCGCGGCGGCGGCGCGCGCGCCGATTCCTGTCTATGCGATGATCCGCCCGCATGCGCGCTCGTTCGCGTGGTCGCCCGCCGACGCGGCGGCGATGCTCGCCGAAATCGACGCGGTGCGCGCGGCGGGTCTCGCGGGCGTGGTGCTCGGCGCGGCACGCCCCGACGGCCATCTCGACATCGCGTTGCTGCGCACGTTGTGCGAGCGTGCGCATGGACTTGGCACCACGCTGCATCGCGTGTTCGACCTCGTGCCGGACCCGGCGCGCGCGCTCGAAGACGCTGTCGCGCTCGGGTTCGAGCGCATTCTCACCTCGGGCGGCGCGGCGCGTGCGGCGGACGCGCTCGATGCGCTCGCCGGACTCGCGCGACGCGCGGCCGGGCGCATCGCCGTCATGCCGGGCAGCGGAGTGGCGGCCGATAACGTCGCGCGCATCGTCAGGGCTACTGGCGTGGCCGAGGTGCACGCATCGTGTCGCGAAGCGCTCGCGCCGGACGACAGCAAGGGCGTCGAACTCGGTTTTTTCCCGGCGCGTCCGGCGTGTACCTCGCAACGCCTCGTGCAGGCGTTCAAGCAGACCCTGGCCGCGATCGGTTGAGCTTCAATCAGTCGAACTCAATCGGTTGACCTTCGGCCGCCCTAACGCACCTGACGCGCTTACGAAATCGGCTTCGAATCTGACGTGGGATTGCCCAGGTCGTCGGTCGGCAGCCATTGCTGATCGAACGCGGCCGCATAGAGCGCCCATTGCGGCGCGCCCAGATCGACGAGCACGGCGCCGTCCTGCCAGATGTCGTTGTGGTCGTTGCTGTCGTCGCCGGGGCGATGAATGAACTCGCCCTTCGACCCCTGATTCATGTGCACGTCGTGCAGGCCGTTGCCTTCGCTATAGAAGCGGCCGAATACGTAGACGTCGAAGTTCGATTGCATCGCGCGCGCGAGCAGGCGCTCCAGCGTGGCAACGGGCTCGACGGCGTTCGAGCCGTCCATGACGCCGCTATCGCGCCAGTTGCCGGTGTTGGCGAGAAAGTCGCTGCGCTGGAAATCGAGCGCGGGCAGCGCGCCCTGCCCGGTCAGATCGTGCGAGCCGGGCGCGGCGCTCTGGAGCGTCGCGAGCACGGGGTGGCGAAAGTCGAATGGGAGTTTGTACTTCAGCAAGTCGTCGGCGTCGGTGGTGCCGACGTTCACCGCGATGTCCCATTGCGCGCCCGCGACCGAGAGGCCGAAGTGCAGGTGATACTGCACTTCATGGGGCCGCTGCGTGGGCTTGAGTTGCGGTGTCGTGACAATCTTGCCTTTCGCGTAGCCGTAGGGAAGCGCCATCTCTTGCATCTCCTTGAATCACTTGCAGGGGGCTGTCCATCATAGGGCCGCCGCGTGACAGTTGCAGCGCGCGTTGCTTCGCGGCGCTTCGTGGTGTTTCGCGCGGGCGGGGCTTGCGGCTTCGTTCAGGGCGGCGCGGCCTGCGTGCAGCCGATTGTCTTGCTGGTTATCCGGCCGATTCCGCGGCCCATTCGGCGAGCGTGGCCACGGTGTTCATGTTGCGCGCGGTGCCGTCTTTCGCCGCGGGAATCTTGAGCTTCGAGCGTGCGATGCCGTCCTTGTAGTACACGTAGATTTCGCGCGCGCCGAGGGAGATGGCTTCCGTGCCCTGGCCTTTCACCGTCGCCAGCGCATCGGCGCTCGGGGCGCTGTCCAGAAAGAGCGCGAGCGTGCGCTCGGGCGGCGCGCTGGCGAACGGATTCGCCGCGAGCACGGCGGCCATCTCGGCGGCGCTGCGCAATAGCACGCCAACCGGCTTGCCCGCGTAGTTTTCGAGGCTGCGTTCGAGTTGCTTCTTCACGCTCGCGGCCGCGAGCGGGCTCTGGAAGACGACGTTGCCGCTCGCGATATACGTGCGCACGCCGGTAAAGCCGAGCGCTTCGCACATCGCGCGCAGTTCGGCCATGGGGAGCTTGCCGGTGCCGCCGACGTTCACGGCGCGCAACAGGGCGATATAGGTAGGCATGCGCGCATGATACTGCGGTTCACGCGAGACGCGAGACGCGAGACGCTCGGGGCGCCGCCGCATGCGGGCGCGGTTGCCGCGCGCGGGCGGTATCATCGAAACGATGGGACGCGCCATTCCGGCGCGTTGGCGAAGCGAAGAGCGAATCCGCATGAAGACGCTGCTGATCGTCTATCACACGATGACCGGTGGAACGCGGCAAATGGCCGAAGCGGCCGCCGCCGCCGCGCGCGAGCAATCCGGCGTGGCCGTGAAGCTGCAGCGCGCGGACGCCACGCAACCCGAAGACGTGCTGGCCGCCGACGGCTATCTGTTCGCGACGCCGGAGAATCTCGCGGCCATGTCCGGGCTGATGAAGGACTTCTTCGACCGTAGCTACTACGCGGCGCTCGACCGCGTGAACGGCCGCCCCTACGCGGTCATGATCTGCGCGGGCAGCGACGGGCAGAACGCGCTGCGCCAGATCGATCGCATCGCCACGGGCTGGCGGCTGAAAGCGGTGGCGCCGGGCGTGATCGTCTGCACGCATGCGCAAACACCCGAGCGCATTCTCGCACCCAAGACCATCGGCGCCAGCGATCTCGAACGCTGCGCGGAACTGGGTGCGGGGCTTGCCGCGGGACTCGCGCTCGGCGTCTTTTGAGGCGCATGCATGTCCCCCGCATGTCCTCCGCATGGGCCGCGCATCGTCCGCGCATTGGCCTGTTTCCATGCGCACCCTGTTGTGGCTGAGAAACTGAGATGAGGTGCGTCGCCAGCCTTTCATAATGCCCGGTTCACCCATAAAATGCAGGATGACGAATTAATGAGATCGAGCTTGAGATGGCGGCGGCATCGCGCGGTTTGGGGTGCGCTGTTGAGCGCCCTGTGCGTTGCTGGCGGCGCGTTGTCGGGTTGCGCGCACGACAAAGGTCCGAACCTGCGGGCCTACACGGAACGCTGTCCGCCGATAAGCGCCGGGTACTACTGTGTGTGGCCGGGCGATACGCTCAAGAGCGTATCGCGGGAGTTCGGACACCCGCCACAGGACGTCGCGCGCTGGAACGATCTCTCACCCGCTGCCGCGCTGCACGCGGGCCAGATGCTGCGCATGGCGCCGCTCGAAGCTCATGTTGCCGCGGCTCATGCCGCCGGGGCGGCGGGCACCGGGCACGCGGCTGCGCAGTTCGTCTGGCCGGCCGGCGGCATGGTCATTCGCGAGTTCGGCGAAAACGGCTCGCGCGGCATCGAGATCGCGGGGCGCGCCGGCGCGCCCATCAAGGCCGCTGCGGCCGGCCGCGTCGTTTATGCGGGCGACGGCATCAAGACCTATGGCCTCATGGTCATCGTCAAGCATGGCGACGGCTATGTGACGGCCTATGGCAACAATCGCAGGCTCCTCGTGCGGGAGGGCGACACGGTGCAGCAGAGCGCGGCCATTGCCGAGATGGGCACGCACGGCGACGGCGGCGCGCGGCTTCAGTTCGAGATGCGCGAAGGCGGCCACGCGGTGGACCCGTTGGCGCATCTGCCCGCGGACTCCGGCCCGGTCGTGGAGTGAGTGGCGGCGGCGCGAGATGTCCGCGCCTCACGTCGAAGGGCGATCCCGGCGTGAGCCAATAATTTGGAATCCGATTTAATTGGATCTTCTAACGATATCGTCGAGCAATGCGATGCCGATGCGCGCCGCTCAACGATGCCCGCGCCGTGGCTTGTGCGACTGCGCCAGTTTTGCGACATAGGTCACATAATCCGCGATCGTCTGCGTGTCGGGGCCGGGTGCCGCGTCTCCCGCTGGCGCCGGCGTATTTGCCTGAATGGCAGCGGCTTGCCCGCCCGGGCCTGCTGCCGGCGCCGCCGCGGGTGCCACCGCCGCTGCTGGCGCGCCCGGCGCCTGAAACCGTTCGCCGAACAACGCCTGATCCCGGATCGCCGGCATGCCGCCCCGGTCCTGCGCCATTTGCAGATCCAGCGCGTGCGCGATCGTGGCGAACCCGTTGACCTGCATGGCGGTGGGTGCGATCGCGGCGGGCCGCTGCGGCGCACCCGCTTGAGCGGTTGTCGCGGCGGCGCCCGCAGCGCTGGCCGTGGCTGCGGCAGCAGCGGCGATGGCACCCGCGGCGGCGACGGCTGGCGCGAGCGGGCTGCCCAGGGTCAGGGGCCCGTCGCTGCCGCTCGGACGGCAGGCGTCGAGGAACGCCGCTGTCCATGCGGGCGACGCCGCATCGCGTTGCGTGAGTGGTTTGTCGATGCCGAACATCTCCCGCACCGAGCGCACGATCGACGCGTGGTCGAACGCCGTTTCCTGCGCCGCGCCGGCCGCGTGTGGAAAGAGCTGGCTGCCGGTTTTTCCGCGCGGGGCCCACGGCGAGATCAGCAGCGCGGGCACGCGCACGCCCAGCCGGTCGAACGCGAAATTGCGCGGCCTGGCCGCGCGCGCCGCGTTGGTGTTCGCGTCGCCGGGCGGCACGGCGGCAGGCGGCACGCGGTGATCGAAGAAGCCGCCGTGCTCGTCCCACGTGAGCAGCAGCGCACAGCGCGGCCACACCGGCGCATTGCGGATCGTCTCGTAGACGTACTGGATGAAGTGCTCGCCCGCCGACATCGAGCCAACCGGATGCTGCGAATTGCCTTGCGCGAAGTTGCCGCTCAGCAGGCCGTAATCGGGCTCGATGAAGGTGTAGTCGATAGCGTAGTTGTCGTGCAGGTCGCGTGCGAAGGCGTCGTCGGCCTCTTTCGGCGAGATCGTGCGGAAGGTGTCGCCATTGAAGAAGGTGTCCACGAGGCCGCGAATCGCGAGCACCTGCGGAAAGGCGTCGGCGTGATAGACGCGCCATTTCTTGCCGGCCGCGGCGAGGTGGTCGAACAGCGTGCCGTTCTCGAATGAGAACCCGAGGCTGTGGACGGTTTCCGACGCCGCGCTCGTCAAGCCGCCCGGACTGTTGTCGAGCCCGCCCGACGTGGCCGCATGCGCGAAAAAGCGGTTCGGCCACGTGGGCCCGGGCATCGACGAATACCAGTTGTCGAATAGCACGAACTCCTGCGCGAGCTCGGTGAGCACCGGCAAGGCGCCCGGCCCGAAGCCGCGCATCGCGAGCGCGGCGGCCGCGCCCGAGGCAAAGCCGCTCATGGGCGGCGTGCCGCCGAGCTGCGTGGCGACGTCGTCGAATTCGTGGGGCGGGTCGCTCGCGAGGCGGTCGGGGGCGCCCGTGGCGAAGTTCCACGAGCCGGGCGGCGGCGTCACGCCGTCGAGGCCGGCGAGGCCGAGCAGATGATCGAAGGAACGGTTCTCCATCATCAGGACGAACACGTGCGCGATGTCGGCCATGGCTGTCTCCGTGTGTTGGGGCCTGCGGTCTTGCGGGGCCGCGCGTGGTGCGTCGCCTGGCATGGCGCCGCGCTGCGCGCGCTTGATTTACACCACGCTTTCGCCGGCGCGCGCGACGCGGTCGCGGCCGGCGCGCTTGGCTGTGTAGAGCGCCGCGTCGGCGGCGGCGATCAGCGCATGGGGCGGGTCGCCCGGCGTGACAGCGCCACCCGCGCCACCCGAGCCGCTCGTGGCGCAGCCGGCGCTCACGGTGACGTGGCCCGCCGCCGCGGGCGTGGGCATGGCGAGCCGCGCGACCGCCGCGCGTGCGCGTTCCGCGACGGCGCAGGCTTCCTCCGCGTTGGCGCCGGGCAGTACCAATGCGAATTCCTCGCCGCCATAGCGCGCGACGAAGTCGCCGGGCCGCAGCGTGAGCGCGAGCGCTTCGGCCACGGCACTGAGGCACGCATCGCCGTGCAAGTGGCCGTAGGCATCGTTGTAGAGCTTGAAATGGTCGACGTCGATCATCACGAGCGAAAGCGGTTGCGCACCGCGCGCCGCGCGCTCGAACACGCGGCGGAACTGCTCGTCGAAATAGTTGCGGTTGTACACGCGCGTGAGCGCATCGTGCGCCGAGCTCTGGATCAGCGAGGCATGTTCTTCCGACAACTGCCGGTAGAGCGCCGTGACTTCCCAGACCAGCACGCACACCAGCACGCCGGGTGCGAACATGCTGAAGAGGCGCGCCACGTACCAGCCCAGCGTGAAGCGCTCGATGCTCAGCGCATTGAGCGCGGCGTCGACGAGCGAGGCGAGCAGCGCCACCACGATCCACCAGTCGAGCACGAGCCGCAGCCGCCCTTTGAGCAGGACGATGGCGATCGCCACGAGGTTGAGCGCGCAGATGACGAGCCCAGTGGTGTTGGCGACCATGCCTGCTGACGGGGTTTGCGCGCGCGCCGCCGCCGTGGCCGCATGCCACGGTGCGACCAGATCGACATGCACCACGAATACGCCCAGCGCCGCGGCGAGCACGGCGGGGCCGGCGATCAGCAGCCAGGCGCGCGCGTCCAGTCCCGCGCGCAGGGGCGGCTCGTCCGGTGCGCGGCTGCGCACCAGCTCGGCCACGATCACGAGCGCGGGGAAGCCCGCGTGCCAGAAGACCCACATCCACGCCGCGCTGTGCGGGCCGGCGCCCAGCAGTCCCGTGCGCGTGAACACGCCGGGAAACATCAGCAACTGCAATGCGACGGCCATCGCGGTGAACGCGTAGGCGCCGCCGAGCGCGCCGAGCATGGGCAGGCGCGTGGCCGCGAAGCGCGCGCCTAGCAGGAACGCCGCGATGCCGGAGGTCGTGAACACGGTAAGCGCGCACATCGGCATGAATGGCGCAATGGCGGGCAGGGCATCGCGTGCGCGCGGTGCGGCGAGCGCGAGCGTGAGCAGTATCGCGAGCGCGCAGAGGCCCGCGAAGATCGCCTGCCTGCGTGTTGCCGGTCCGATCAACAAGCCGTACATGGGGTCCCGTTGCGTCGAGCGCTGTTGGCTCGCTGTTCGCTGTCTGGCTGCTTGTCTGGCTGCTTGTCTGGCGGGGTGCCGGCCGCGCGCGGGCGCTCATGGCCCTCGACTGGGTGCTCGAAGCGCGTGAGTCCGCTGCTGCCGGGAGGAAGCGTCCGCACCTGCCCCCGCTGGATTGCGCAGCTATTTTGCGCCGATTCGCCCGCCGATGGGACGCGGATGCGCGGGAAGCGTCGCCCGCTCCCCTGGCGCTGGATTCACTTCACAGGCAGCGCGGCCGGCACGCGCAACCGGTACAACGAAACCGCCTGAATGGCGAGCGCGCAGAAGATCGCGCCGCCATAGGCCGCAACGAGATTCGTGCGCGTCAATGCGAGGCTCAGGAGGTAGAAGAACGCGGCAAAGCCCAGCAGTCCCGCCACCATGCCGCGCATCAGTTGCTGCGGGGCCGCGTGGCCCGCCGAGCGGTGCGCGAACACCGCGAGAATGATGGCCATGAACGGGAACGACGCGAGCACGCCGCTCGCTTCGGGGCCGACGTAAGGCGCGATCAGCGTCACCCCCACCACGAGAGCGGCGATGAGCGCCATGCGCGAGGGCAGATCCCACCACGGCGGATCGAGTCTTTCGCCGCGGGCAACCTTGTTGGGGATGAGGTTGAGCGCGAACGCAATGGCCGCAACGGCAAGGAGAAAGAGGCCTGTTTGCGCGAGCCCGCTCCATTGCAGGACGCTGGCCACGGCGACGAACGCTGCGCAGGCGCTCGCGAGCGCCATGCGCCAGCCCAGGCTCGCCAGCTTCCAATAGACCAGGCAAAAGGCCACTTGCGCAACCGTTGCCACGAGCGAGCCCGCCGTGGCCTGCGCCGCGAAGGCCGGCCCGTGCTCCAGCGCGAGGAACACCGAGATCGGCCCCGAGGTGAGCGGCAAGCCCACCATGAATCCGCCGATCGCCTCGCCCCAGCGGCGCACGGCGAGACTGGCGGCCAACAGCAACAACGGCGTGACGACGAGCTTGAAAACGAGAAGATCCATGATGAGCGGTGCGAAGCGGCGCTTGCCAGCCGTGGGTGATGCTGTAGATATTGAAGGCCGCTCTCCTGCCTGACAAACCATTTGTCGTCATATAATGCGTGAGTAAAACTCACGCATAGATGCCTTCCTTATGTTCGACCGGCTTCCTCCTTTGCAGACCCTGCGCGCCTTCGAAGCCACCGGCCGGTTGTTGAGCATGACGCTGGCGGCCGAGGAACTGCACGTCACGCACGGCGCGGTGAGCCGGCACATCAAGACGCTCGAAAGCCACCTTGGCGTGGTCCTGTTTCAGCGCCTGACGCGGCGGATCGTGCTGACCGAAGCCGGCGCCGAATTCCTGCTGGCCGTGAGCCGGGTGCTGGGGGAGTTGACGAAGGAATCGGAGCGCTTGCGCGCCCACGATGGCAACGGCAGCCACGGCCGGGTGACGCGCCTGAAGATCAACTCCAGCGTGTCCTTCGCGAACAAGTGGCTCGCGCCCCGGCTGCACCGGTTGAAGGCGCGCCACCCGGAACTCGACGTGCACCTCGAAGTGACCGACAAGTATGTCGATCTGAACGAAGGGGAGGCCGATGTGGCCATCCGTTACGGCAGCGGGCGTTATCCGCGCGTGCTTGCCGAGCGGATTCTGGAAGAGACCGTGACACCGGTTTGCAGTCCGGAATATCGGCAGGCCCGGGCCGGCATGTCTTCGGTCGGAAGTCTCGCGCGCTGCACTCTGCTGCACGAAGACGGCATGCTGGCCAACTGGGAGCAATGGCTCGCGCTGGCGGGCATCAAGGGCATTCGCAGCGACCGCGGCTCGGCCTACAGTCATGGGAGCCTCGCCATCGAGGCGGCGATTCGCGGCGAAGGCGTTGCGCTCGGGCGCAGCGTGATCGTGGCGGACGATATTGCAGCCGGGCGCCTGGTTGCGCCGTTTCCGGAAATCTGCCTGAAATCGGAGCGCGGTCACGATCTCGTCTACCGCATCGGCAGCCGCGACGACCCCAAGGTGTGCGCCTTGCGTGATTGGCTCGCCGACGAAATCCGGCTGTTTCTCTCCGATGCGGGTTGACGCGATGGCGCGTGCCCGCACGGGAGCTACGCGCGCTTTTGCGGCTAGAACAAACTCGCTTGCCCCGACACCAGCGTTTCGAATTCTTCGCGCAGGAACGGCAAAATGGCATCCGCCACGGGCTGCAACTGGCGGCTCAAATAGAAGCCGTAATCGAGCGGCGAGCTGAGCGTTTCCAGCGGCTCGGGGCCTGCCGTCGTCATCACGTAGCTGATCCAGCCGCCGTTTTGATACTGCAACGGGCGGCCTTTCGCGCGATTGAATTCGTCGGCGACGCGCGCGGCGCGCACATGCGGCGGCACATTGCGCTGGTAGTCGCCGAGCGGGCGGCGCAGCCGCTTTCTGAACACGAGCTGCTCGTCGAATTCACCGCTCAGCGTGCGCCGCACGTAATCGCGCACGTAGTCGGCATGGGGTTCGCGCTTGAAGACGCGCCGGTACAGCTCGCGCTGGAATTGCTGGGCGAGCGGCGTCCAGTCGGTGCGCACAGTTTCCAGCCCCTTGAACACGACTTCTTCGCGGCCGTCCTTCGTGCGCGCGAGACCCGCGTAGCGCTTCTTGCTGCCTTCCTCCGCGCCGCGCACGGTGGGCATGAGAAAGCGCGAATAATGGCGCTCGAATTGCAGTTCGAGCGCGCTCGCGAGGCCGAAGCGTTCGCGCAGTTCATCCTTCCACCACTGGTTGACGTGCTCGACCAGCGCGCGGCCGGTGCGCGCGGCGTCTTCCTCGCTATGCGCGCGCTTGAGCCATACGAAAGTGGAGTCGGTGTCGCCGTAGATGACGTCGTAGCCTTGCGCTTCGATCAGTTCGCGCGTCTTGCGCATGATCTCGTGGCCGCGCATGGTGATCGACGACGCGAGGCGCGGGTCGAAGAAGCGGCAGCCCGTCGAGCCGAGCACGCCGTAGAACGCGTTCATGATGATCTTCAGCGCCTGCGAAAGCGGCGCGTTCTTCTGGCGCTTGGCGTTTTCGCGGCCGTCCCAGACCTGGCGCACGATCTCGGGCAGGCAGTGCATCGTGCGCGAGAAACGCGCACCCAGAAAACCCGGCACGGTTTCATCGTCGCCGCGTTGATCGCCGGGTGCGAGCAAGCCTTCGATCAGCCCCACGGGATCGATCAGGAATGTGCGGATGATCGAAGGATAGAGGCTCTTGTAGTCGAGCACCAGCACCGAGTCGTAGAGGCCCGGGCGCGAGTCCATGACGAAGCCGCCCGGACTGTTCTCGCCCACCACGTCGCCGAGATTGGGCGCCACGTAGCCGAGCCGGTGCATGCGCGGCAGATAGAGGTGCGTGAACGCCGCGACCGAGCCGCCGCTGCGGTCCGCGGGCAGCCCCGTGACCGAGGCGCGTTCGAGCAGGAACGCAATCAGCTCGGTCTTTTCGAAGATGCGCGTGACGAGCTCGCAATCCTTGAGGTTGTAGCGGGCGAGCGCGGGTTTGTCTTCGTCGAAGCGGCGCTGGATTTCGTCCATGCGCTGATACGGATTGTCGATGGACTTGCCCTCGCCCAGCAGCGTTTGCGCGACCGATTCCAGGCTGAACGATGCGAAGGTCCAGGTGGCCGAGCGCAGCGCCTCGATGCCGTCGATGATGAGCCGGCCCGCCGCGCCCGCGAAGAAGTGATTCTGGTTGACGCTGTGCTCGCGCCATTCCATCACGGCGCCGCCGCGTCCGAGGCGCAGCGGCACGCCGTATTGCTGCGAATGCGCGTGCAGCACGCGCAAATCGAACTGCACGAGATTCCAGCCGATGATGGCGTCGGGATCGTGCCGCGCCATCCATTCGTTCAGGCGCTCGAGCATGTGCGCGCGGCTCTCGCAGTACTCGAAGTCGAAGTCGAGCCCGCCAGGGTCGCCGTTTGCGGGCGCGAGCATGAAGACCTGGCGCTGGCCGCATCCTTCGAGCGCGATCGAATAGAGCTCGCCCTGTGCGCTCGTTTCGATGTCGAGCGAGACGAGCCTGAGCGCCGGGCGATAGTCGGCGGCGGGCTTCAGTTCCGCGTCGAGCAGCACACCGGATGAATCCGGCCTGCCGCGAAACAGCACGGGCGCCGTGATGAAGCGCTCCATCATGTAGCGCTCGGGCGGCTGGATGTCGGCTTCGTAGACTTCGACGCCCGCTTTCGCGAGGCGCTTCGCCGTGCCCGCGAGCTGGCGGTATTGCGGCGCATAGAGGCCAAGCACGGGCCGCTGCCCGAAGTCCTTGAGATCGAGCGGGCGCAGTTCGGCGCCTTTGCTGCCGCCCTGGTTGCTTTCGAGCGTGCCGAGCGCGGTCTCGCGCTGCGCGGCCGGCACGAAAGCGACCGATGTTTGCGGGCGCAGGCGCAGTTGCCGTGGGCCGTCGGGCGTCGCGAGCCAGAAGTCGACTTCGGTGTGGTGAGGCGTGTCGCGCCAGTGTCGCGTCAGGATGAAGCCCGGCTCGAAGCCGGGTTGAAGCTCGGTCACTATGCGTACCCGCAGGCCTGTGGTGTCTGCGGGAATTGTAACGCCACTCGTTGGCGTGACCTGGCCGGGGGAGTGCCGGCGCTTCGTGCGAAGCGCCGGCCCCTTCGGGTATGACGCGTTACTCGTCCGAGCCGTGGCCGAGACCGAGGCCGGGCAGCGAGTGCGTGCCTTCCTCGGCAACGGCATGCAGCAGATGCGGATCGAGATCGAGCGCGCGCAGGATCGTGGGCGCGACCTGCGTGGTGTGCACGCTGGCCTGGATCTCGCGGCCGCCGCCATGCAGGCCCGCATACGAAACGACGAGGCCAAGATGGCTATCGTCCGGGGCATTGCCGCCGTGCTCTTCGTCCTTCGTCTTGCTCGACGTGTAGATCACGCCCGGGTTCGGCTGCACGACGATGTCGGGCGTGCGGCCGAGCGACGGGTCGCCGAAGCGCGTGGCCAGCGCGGGGCCGGTCAGGATGTACGCCTGCGGGCCGTCGGCGCAGATGCCCGGCGCGTTGCACGAGAGATTCTGCTTGAGCTTGGCGACCACGGCGTCGCGCTGCGATTGATCGCGCAGCCAGATGAGGCCCACGTCGTCGGTCTGCACGAAGCCCGTGCCGACGAGACCCGTGCCGTCGTTCAGGTTGCCGCTCTTCGTGTTGGCCTGGCCGAAGTTGCCGTTGGGGTCGAGATAGTTGTTCGCCTCCAGCAGCTTCGTAAGCGTGTCGCCGTTCTTCACGAGCTTCGTGTGATCGGTGGGCGACTGGCCGTGCTTGGCCGTGACGATGATGAGCGTGGACGCGTAGAGGTTCTGCTGCTTGAGCGCCGCGACGATGCGGCCGAGCGAATTGTCGAGATACGCGATCGCGCCCGACACGTTCGGCCCCGGCGTGAAGCTGGCGTCGAGATAGCCGCCGCCGCTGGCCACGGTGGCCTTTTGCGCCACGCTCAGCGTCTGGAAGTTGGTGCCGAACAGCGTGGGCACGGGTTCGTTGCGCGTGCCCGTGGAGTCCTTGCCGCCGATCTGGTTGATGAGCGCCTGCACGTGGTAGTCGTCGAACTTCTCGGTGTGCGTGTACACATCGGTGTAGTCCGTTTGCGTGGCCGGGTCGATCGAATTGATCTCGGTGCGCGCGAGATCATCCACGCCGCGGCCCGAGGGGCCGTTCAGCCAGTCGTAGCCCCATGCGTGCTTATCGGCCCAGGCGGTGTGCGAGCCGGGCAGGTTCTCCTTCACGACTTCGAAGATGGTGTTCGTCTTCACGTAGTCGTGCGGATAAACCGGCACGCATTTGGCGCCCTTGCGTGCGCGCGGAATGGCTTGTGGATTGAAATCGCCGCCGCCGTCGAGGTGCACGAGCGCGCCGCCGTTCTGCGCGTCGATGCCCGTGGTTTCGTCGAACACGACGTTCCAGCCCTGCTTGCCCACGCAGCCGGTGTCGTTGGGCGCGTAAAGCGTGCGGTCGTACGAAACGTCATAAAAGAGGCCGGCCGTTTTCGGCGAGCCGCCCGTCACGAGCGCGGCGAGGCCCGGAAACGAATCGGAAAGCCCGGGCGTATAAGCGTTCGTATACGTGACGCCCGACTTGGCGAGCAGCGCGAGATTCGGGCAGGTATTGCCGCCGACGCAGCGCGCGACATCCTGTTCGTGCAAACCGTCGAAGCTGATCAGCAGGACGTGTTTGATGCCACTCGTTTCGCTGGCCTGCGCGGGCGCGAAGGCGCTACCCATGGCGAGTGCGATTGCGCTGAACGCTACCAGACCCGTCGACCATCTCCTTGCCGTTTTCATCGTTCACCTCGTTGTTAGTTCGTGTTTGTGGGGGAATCACGTGAAACCGAAGTGGGAATGTGCCGGGCGATTACGTCTGTGCGATGAACGAGAACTTTCAATTACATTCTCTTACACGCAACTCGCGAAACGCGCATGGCGCCGGGGTGGATGCGCGCGCAACGGTCGGTGGCGTGAAGTACGAATGTCAGCAAACGAGGCGCTCGATGATCGCGGCGCGGCCCTGCTTTGTGGACCTGCTTTGTGGGTCTGTCTGGTGGTGCCGGGCATCGTCCCTAAACAATTTCCGCGGGTTGAGAGAAAATAGCTCCGGATATAAAAACGACATTTGGAGCGAGAATGAATTTCAAAGAATTCGCGCGGTCGATGCGCGCCGCCACGGCGCTCGCAATCGCGATCGCGCTGCCGGTGCTGGGTACACCGGCCGCCTATGCCCAGTCAACGCAGCCGGCAAAGCCAGCGCAAACACCAAAGCAACTGGAGCCTTCAGGCCGGACGATCGCCATGCAAGGCACCGCCAACGGCGTGGTGGCGTGCGTCACTTGCCATGGCGCGAGCGGCGAAGGCAATGCGGCGGCGGGGTTCCCGCGCCTTGCCGGGCTGGGCGCGGACTATTTCGAAGCGCAACTCGCGGCGTTCGCCGATGGCCGCCGGGAAAACGCGGTGATGCAGCCGCTCGCGAAGAACCTGTCGCCGGGCGAGCGCAAGGCCGTGGCGCAGTATTTCAGCAGCCAGCCCGCGCCGAAGGGCATTCGCACGGAAGATCCCGCCGACGCCACGCCGTCCGATAGCGGCGCCTGGCTTGCCACGCGCGGCCGCTGGCAGCAAGACCTGCCCGCTTGCGTGCAATGCCACGGGCCAGGCGGCGCGGGGGTGGGTAGCGCATTCCCGCCGCTGGCCGGTCAGTCCGCGGCTTATATCGAAGCGCAACTCAATGCATGGAAGAATGGCAAGCGGCCGCCCGGCACGCTGGCGCTGATGCCGGCCGTCGCGAGCAAGTTGAGCGATGCCGACATGCACGCCGTTGCGCAGTACTACGCGCAACAGCCTTCGGCCGAAGCGGGCGCGGCTGCTGCGGCTTCACAACCCGCTTCACAAACCGCTTCACAAACCGCCTCACAGCCTGCCGCGCAACCCAAGGCCGACGCCGGCGCGCCATTCCAGCCGCCGCCCGAAAGCGCCATGCCAGGCGGCGACTTCGGCAAATCGGTGAAGCTCGGCGAGCAGATCTTCCGGCACACGGGCCAGTACGCCGGGAAGTTCGTGGGCAATTCGCTCAGTTGCGCGAACTGCCATCTGGACGCGGGCCGCAAAGCCAATTCGAGCCCGCTCTGGGCCGCCTTCGTTGCGTATCCGGCTTATCGCAGCAAGAACGGGCACGTGAACACGTTCGCCGAACGGCTGCAGGGCTGCTTCAACTACAGCATGAACGGCAAGGCGCCGCCGCTGGGCGACCCGGTGCTGGTCGCGCTGGAAAGCTATTCGTACTGGCTGGCCACGGGGGCTCCCGTTGGCGGCAAAGTGGCCGGCCGGGGCTATCCAAAGCTGCCCGCGCCCGCACAGAAGGCGGATTACGCGCGCGGCGCCACGGTCTATGCGCAGCATTGCGCGGCGTGCCACGGCGCGGATGGTCAGGGTAAGAGCAGCAATGGTCAGACGGTTTTCCCGCCGCTATGGGGCGCGCGTTCCTTCAACTGGGGCGCGGGCATGCACGAGACCCAGAACGCGGCTGGCTTTATCAAGGCGAATATGCCGCTGGGTCTGGGCGGCACGTTGACGGATCAGGAGGCCTGGGATGTCGCGACGTTCATGGACAGCCACGAACGGCCGCAGGATCCGCGCTTCAAGGGCTCGGTCGCGCAAACGCGCGCGAAGTATCACGACACGCCGAACTCGCTGTATGGCACGGTGGTGAACGGTCATCTGCTGGGTAGTCCGTGATGCGGTTGTTGTAGCCATCGTGCGGCGGGCCGGCTCCGGCCCGCCGGAAAGCGCGATTGAAATCCGGCGCTCACAAGCAATGCGCAAGCATGGGCGCCGAAGGGGTACGGCATGGTGTATTTCGTACGATCGTGCTGAATATAATTAATTCGTCATCCTGATGGATTGCAATATTGCTGCTATCGGCTAGCGCGATTTCCCATTCACCCCATTGGGTTTCCCGAACACATTAAATTTCATATTTCCGAAATCCTCGAGATCAATGCGTCGTGCAATTTTGTGCTCGGGCTCTATTTAGAATGTGCATATCGGCGTTGTGGGTTCTATAGGGCACGCGAATCAACGACGCGATGCACACGGCACCGGTCGTCTGCCTGACGGTTTGTGCGTATTCCCCTTACAAATGCAAGAATTGAACCGGGACGCATGAATCCAGGGGTTTATACCTAACCCTTCTTCCACAAAATTGTTAAATTCTCCGCTTAGAATAAACCCTCTAATTTCGCTGCCGTGGCGATGTCCGAGCTTCGGACGTTGCCGGCCGCAATGATTTAGGGTCGTGTTGGGTGGCGGCCGCAATTCATCCATTTAGCATCTCTAATCATGAGGTATAGCCGATGACCGAGTCCGTGACTCATTCCGCACCCGATCGTCTCCGCGCCCATTATGAATCTGGCGTCGCGGTGTTTTTTGCTCTGGCGAGACCGGCATTCGAAAGCTTCGAAGCCACGGTCGCGCTGAATATGCAGGTGGCCCGCGCGGCCCTTGCCGATAACGAGGCCGCGCTGAAGAGCGCGCTTCAAAGCAGCAATCCGGTCGAGCTCTTCACGCAGCAATTGAATGCTTCGCAGCAGGCTGCCTCGAAGACGATGTCGTATGGGCGCAAGCTGTTCGATATCGCGGCCCATGCCCAGGCCGAATGGACCCAGGTCGCGCAGGCGCAATCCGAGCGTCAGGAGCAGTGTGTCAAGGCATTGGCCGAGCGCTTCTCGCAAGGCGCGCCTGCTGGTTCGGAGCCGTTCGTCGCCGCCCTGAACTCGACGTTTTCCGCCTTCGGCAATGCTGCCGATTCCGTGCGCACGATGACTCGCCAGGCCATCCAGGCCGCGCAGGGCAGGTTCGATACGGCCGCCGCGGCAACGCAGCGGACCACGCAAACGGGGCCGGCCGCGAACTAATATTGATCGCCACAGCGCCGACCCTTCGGGAAACGGCGTGGCTCCAGATCGCATAGCGATTGCGTCACGCCGTTCACCCATTTCCGCGCTTTTAATTCATACCAATTCATACCAGCACGTCGCGCATATCCATTGCGCGCATTCTCTGATTTGTCATCTTTGTGTGACAGGACGCAGCTACGCTTTGGGAAGCCGCGGCGGCGCTGTCTGGTTTGCCACCGCGTCGTAACGCGCAGGCGCCATGAGTATTTTTAACGCAGGAGTGGAAATTGACTGACATTGTGATCGTTTCGGCCGCGCGTACCGCGGTGGGCAAATTCGGCGGTTCGCTGGCAAAGATTGCGGCGCCCGATCTGGGCGCGCTGGTCATCAAGGCGGCGCTGGAGCGC
>JAITTX010000122.1 GCA_031286755.1 Paraburkholderia sp.
GCCGAGCGTCTCCCGCCGCCAATCCCCTAAAGATCATGGGGGAAATGCCGTTAATCCTTACAAGTTGTCGGGTCGTGAGCGACCCCATTGCAAGGACCCCCATGCGCAACAACCAGCCCGTCACGCAGCAGGAATTCGACTTTTCCGCTTCGCAGATGCTCGTCTCGGCCACCGATCTCAAGGGCCGCATTCAGTATTGCAATCCCGCGTTCGTCGCGGTTTCCGGGTTCGCGAAGGAAGAATTGATCGGCAAGGCGCACAACGTCATCCGCCATCCCGACATGCCGCCCGAAGCCTTCGCGGATCTGTGGGAGACCATTCGCGCCGGCCGGCCCTGGACCGCGCTCGTGAAGAACCGCCGCAAGGACGGCGATCACTACTGGGTGCGCGCGACCGTAACGCCGGTCTCGGAGCCAGGCACGATCGTGGGCTACCTGAGCGTGCGCGTGAAGCCCAGCCGCGAGGAGATCCGCGAAGCCGAGTCGCTCTACGCGCGCATGCGCAAAGGGCGGCTGCGCGGCGCGCGCCTGCGGCGCGGCGAGCTCGTGCGCACCGGCCTTTCCGGCGCCGCGCGCGCGTTCATGCGTCTGCCCGTGGCCACACGCATTGCCGCGGGCTACGCGCTCGTGCCCGCCGCGCTCGCCGCCGCGGGCTTCGGCGCATGGCGCGGGCTGCCGCCCACGCCGTTCTGGTGCGCGTTCGGCGCGGCGGCGGTGTGCAGCCTCGCGGCCTGGCGGCTCGCCACGCGCCACCTCGGCGGGCCGCTCGCGCAAATGTCGATGGCGTCCACGCGCATGGCGGCGGGCGACCTCACCGCCACGCTCGCGATTGCGTCGAAGGACGATCTCGGCGACGTGCTCCAGGCGCTCAATCAGCTACAGGCCAATCTCACCGCCATCGTGCTCGACGTGCGCGCGCAGATCGACGGCATGCTCGACGCCGCCCGCGAAATCTCCACCGGCAATCTCGATCTCTCGCGCCGCACCGAGTTGCAGGCCGCCTCGCTCGAAGAGACCGCCGCCACCATGGACCAGCTCACCACCACCGTGCAGGCCAACGCCGACGCGAGCGTGCGCGCGCTCGACCTCGCCCGCGAGGCGCAGTCCGCCGCCGCCCAGGGCGGCTCGATCGCGGGCCGCATGGAGCGCACGATGTCCGGCATCACCGACGCCTCGCGGCGCATCGCCGACATCACCGGCGTGATCGACGGCATTGCGTTCCAGACCAACATCCTCGCCCTCAACGCGGCCGTCGAGGCCGCGCGCGCCGGCGAGGCGGGCCGCTCGTTCGCCGTGGTCGCCGGCGAGGTGCGCATGCTCGCGCAGCGCTGCGCGGCTTCGGCGAAGGAGATCAAGCAGGTCGTGGACGCGAGCGTGAACGAGATCGCCCAGGGCACGGAGCTGGTCGGCCACACGACCGCCCAGATGCGCGCCATCGACGAAGCCGTGAGCCGCGTCTCGGCCATCATCGTGGAAGTGGCCAACGCGAGCGGCGAGCAGGCCGAGGGCATTCACCAGGTCAACCAGGCGGTCGCGCATCTGGACAGCGCCACGCAGCAGAACGCCGCGCTCGTCGAGCAGGCGGCCGCCACGGCGCAGCGGCTCGCCGAGCAGGCCGACGTGCTAGACGAGGCCGTGCGCCTGTTCACCGTGGCGGGCACGCACGCGCCGGCACCTGTGCAGATGCACACTCACGCGCGCGAGCCGGAGGAAGTGCTCGAAGCCTGAGTGTTTTCGCTCACGAAAGCCTTCCGTAATTTGATTGCCTGCTTCGATTAAGCTGATAGATCGGCATAAATCCCATCTCGACGGCGCGCGAGCGAGGCCCCACTATGGACCCCGTCAGTGCCCATGACCTGGGTGCTGATCCGAGTAACAACGGCGTTTCAACGGCTCACCCGGCCTCTACCGGGCGAGCCGTTTTTTCTTGCGCGAACGGTGAGGAGATGCGGGAGCCGATAACCGTCCTCGAGCCGCTCAAACCGCTAAAACCACACAAGCCCCTAAAGCCGCTTTGCGTCATACCCATGACAACGCGTCATGCTGCAACACGCAGCGCATGTCCCGTTGCAGGGTGCGCAAAAATCCTCGGGCCGACACGCGTGCGAGCCGGGACTCGCGTTAAACTGGCTGGCCGGGGCTGTGGCGGCGGCCCGCTGTGTGCGCCCGCGCTCACAGCTTCAAGACGCCGCGCAGCCGCCCCCCGTACAATGGTTCGACCACACACGAGGACAACATCAATGCGCACGACCGGGTCTTCCGGAACCATGACCCTGCTCACCGAGCATGACGAAGCGACCGGACGCGAAACGCGTTCGCTGCGTCTCGAATCGGCGGCCGACGGCAAGAGCCTCTTGCTGATCGAAGTCGACGAGCGCAAGCCGGGCATCCACCGCGAAGTGCGTTATGAAATCACGCCTGCGGAACTGATCGCGGCCATCCGCGCGCAGGGCGCCGAGCTTCCAGGGGAATCACACAGCCGGTAACACGCGGCCGCGCCTGCAAGCGGCCTTTCGCCCGCGAAAGCGCCATCGCGGCGCTTTCGCTCGTGCACGCACGTTCGCATGCGCGCACCTTCATTCGCGCGACCGCCCGTGCGGCGCTCGTGCCGCATTGTGCATTCGCACATGCGCCGCGCCAGCACCCGAGCGCAATAAATCCGCATTGGGCGTATGCTTTGGACCTCGCTTGCACGCTGCCGAAATGCGTCCATAATCGTTACGTTATTCTTCCAGTTCGCGCCGTCCGCACGGCGCCCCCCGGGGCAAGGGAAGTAAGCCGATGCTACATGACCTCATCGCGCAGTACGGGCCTGCGCTCGTGTTTCTGAACGTGCTCGCCGGATCGCTCGGCCTGCCCGTGCCCGCGATGCCGGCGCTCGTGCTGTTTGGCGCCATGGCCGCCATGCATCCCGGCTCGATTGGCGAGCAGGTTGCGCCGGTGCTCGGCCTGTCCATTGTCGCCACGCTCATCGGCGACAGCGTCTGGTTCCTCGCCGGCCGGCTCTACGGCGGCAACACGCTCAAGACGCTCTGCAAGCTCTCGCTTTCGCGCGACACCTGCGTGAAGAAGACCGAGCGCTTCTTCGGCCGCTGGGGCGTGCGCGTGCTCGCCATTGCCAAGTTCGTGCCGGGCCTCTCGATCGTCTCGGTGCCGATGGCGGGCGCGATGGGCACCCCCTACCGCCAGTTCGTCGGCTTCGACGGCATTGGCGCCGCGCTCTGGTCGGGCACCGGCCTGTTGATCGGCGTGCTGTTCGCGCCGCAGATCGACATGCTGTTCGCGGGCGCGAGCCGCCTCGGGCGCCTCACCGCGGTCGTGATTGCCGTGCTGTTGCTGCTCTACGCGGCGTATCGCTGGCAGCGCCGCCGCCAGCTCATCAAGAAGCTCGCGAACGCGCGCATCACCGTGGACGACCTCTATCGCGCGATGGCCAACCTGCCGCCGCCCGTGATCTTCGACATCCGCTCCGCCGAAAAGCGCAAGCTCGATCCCTACATCATTCCGGGGTCGCTGTTCGCCGACGAGCGCCGGCTCAACGAGATTCTCGA
>JAITTX010000187.1 GCA_031286755.1 Paraburkholderia sp.
GCGACGAGCACCGCGCAGCCGCGGTAGTCGATGCCGTAGTCGGTGTTGTCGTAGCCGATGCGCTTGATGGTGTCGCGCGCGACCTGGATGTAGTCGACGTTCGCGGTCGTGGTGATTTCGCCGGCGAGCACGACGAGACCCGTGTTGCACAGCGTTTCAGCCGCAACGCGCGAATATTTGTCCTGGGTGAGGATGGCGTCGAGAATCGCGTCCGAGATCTGGTCGGCGACCTTGTCCGGATGGCCTTCCGAGACGGATTCCGAAGTAAAGAGGTAGTCGTTTGCCACGTGTGAGGCTCCTTGTAGCTGGTGACGGTTGTATTCACGTAGCCAGCTTCGGGAGCTTTGAAGCGGCGACGCTTTAGCGGATTACCTGCCCGGCTGGCCCCGTTTCGTGACTGGAGTCACGCTCGGCTGCCGGCCGGCTTCGCCCCGCAAGTTGTCTATTAACTCGGCGAAGCCCTTATTATAGCGACTTCCCCAATTCGCCGCAGAGTCACGCCGCGTGCCGACTATCGCAACTTTCACCGTACCCACGCATTCCCCGGGAGCCGCGCATGCTCGGTAAGCTCGGCTCCCGTCTCGCCATTGGCTTGCTCAAGCTGTTCGCGATCCTGCCCTATGGACTCGTCGCCCGTCTCGGCGATGGCCTCGGCTGGCTTCTCTACCAGATCCCGAGCCGCCGCAAGGGCGTGGTCCACACCAACCTGCGCCTGTGCTTTCCCGAGTGGAGCGACGAAAAGCGCGAGGAAGTCGCGGGCCTGCACTTCCGCCACGCGATCCGTAGCTACATGGAGCGCAGCGTGCAATGGTTCGGCTCGGCAAAGAAGCTCGAAAAGCTCATCGAACTCGACAGCGAGATCGATCTCACCGACCCCAACCTGCCGCCCACACTCTTTCTCGGGCTGCATTTCGTGGGCATCGAAGCCGGCTCGATGTTCCTCAATTACTCGCTGCACCGCCCGTGCGGCTCGCTCTATCAACCGTTCTCGAACCCCGAGTTCGAGGCCGCCGCGAAGGCGGGCCGCAGCCGCTTCGGCGCCGAGATGGTGAGTCGCGCGGACAGCGCGCGCGCCGTGCTGCGCTGGCTGCGCGACAGGAAGCCTGTGATGCTCGGCGCGGACATGGACTACGGCATGCGCAACTCCGCCTTCGTGCCGTTCTTCGGCGTGCCCGCCTGCACGCTGACCGCCGTGGGGCGTCTCGCGAAAGTGGGGCACGCGCAGGTCGTGCCGTTCATCGGCGAGGTGCTGCCCAATTACAAGGGTTATCGGCTCAAGGTCTTCAAGCCCTGGGACAACTACCCCACCGGCGACGACGAGCAGGATGCGCGCCGCATGAACGCCTTTCTCGAAGAGCAGATTCCGCGCATTCCCGAGCAGTACTACTGGGTTCACAAGCGCTTCAAGACACGCCCTCCGGGCGAGCCGAGCGTTTATTGAAGCCCGCCCGATGCTGACGATACGGGCGCCATTACGAGCGACAGCGCCAGCGGAAACCGCCCGGGCGTTCGCTCTCACGTCGCTTACAATAACGGGATGAAACTCAAGTTCACCAAGATGCACGGCGCCGGCAACGACTTCGTCGTGCTCGACGGCTATAGCCAGCCTATCGCGCTCACGCCCGCGCGCGTGCGCGCGCTCGCCAACCGCCACTTCCGCGTGGGCGCGGATCAATTGCTGCTGGTCGAGAAGCCCACGATCGAAGGCGTCGACTTCCGCTATCGCATCTTCAATTGCGACGGCGGCGAGGTCGAGCATTGCGGCAACGGCGCGCGCTGCTTCGTGAAATTCGTGCGCGACCGCCAGCTCACCCAGGCGAACCGCGTGCGCGTGCAGGTTCAGAAAGGCGTCATCACGCTCGTCATGCAGGAAAACGGCGAGGTCGTGGTCGACATGGGCAGCCCGGTGTTCGAGCCCGCGGAAGTGCCGTTCGACGCACACGGCCTCGAAGGCCGCCGCGAAGGCAACGACACGCTCTGGCCGCTCGAGGTGAATGGCACGACGCGCTGGATCTCGGCGGTGTCGATGGGCAACCCGCACGCGGTGCAGGTGGTCGACGACGCCGAGGCGTTCGCCGTGCTCGCCGACGGGCCCGTGATCGAGGCGCACCCGCGCTTTCCGAACAAGGTCAACGCCGGCTTCATGCAGATCGTCTCGCGCCACGAGGTGCGGCTGCGCGTCTACGAGCGCGGCGCGGGCGAAACGCTCGCGTGCGGTACGGGCGCGTGCGCGGCCGTGGCAGCGGGCATTCGCCGCGGCCTGCTCGACTCGCCCGTGAAAGTGCATACGCACGGCGGCATGCTCACGATCGCCTGGGACGGCGCGCGCGACGAAACCGCCGCGCTGACGATGGCCGGCCCGGCCGCAACCGTCTTCGAAGGCGAGATCGAACTCGCCGACGAGCCGTTGAACTGAAGTTTGTTTTCCTTTTTTGCGGCCTTCGTGCACGCCGCCGCAACACCGGCAACATCGGCATCACCCGTATCACGCATGGCGCGCCGAGGCGCGCCGCTTCTTCACTGAACGCGCCACCAACATGAACGATCGCGAAGTCGCCGACTATCTGCTCGCCAATCCCGATTTTTTCGTTGAGCATGCCGAACTGCTGGCAACCATCAAGCTCGGCAATCCGCACGGCAAGGCCGCCGTGTCGCTGCAGGAGCGCCAGATGGAGATGCTGCGCGAAAAGAACAAGCATCTGGAACTGCGCCTCTCTGAATTGCTGCGCTACGGCCACGAAAACGACAACATCTCCGCGAAGACGGTGCACTGGGTGGCGCACGTGCTCGCCGAGCGCGACCCTCACGCCCTGCCGCGCCTGATCGCCGACCAGTTGCGCCAGGAGTTCGACGTGCCGCAAGCGGTGCTGCGCCTGTGGGACGTGGCCGACGCCTATGCGCAAGCGAGCTTCGCGAAGCACACGGGCGAAGAAGTCCGGCTCTTCGCCAACAGCCTCGAAGTGCCGTATTGCGGCGCGAATACCGGCTTCGAAGCGGCGCAGTGGCTCGATTCCGACGAAGAGAGCGCCACGCAGTCGGTGGCCATCATCGCGTTGCGCAGGCGCGCGAGCGCCGAGGAACGCGACCCGAGCGGCGAAGCGTTCGGCCTGCTCGTGCTGGGCTCGCCCGATCCGCGCCGCTTTCACGACGGCATGGCCACCGATTTCCTGCGCAAGATCGGCACGCTCGCGAGCGCCGGGCTCGCGCGGCTGCTGCCGCATTAAAGCGGTCCGCGCCCACGCTGAAGCCACGCTCAGGCCGCCATCGTGAATCCGACCGACCCGATCGCCAGCTATCTCGATGAGCTCGAGCACGTGCGCCGGCTTTCCGCGCACACGCTGCGCGGCTATGCGCACGAGCTCGACGAACTGAAGAAGCTCGCGAACGGCCGGCCGCTCGCCAGCATCACGCCCACCGATGTGCGCGGCGCCGTGGCGCGCGCCCACGCGGGCGGCCTCACGGCGCGCTCGATCGCGCACCGGCTTTCGGCCTGGCGCGCGTTCTACCGCTGGCTCGCGGGCCGCATCGAGCTCGATGCGAATCCGGTGGCCGCGGTGCGCGCGCCCAAGCGCGCGAAAACGCTGCCCAAGGCGCTCTCCGTCGACGACGCAACGAAGCTCATGGAAGCGCCCAATGCCTCCGCCGGCACCGGCGAAGCGGGTGAAAGCGCCGGGAGCAGCGTAGAGACGCTGCGCGACCACGCCATGCTCGAGCTGTTCTATTCGTCGGGGCTGCGCCTCGCCGAGCTCGTGGGGCTCGACGTGCGCTACGTGAAGCGCGACGGCTACGAATCGGCGGGCTGGCTCAAGCGCGACGCCGCCGAAGTGGAAGTGCACGGCAAGGGCGACCGGCATCGCGTCGTGCCCGTCGGAAAGAAGGCGCTGGAGGCACTCGACGCCTGGCTCGCCGTGCGCGACACCTGGGTCAAGCGCGACGACGCCCCGCTCTTTCTCTCCGTGCGCGGCAACCGCATGGCGCCGGGCGTCGTGCGCGAGCGCGTGAAACGCGCCGCGCTCGCCGCTGGCATACCGGCGAACGTCCATCCGCACGTGCTGCGGCACTCGTTCGCCACGCACCTGCTGCAGTCGAGCGGCGATCTGCGCGCCGTGCAGGAGCTGCTCGGCCACGCAAGCATCTCGGCCACCCAGGTCTATACGTCACTCGATTTCCAGCATCTCGCGAAGGTTTACGACAACGCGCATCCTCGCGCCAAGAAGCGCGACTGAGCGCGACCGGCTAAACGTACTTTTCGTACTTTTCGTACTTTTCGCCCCGTTCGCACGATTCACCCGTCATTTACGCGAGCACCCCTGCACCGTCCTGCGCGCCACCGCGCGCAACAAGGCCTCGCCCCGCATCGAACCCATCATGAATATCGTCACCCTCAAGCCGTCCAAAGAAAAATCCCTGCTGCGCCGCCATCCGTGGGTCTACGCCAACGCGATCGAGCGCGTCGAGGGCAAGCCCGCGTCCGGCGCCACCGTCATCGTGCGCGCCCATGACGGCCGCTTTCTCGCGCGCGCCGCGTACAGCCCGCATTCGCAGATCCGCGCGCGTGTCTGGAGCTTCGACGAAAACGAGCCCATCGATCACGCGTTTTTCAAGCGCCGCGTGCAGCGCGCGCTCGCGCATCGTCAGGCGATGGTGAGCGGCACGGGCGCGGTGCGCCTGATCTTCGGCGAGGCGGACGGTCTGCCGGGCGTGATCGTCGACTACTACAAGGAAGACGTCGCAGGAGACAACGCGCGCGGCCAGCTCGTCTGCCAGTTCATGGCGGCGGGCGTGGAGGCGTGGAAGGAAGCGATCGTCGCGGCGCTCACGGCGGCCACGGGTTGCCCGAACGTGTACGAGCGCTCGGATGTCTCCATCCGCCAAAAAGAAGGACTCGAACAGATCACGGGCCTGCTGGCCGGCGACGAGCCGCCCGAGACGATCATCGCGAACGAGAACGGCGTGCGCTATCACGTGGATGTGCGCAACGGCCACAAGACCGGCTTCTACGTCGACCAGCGCGACAATCGCGCGCTCGTGCAAACCCACGCGGCCGGCCGCGAAGTGCTCAACTGCTTCTGCTACACGGGCGGCTTCTCGCTCGCGGCGATGAAGGGCGGCGCCACCCGCGTGGTGTCGATCGATTCGTCGGGCGAGGCACTCGCCACCGCGCAGAAGAACGTGCAGGCGAATGGCTTCGACGCAGAGCGCGCGACCTGGCTCGACGCCGACGCCTTCAAGACGCTGCGCCGCCTGCACGAAGAGGGCGAGCGCTTCGACCTCGTGGTGCTCGATCCGCCCAAGTTCGCGGCCTCGCGCGAGCACGTGGACCGCGCCGCGCGCGCCTATAAGGACATCAACCTCACGGGCCTGAAACTGCTGCGCCCGGGCGGCCTGCTCTTCACCTACTCGTGCTCGGGCGCGATCGACGCGGAGCTGTTCCAGAAGATCGTGGCGGGCGCGGCCGCCGATGCCAAAGTCGATGCGCGCATCCTCAAGCGCCTCGGCGCGGGCGTCGATCATCCGCTGCTCGCGGCCTTCCCGGAAGGCGAGTATTTAAAGGGACTGCTACTGCAGGTGCTGTAAAACCCGCGCAAAAAATAAAACAGGGTCACGTACGAGATGCCCAGCGCGCCGGCCGCCACCGAGTTGATGCCGCATGCCACCGCGCCTGCGCCATCCGCAACCGCACCCCAGCCCTGGGCGACGGAACCGAAGCCGTTCGCGTGCGAACCGCAGCCCATGGCGATCGAGTTCAGGCCGAATGCCTGGGTTTCCGCCACGCCGCTACCGGTTTCCGTCACGTAGCCGGCCGTCATCGACGTGAAAGCCCTCATACCGGCCTGGCCCGCGCCAGCGTTTGACAGGTCGTCATAGTTGGCCTCCGACTTCTGCACGCCGAAGCCATAAATACCGCTCTTGTAGCTATTGGCCAAACCGTCGCCGTACACCTTCTGCGAGTCAATGTTGGTGAGCAGGTTGCAGTCACCGTCGCCAACAATAGCAATCGAGTTGGCCGATGCGCTCGCGCCCTTGCCGCTTGCACTGCCGCCGATGAATGCCGTGCCGGACTGAACCGCCTTCATGCCGTTGTCCAAAATCGCCAAAGATGCATGGTCCATGGACCGTCGAGGCAAGGAGAACACCCGCCACGAGCATGGCGCCCGACTTCGCGCGCGGCGGTCAGCTCCGATGCGGCAACCCACGACCCCAGCACTTTGTTATAGACGCTTCGACAAACCTTGTTCATAAAATCCTCAATATGACTCGATAAGGCAAGCAGTTAACGCGGATTTTTGTTAAATAGATAAACGAGCAAATACGATCAATCCAGAATTCACCGGCTAATTAATGAGAAAAACAACCTGATAACACCGCTCCCTGCTTCAGGAAATACGAAGCATCGTGCTGGCGACTGGATACACGACGGACACCGCAAACACAGCTCACATCTGCCGCCAACTTCGGCACGGCACGCGCTCAAGAGCGATCCCTGCTATCGCTGCAGCTCAATGACTCGCACACCGTTCCAAACCGAATGAAATCCCCGTTGGCACCCGCTGTCGACAGGGGGATTAAACGCGCTTTGCCTGATTGGCGCACCAAGACGATCTCTAAACTTAAAGAGGTGTTGTTTAAATGAATTTATAAGACCATCGATTTATTCAAGACAATCAAAAAATAATGAGCCGATTGACTTCGGCGGCCATGGCACGGCCACCAGGCGCATATGATCGACGTCCAGAACACAAGGCCGGCGCAAGCACGCGCCGGCCAGATATGTTTCAATACCTGGCTATGTTGTAACGCTCGGCCCCCGCGCCGCATCCCACCCCGATTCCAGGCACTCAAGGCAACCAGCATGATTCCCGTCACTATCCTGACCGGCTTTCTCGGCAGCGGTAAAACCACGTTGCTCAAGCGCATCCTGAACGAACAGCACGGCATGAAGATCGCCGTGATCGAAAACGAATTCGGCGAAGAGAACATCGACAACGAAATCCTGGTGCAGGACAGCCAGGAGCAAATCATCCAGATGAGCAACGGCTGCATCTGCTGCACGATCCGCGGCGACCTCGCGCGCGTGCTCGGCGACCTCGCCCAGCAAAAGCGCGATGGCAAGCTCGATTTCGACCGCGTGGTGATCGAGACCACCGGTCTCGCGAATCCGGGCCCGGTGGCGCAGACGTTCTTCATGGATAACGAGATCGCTGGCGAATTCCTGCTCGACGCCATCATCACGCTCGTGGACGCCAAGCACGGCAACCATCAGCTCGACGAGCACGAAGTGGTGCAGCGCCAGATCGGTTTCGCCGACCGCCTGTTCATCACGAAGGCCGACCTCGTCGACGAAAAGGAACTCGCCGACCTGCGCCATCGCCTGCTGCACATGAACCCGCGGGCGCAGGTGCGTCAGGTGAATTTCGGCGAGGCGGACATCAAGGAAGTATTCGACCTGCGCGGCTTCAATCTGAACGCCAAACTCGAAATCGATCCCGACTTCCTCGTCGAAGACGATCACGATCACGCGCATCACGACCACGATCATGATCACGCGCATGATCACGAGCACGCCGATTGCGACCACGATCACGGCAAGTGCAACCACGAAGGCCACGATCACGGCCATCATCACCATCACGCGCACCACGACGACAAGATCAAGTCGTTCGTGTACCGCAGCGATCGTCCGTTCGACCCGAACCGCCTGGAGGACTTCCTCGGCGGCATCCTGCAGATCTACGGCGAGCGCCTCCTGCGCTACAAGGGCGTGATCTACATGAAGGGCGTGGACCGCAAGGTGGTGTTCCAGGGCGTGCACCAGCTGATGGGCAGCGACCTCGCCGCCAAGTGGCTGCCGGTGGAAAAGAAGGGCAGCAAGATGGTGTTCATCGGCATCGAACTGCCGCAAGACCTCATCACCGACGGTCTGGACGCCTGCCTCGCCTGACGCGCAGCGCTGCGCCTGCACACTTGCTCCACGTTGTCCCGCAACGCCCGGCCCGCAGT
>JAITTX010000197.1 GCA_031286755.1 Paraburkholderia sp.
ACGTATTTCGAGCAGGCCGCGCTCGTGCTCGATCGCGAGAAGACCGAGATCCGCTACAACAGCGAATGGTCGATGCCGCTCGGCGCCGACGGCATGATCAAGCTCGCGTCGCGCTACACAGTCGCGCGCATTCTCGAGCGCGAGGACTTCACCAAGCGCTTCCAGGGCGGCGTGCCCATTTCGATCCACGAATTCCTCTACCCGCTGATGCAGGGCTACGACTCGGTCGCGCTCAACGCGGATCTGGAGCTCGGCGGCACCGACCAGAAGTTCAACCTGCTGGTAGGCCGCGAACTGCAGAAGCAGTACGGCCAGGAACAGCAGTGCATTCTCACGATGCCGCTGCTCGAAGGCCTCGATGGCGTCGAGAAGATGTCGAAGTCGAAGAACAACTACGTGGGCATCAGCGAGAAGCCCAACGACATGTTCGGCAAGCTCATGAGCATCTCGGACACGCTGATGTGGCGTTATTTCACGCTGCTCTCGTTCCGTCCGATGGACGAGATCGAAGGCTTCAAGCGTGAGATCGAAGCGGGTCGCAACCCGCGCGACTTCAAGGTGCTGCTCGCGCAGGAGGTTGTCGCGCGCTTCCATTCGCAGGGCGACGCCGAGCGCGCGCTCGAAGACTTCAATCATCGCGCGAAGGGCGGCGTGCCCGACGACATCCCCTCGGTCACGCTCGCTGGCGCGCCGCTCGCCATCGGTCAGTTGCTCAAGCAGGCGGGCCTCGTGCCGTCCACCAGCGAGGCGCTGCGCAATATCGAGCAGGGTGGCGTGAAGATCGACGGCGCTACCGTGTCCGACAAGGGCCTGAAGGTCGAGGCGGGCGAATTCGTCGTTCAGGTCGGCAAGCGACGCTTCGCGCGTGTGACGCTCACCGCATGATGGTGTGTTCTGCCTTTGACGCGGCGTGTGCGCCGATGGAGCACACGCGATGATCGCGCTGATTCAACGCGTGCGCCGCGCGGAAGTGCGCGTGGCGGACGGTGACAACGAGCGCGTGACCGGCGCGATCGGCCAGGGCCTGCTCGCGCTTGTCTGCGCGGAGCGCGGCGACACCGAAGCCAGCGCCGACAAGCTGCTCGCGAAGCTGCTGGGCTACCGCGTGTTCAGCGACGCGGCGGGCAAGATGAACCTGCCGGTTCAGAACGTCGACGGCAACGGTACGGCTGGCGGCCTCCTGCTGGTCTCGCAGTTCACCCTGGCGGCCGATACCAACAGCGGTCTGCGTCCGAGCTTCACGCCCGCCGCGCCGCCCGATGAGGGGCGGCGTCTGTTCGACTACTTCGTTGCTGCCGCGCGCGCAAAACACTCGACGGTCGAGACCGGCGAGTTCGGCGCCGACATGCAGGTCTCGCTCGTCAATGACGGACCGGTCACGTTCTGGTTGCAGGTGCGCAATTAACCCATGACCACGCAGATTCTCTTCATTCGCCACGGCGAAACCGCCTGGAACTGCATCAAGCGCATTCAGGGGCACATCGACATTCCGCTCGCCGAGAGCGGTCTTGAGCAGGCGCAGTTGCTCGGTGCGCGGGTGGCGCGCGAAGCCCGCGCGGGCGCGCGCCTCGACGCGGTCTGGTCTAGCGACCTGATGCGCGCGCAACAAACCGCGCAGCCCATTGCCGAAGCGCTCGGGCTGCCGCTCCAGCTCACCGAAGGCCTGCGCGAGCGCAACTACGGCGCTTTCCAGGGCCACGACAGCGACCAGATCGCCGAGCGCTTTCCCGACGAATATGCGCACTGGCAAACCCGCGACCCCGGTTTTTTGCCGTCCGAGGGCGAGTCGCAGCGCGTGTTCTATCACCGCGTGCTGCACGCGCTGGAGCCGATCCTCGCGCAGCATCCCGAAGGGCGCATCGCCTGCGTCGCGCATGGCGGTGTGCTCGATTGCATCTATCGTTTCGCGAACGGTCTCGCACTCGACGCGCCGCGCGCCTGGCCACTGCTCAACACGAGCGTGAACGTCGTCGACTTCGAGCGCGACGGCTCGGTGACGCAAGCGCGCGTGCTCGCATGGGGCGACGTCGCGCACCTGCCACACACCAGCGCCGACGACAGCTTCAAGCGCGCCACCGAAGCGAGCCGCTGAACAGCGCGCCGCGCAGCGCCGGTCGTCGCGCGACCGGCGCATTTTCCGCATGCAGCGTTCGGTGCGGACGTCAAGTCTCTTACCTGTCTCTTTCAATTGCTTTCTAAAGGCCAACCGCAAAGCGGGGGCGCCTGATACCATTTGCCGGACCTTCGCGCTTTGCCGCGCCGGTGGGGCCATCTCAGCGATTCTCAACGATCCTTGCGAGCGCCGGCCGTGCGTTGAAGAGGGGCGCGCGCGCACCACGTGCAGGCGGTGTCGGCGAGGCCGGGGTTGCATACCAAAAGCAGTTTCCAGAACAAATCGCAGGAGATTCTCAATGACGTTCAAGCTTCACAAGCTGTTGCCGGTGAGCGCCGCTGTCGTGGCGTTCGCCGCACTGTCGTCGGCTAACGCTTTCGCCGACCAGGTCGTCAAGATCGGTCACGTGGGCCCGCTCACGGGCGGCTCGGCCCACCTCGGCAAGGACAACGAAAACGGCGCGCGCCTCGCCATCGAAGAGATCAACGCCAAGGGCCTCACGATCGGCGGCCAGAAGGTCACGCTCGCGCTCGACGGCCAGGACGACGCGGCCGACCCGCGCCAGGCCACCCAGGTCGCGCAAAAGCTCGTCGACGACAAGGTCGTGGCCGTGATCGGCCACCTGAACTCGGGCGCATCGATTCCCGCCTCGAAGATCTACAGCGACGCAGGCATCGTGCAGATCTCGCCGTCGTCGACGAATCCGACCTACACGCAGCAGGGCTTCAAGACCACCTATCGCGTGGTGGCAACCGACGCGCAGCAAGGTCCCGCGCTCGCCAACTTCGCGGCGAAGAGCCTGAACGTGAAGACCGTGGCCGTGGTCGACGATTCGACCGCCTACGGCCAGGGCCTCGCGAACGAGTTCGAGAAGACCGCGAAGGCGCTTGGCGTGAAGGTCGTCTCGCACGATGCGACCAACGACAAGGCCGTCGATTTCCGCGCGATTCTCACGAAGATCAAGGGCGAGAACCCGGACGCGATCATGTACGGCGGCATGGACGCCACCGGCGGCCCGTTCGCCAAGCAGGCGCGCCAGCTCGGCCTGCGCGCGAAGGTGCTGGCGGGCGACGGCGTGTGCACGGAAAGCCTCGCGCAGCTCGCGGGCACGGCGGCCGACAACATCGTCTGCTCGCAGGCCGGCATGGCGCTCGAGCGCATGGACGGCGGCGCGGCGTTCTCGGCGAAGTACCAGAAGCGCTTTGGCCATCCGATCGAGTTCGATGCGCCGTTCACCTACGACGCGGTGTATATCGTTGTCGACGCCATGAAGCGCGCGAACTCGACCGACCCCGCGAAGGTCCTCGCGCAGATCCCGAGCACCGACTATAAGGGCGTGATCGGCGAAACGGTGTTCGACTCGAAGGGCGACCTGAAGCACGGCGTGATCTCGCTCTACAACTACAAGGCAGGCAAGAAGACGCTGCTCGACGTGGTGAAGATGTAAGAAGCGTCGCTTGACGTTGCCGATGAGCGGCCGGTCTGCGCGAGCAGGCCAGCCGTTTTTTCGTCGCGTGCGGGAAGAGCGAACGCGGGCGGCTCAGGGCGCCGGAGGGGCGGCCGCGCGCCGGCGCGCGCGCTTTGAGACGCCGTTGACGAGCGCCCAGCGCAGCACGGGCGCAACCGCGCGCATGCCTGGCTGCACCATCGCGCGGCGGGCGAGGGCGAAGCGGTCGAAGCCGAGCATCTGCTGCGCGAACGGCGGCAGCAGGTCGATGCCCGCGTGGCGCATCAGCGCGCCGGCGGGGCGCATCGCGGGACGCGGCACGGGCGCCTCCATCAGCACACGCACGACCTCGCGCGTGCGCTCGCTCGCGATGAGCTCGGGCCGCATCGCTTCCAGATACGCCGCGACTTCGGCGCGCGAGCGCGGCACTTCGGTCGCGCCCAGCAACTGCGCGATGAGCGCGACTTCGGCGTAATACTGGTCCTGCATTTCACCGGGCAACGCGGGATTCACGTAGCGCAGATACGCGGCCAGAAAGCTCGATACCTCGGCCACGTGCACCCACGTGAGCAGCGCGGGGTCGCTCGCGCGGTAGGCGCGGCCATCGGGCGCGGTACCGGTCACCGCGAGGTGGATTTTCTTTACGCGCTCGATGAGCGCGAGCGCGTCGGCGCGGCTGCCGTAGGTGGTGCCCGCGATGAAGGTCGCGGTGCGGCGCAGGCGGCCGAGAATATCGCTGCGAAACGTCGAGTGGTCCCACACACCCGCGAGCGCGAGCGGGTGCAACGCCTGCAGCAGCAGCGCGCTGATGCCGCCCGCCATCATCCCCGCGAAATCGGCATGCACTTTCCAGCAGATGGCGTTGGGGCCGAACAGGCCGGGGTCGCCGGCCGGCGACGAATAATCGAGCTTCGGGCCGCTGCCCGTGGTGAGATGCGTGACGTTTTCGGCGAGCGTCATGCGCAGGCGTCGCGCGAGTTGGCCGACGAGGCCCGTCGGCTCGGGAGCGTTGGGAGGAAGGCCGGCGTGATCGGACATCGTGCTCTCGCTCGCGCTGCGTCGTGCCTTGCCGCGCCTTACGGCGCGTCCGGGCTCCAGTCGCCGCCCGTCGAGGCGTCGTCGGGCACGATCAGGCCGAAGTGCCGGTAGGTGAGCTGCGTGGCCACGCGCCCGCGCGGCGTGCGCTGCAGGAAGCCTTGCTGGATCAGGTACGGCTCCAGCACGTCCTCGATCGTGTCGCGCTCCTCGCCGATCGCCGCCGCAAGGTTGTCCACGCCCACCGGGCCGCCGTCGAACTTGTGCAGGATCGCTTCGAGCAGCTTGCGGTCCATCAGGTCGAAGCCCACGGGATCGACGTCGAGCATCTTGAGCGCGGCGTCGGCCACCTGCGCGGTGATCGAGCCGTCGGCTTTCACTTCGGCGTAGTCGCGCACGCGGCGCAGCAGGCGATTGGCGATACGCGGCGTGCCGCGCGAGCGGCGCGCGATTTCGAGCGCGCCGTCAGGGTGAATATGCGCGCCGAGCAGCGCCGACGAGCGCTGCACGATGCGCGAGAGTTCGCTCGCGTTGTAGAACTCGAGCCGCGAGACAATGCCGAAACGGTCGCGCAGCGGGTTCGTGAGCATGCCTGCGCGCGTGGTCGCACCCACCAGCGTGAACGGTTGCAGGTCGAGCTTCACGCTGCGCGCGGCCGGCCCTTCGCCGATCATGATGTCGATCTGATAGTCCTCGAGCGCCGGATACAGGATTTCCTCGACGACCGGCGAGAGCCGGTGGATTTCGTCGATGAAGAGCACGTCGTTGGCTTCGAGATTGGTGAGCAGCGCCGCGAGGTCGCCCGCACGTTCGAGCACCGGACCCGAGGTCTGCCGCAGATTGACCCCCATTTCGCGCGCGATGATGTGCGCGAGCGTGGTCTTGCCGAGGCCGGGCGGCCCGAACAGCAGCACGTGGTCGAGCGGTTCCGAGCGGCGTTTGGCGGCCTCGATAAAGATTTCGAGCTGGCCGCGCACCTTTTCCTGGCCGACGTATTCGTCGAGCTGGCGCGGGCGCAACGCGCGCTCGAACGCCTCCTCTTTGGACGAGGCCGGCGTGGCGGCGATCACGCGGCTGGCGCCGGCGCCTGATTCGCCAGATGCGTGGTTCGCGGCGAGTTTGTCGGTTTCGATCATGCAGCGATTGTACCGCGCACATTATGCGGCGGCGGGGCCGTCCAGCGCGCCGCGATGGCGCCGCAACTAACAGCCGGCAGTTGGGCCGCGGTGGGTCCGCGTTGGGCTCGCAGTGGGCTCAACGCGGGCATGCGTGCAGGCCGATCAGGCCTTCGAGAGCACCTTCAGCGCGAGCTTGATGCCTTCGGAGACGCCCGTGCCGGCCGGCACGCTCTTGATGGCGGCGAGTGCTTCCTTCTCCGAATAGCCGAGCGCGAGCAGCGCATTGAGGATGTCGTTCGCGTGGTCCGAGGGCGAGGCCGCGGCGGCCATGGCGCCCAGATCCGCGCCGAGCTTGCCTTTGAGTTCGAGCAGCAGGCGCTCGGCAGTCTTCTTGCCGATGCCGGGCACGCGCGTGAGGCGCGCCGAGTCTTGCAGCGTCACGGCCTGCGAGAGATCCTGCACGCTCATGCCCGAGAGCACGGCCAGCGCCATGCGCGCGCCGATGCCGCTGATCTTGAGCAACTCGCGAAACGTCGCGCGTTCTTGCGCGGTGCCGAAGCCGTAGAGCAGGTGCGCGTCTTCGCGCACGATCATCTGCGTGAGCAGCACGACTTTTTCGCCAGTGCCGGGAAGGTTGTAGAACGTGCTCATCGGCACGTCGACTTCGTAGCCGATGCCGTTGCAGTCGATGAGCAGGTGCGGCGGGTTCTTTTCCAGCAATACGCCGGCAATGCGACCGATCATGGCGGATTCAGTGATAAGGGAAAGGGCAGAGTGTAGCGGAGCACGCTGCTGCGCGGCGCGCTTTCCGGGAACGTTGGCCTTGCGGCCAGGCGCTTAGCCGATCAAGCGCCCGCGCCGCACGCGCACGCCCTTCTTCGCGAGCGTGGGCGCGATGCCGCCGAGCGTCGCGAGCGTGTCGCCGCTGTGCGCGTGGCAGATCGCCATGCCGAGCGCGTCGGCGGCGTCGGTGCCGGGCGTGCCGGTGAGGGCGAGCAGGCGCACGACCATCTGCTGCATCTGCTCCTTGGTCGCGCGGCCGTAGCCCACCACGGCCTGCTTCAATTGCAGCGCGGTGTATTCGGCCACCGGCACGCCGCCCGAGACGAGCCCGCAGATGGCCGCTCCGCGCGCCTGGCCGAGCAGCAGCGTCGACTGCGGATTGACGTTGACGAAGACCTTTTCGATGGCGGCCTGGTCGGGCGCGTGCTGGCGGATCAGCGTGGAGACGCCTTCGAAGATGGTGCCGAGGCGCGTGGGCAGATCGGCATCGGCGGTGCGGATCACGCCGCTTGCGACATACGTGAGTTGATGGCCGTGACGTTCGATCACGCCGAAGCCGGTCACGCGCAAGCCGGGGTCGATGCCGAGAATTCTCATGAAATACGGGGAAAGCAGGGTGTGCCTGGAGTGTTGCCTGCGATGGTACAACGAACGGCATAGGGGCCGCGAGCGTTGGCGCGTCGCGCGCAAGGCCTTCAGGGCGAACAAAAAAGCCCGCGAGACGCGCGTCCGGCGGGCTTTGCGGCGAGTGCGGCGCGGCGTGCAGGACGCGCGCCGCACTCAGCGGCGATCGGCGACGATCAGTGACGGAAGTGGCGGATGCCCGTCATCACCATGGCGATGTTGTGCTCGTCGGCGGCGGCGATCACTTCGTCGTCGCGCATCGAGCCGCCCGGCTGGATCACGCAGGTCGCGCCCGCGTTGACCACCACGTCGAGGCCGTCACGGAACGGGAAGAACGCGTCCGAAGCGACTGCCGTGCCCGCGAGCTTGAGGCCCGCGTTTTCCGCCTTGATGCTGGCGATGCGCGCCGAGTCCACGCGGCTCATCTGGCCCGCGCCTACGCCCATCGTCATGCCGTTGGCGCAAAACACGATGGCGTTGGACTTCACGAACTTCGCGACGCGCCAGGCGAACATCAGATCGTCCATTTCCTTCGGCGTGGGGTGGCGCTTGGTCACCACGCGCAGTTCGTGCGGCTGCACGTTCTTCGCGTCGAGCGATTGCACCAGCAGGCCGCCGCCCACGCGCTTGAGATCGAACGCGTTATGGCCATCGCCCAGCGCGATTTCGAGCAGGCGCACGTTCTGCTTCGCCGTGAACACGGCCTTGGCGGCGTCCGAGAACGACGGCGCGATCAGCACTTCGACGAACTGCTTTGAAACCGCTTGGGCGGCGGCTTCGTCCACTTCGCGGTTGAACGCGATGATGCCGCCGAACGCGGAGGTCGGGTCGGTCTGGAACGCCTTCGAATAGGCTTCGTGCGCGTTCGCGCCCACGGCCACGCCGCACGGATTCGCGTGCTTGATGATCACGCAGGCCGGCGCGTCGAAGGTCTTCACGCATTCCCACGCGGCGTCCGAGTCGGCGATGTTGTTGTACGAGAGCTCCTTGCCCTGGATCTGCGTGTAGTTCGCGAGCGCGCCAGCCGGAGCCTTCAGGTCGCGGTAGAACGCGGCGCTCTGGTGCGGGTTCTCGCCGTAGCGCAGGTCCTGGACCTTGTCGAACGCGAGGTTCAGCACGGCCGGGTAGGTGTTGCGCTCCCTGTGCTCGAGCGAATTCGTGAGGCTCGTGAGGTAGTTCGTGATCGCGCCGTCGTACTGCGCCGTGTGCGAGAACACCTTGGTCGCGAGGCGGAAGTTGGTGGCGTAGCTCACGGCGTTGCCGTTCGCGCGCATTTCTTCCAGCACCTTCGCGTAGTCGGCCGGATCGACCACGACGGTCACGTCGCGGTGGTTCTTCGCCGCCGAGCGCAGCATGGTCGGGCCGCCGATGTCGATGTTCTCGATCGCGTCTTCGAGCGAGCACTCTTCCTTCGAGATCGTCTGGACGAACGGGTAGAGGTTCACCACCAGCAGGTCGATCGTCGGGATGTCGTGCTTTTCGAGCGCGGCCATGTGCTCGGGCAGGTCGCGGCGCGCGAGGATGCCGCCGTGGACCTTCGGGTGCAGCGTTTTCACGCGCCCATCGAGCATTTCCGGGAAGCCGGTGTAGTCGGCCACTTCGGTGACGTTGAGGCCCGCGTCCGCGAGCAGTTTCGCGGTGCCGCCGGTCGACAGGATCTTGACGCCGAGGTCCGACAGCGATTTCGCGAAATCGACGATACCGGCCTTGTCGGAAACGGAGATGAGCGCTTGCTTGATCATGATGGGGGAGAAGTTGCCGAGGGATCGAGGGGTCCGTGCCAGAAGTCCAGTACCGGTACCGTCCGTGAGAGCGGTGACGGTCGTTAGCGGGCCGTTACAGCAGGCCGTGCTGCTGAAGCTTCTTGCGCAGCGTGTTTCGGTTGATGCCGAGATACTCGGCGGCCAGCGACTGGTTGCCGCCTGCCTGCTCGAGCACCACCTCGAGCATCGGTTTTTCTACGCACGCCATCACCATTTCGTAGACGTCGTGCGGGTTGCTGCCGTCGAGATCCTGGAAGTACACGCCCAGGCTCTCGCGGACGGATTGTTCGATGTTGTGCTTGCTCATGCTGCCAGTCGATCGGTGGGTTCGCGCTCGCCGTCCGCGCCGGTTTCGTCGTCGACGTAGACGAGGCGCTCGGAAACGGCCTTCTGCTCGTCGAAGAACTGGTTGACGGCGGCGAGTTGGTCGCGCGTGGTGTCCAGCGTGTTCATGCGATGCCGGAACGTATTGGCGCCGCAAAGGCCGCGAGTGTACCAGCCGATATGCTTGCGCGCAGTACGCACGCCCGTAAACTCGCCATAAAACGCGTAGTGGTCTTCGAGGTGCTCGTTCATGATCGTCTGGATCTCGTCCACGCGCGGGGGCGGCAGCAGCTCGCCCGTCGCGAGGAAGTGTTCGATCTCGCGAAAGAGCCACGGGCGCCCCTGCGCCGCGCGGCCGATCATGATGGCGTCGGCGCCCGTGCAGGCGAGCACCTCGCGGGCCTTTTGCGGTTTCGTGATGTCGCCGTTGGCCACCACCGGAATGCGCGCGGCGGCCTTCACGGCCGCAATCGTTTCGTACTCCGCTTCGCCGTGATAGAGGTCGGCGCGCGTGCGGCCGTGCATGGTGAGCATCGAAATGCCGCTGTCTTCCGCAATGCGCGCGATGGTGAGCGCGTTGCGATGCTCGCGGTCCCAGCCCGTGCGGATCTTGAGCGTGACGGGCACGGCGTCGGGGCCGATGCCCACGGCGTCCACCACGGCCTTCACGATGCGCGCGACGAGCGGCTCGTTTTGCAAGAGCGCGGAGCCGGCCGCCACGTTGCAGACCTTCTTGGCGGGGCAGCCCATGTTGATGTCGATGATCTGCGCGCCGTTGGCGACGTTATAGCGTGCCGCTTCGGCCATCATCTCCGGGTCGGCGCCGGCGATCTGCACGGCAATCGGCTCGACCTCGCCCGCGTGGTTGGCGCGGCGCATGGTCTTTTCGCTTTTCCAGAGCTGCGCGTTGGACGCGACCATCTCCGAGACCGCGTAGCCCGCGCCCAGGCGCTTGCACAACTGGCGGAACGGCCGGTCCGTGACGCCCGCCATGGGGGCGACGAACAGGTTGTTGCGCAGGGTGTGGCGGCCAATTGTGAACATGATGCGCGGACGAAAGCAGCACCGCGCCCGGCTGGCTCCGACGGGCGTCGAAGGCGTTGGCGCGGCTGCGGCTGAAACAGGGGAAACGCGTATTTTAGCGTTAACGAGATGGGCGGTCTCGGCTTGCGGACCCTGGTGTTGTTCTGGTTACGGGTCTCCAGCGCGATCGCGGCACCTTATCGTGAAATAAGATTCGACCCTTAATGTGCGGACGACAATCCGGCAGCGCCGCTACGCCGCATCAATTCCGCTGCCCGAACATCATCTGCCGGGCCAGCGCCGTCTTGACCGGCGGCGCGAATTCGAGCGCCGTGAGCGCAAGGCCGCGCAGCGTCGCGAACGGCGCGAAATCGACGGTGAACAAGCGCGCGAGCGTGTCCGTCGCGCCGATCGTCATGCGGCGGTCGAAGGCGCGGCGGCCCGAGAAGTCGGCGAGCGCGAGCGGCGTGGCGCCGTGCTGCACGAGGGCGTCGGCGAGCGCGTGGGCGTCGCGCAGGCCGAGATTGAGGCCCTGGCCGGCCACGGGATGCAGCGTTTGCGCCGCGTTGCCCACGGCCGCGATGCGGTTGTGGCCCGAGGCCAGCGTGTCGAGCGCGTTCAGGCCGAGCGCAAAGGCGGCGCGGCCGTGGATCTGCGTGAAGCGGCCCATCCGTGAGCCGAAGGCGGTGCCGAGCTCGGCGAGGAAATCGGCGTCGGAAAGCTGGGCGCGGCGCTCGGCTTCGAGCGGCGACGAGCACCACACGAGCGCGTAGTCCGCGCCGCGCACGCCGCCCATCGGCAACAGCGCGATCGGGCCTTCATTCGTGAAGCGCTCCCAGGCCACATGCGGCTGCGGCGCCGAAACCGTCACCACGCCGACCAGCGCGGTCTGGCCGTAGTCGCGGGTACGCTTGGGCGGGTGCTGGGGCGTGCGTTGTGGCGCCGGTCCGGCCGGAGCGCTCTCATGCGCGTCCGCGTTCGCGGCGGAGCCAGCTGGATCGGCCTCGCTCGATGCCCTCGCGGCGGCCGTGTGGCCGGCATCCGCGGCCTGGTCGCGCATGGCCGCTTCGTCTTGCTCCTCGTCCAGGTCCGCCTCGGCATGCCGTGGCTTGCGCGTGGTCTGCGCACGATAGAGCCCGCCTTCCGCGTTCACGAGAATGCGCGCGCGCAGCGTGCGCACAACGCCCGCGCTCTGCACGGGCAGCGTCACGCCGTCGTGCTCGACGACCGGCTCGTGCGCGTGCGTGTGATGCAGCCAGTGCACATGGGTGCCGCGCACGGCGTGCGCGAGCGACTGCACGATCGCGCCGTAGCGCGCGACATAGCCGAGCGCGGGCAGGTCGTAGTCGTGCCGGTCGATGAGCGTGCGGCCGAAGTGGCCGCGCTGCGAGACGTGGATGCGCTCGATGGGCGTCGCGTCCTGGGGCCACGCGAGCGCCTGCAGCAGCGTGCGGCTACCCTGGGAGACGGCGATGGCGCGCGGATCACCGGCGCTGTCGTCCGGCTCGCGAGCGTCGACGAGCGCGACCGAGAGCGCCGCCGTGGCGCTGCGCCGCGCGAGCCAGCCGGCGAGCGCGAGCCCGACCGGCCCCGCGCCGACGATGATGACGTCGTACTCGCTGGACGTGTGCCCGGTTCCGCCTGGGATCCCTGTTGCTGGGTTTGCTGCATTCATGTTGCTGCGTTCGCTTCAGATCGTTGGCTTTTTCTGCGTGCTGGTGGGTACGCGGCGGATATGTCCTGCGCGCCCTGGCTCGTGCGCGGTGCGCCTGCCGCTCGGCTCGATCGCCTCAATCGCGCGACTCAGGCGCCGTGGCGCGCGTCCTGCATCAGCGCCTCGATTTCATCGGCGGCCACGGGCACGCCGCGCGTGATCAGCTCGCAGCCGGTGGCGGTGACGATGGCGTCGTCCTCGATGCGGATGCCGATGTCCCAGTAGCGCTCGGGCACGTCTTCGGCGGCGCGCACGTAGAGGCCCGGCTCGATCGTGAGCGTCATGCCGGGCCGCAGCGTGCGCCAGGGCGGCGCGACGGCGCCCGACGCAACGGCGCCTGATGCGTTCGCGGAATCTGCGGCGCTGCCGGCCTGCGCATCACGCTCGCCGCGTTCACGGTAGTCGCCCGCGTCGTGCACGTCCAT
>JAITTX010000224.1 GCA_031286755.1 Paraburkholderia sp.
GCGCTCCACGCGGCCGCCGAACCATTCGAAGGCGCGCCGGTGGCACGCGAGCCACGTCTCGACCGTTTGATCCAGCACGAACTCTGCATACTGGTGGCGCGACCAGCACAGCGTCATTACGAAGAACCATGTCTTGAGCTGAACCCCGGACTCATGCATGAGCACCGGACCGGCGCCGAAGTCGACCTGTGCGGCCTCGGCGGGTGCGAACTCCAGGATCGTCGTCGCTCTCGCGCCGCGCTCGGCCTTCAGGTGCAGCAGGAAGCGCCGCACTGCCGAATAGCTGCCCGTATAGCCGTGGTTGCGCTGAAGCGCATTGAAGATCGTCGTGCCCTGCACGTCGGCGTTAAACCAGCCGCGCACCAGATCGCGAAACGGTTCAATCGTGGAGACGCAGCTACGCGGCAGCTTCGGATTGCGTCCGAAGATCGCTGCCAATTCGGCATCGTCCGGCAAGGGCCGACCGGGATCGAGCCAGTCCCGAGCGAGCGCGACCTGCCTGACGGTCTTCAGCTTCCCACGCCCCATCAGGCGTGCGCTGGCAATGTCGCGATCGGAATCGCCCTGACGCATGCGCGCCAGAACCTGTCGATACTCAAACACTTCGAACCTCCTTCGACTCATCGGCCCTCCGGGCAAAAAGCCTGAAGGTACCGGGTTGCGGAAATTCGAAATGCGTTTCGGGCTGCCGCCCGACAGAACACTGAGCCCGCTATGTGGCTCGATTACGCCGATCCTGCGGTGGCTCCAATGCGCCGATCATCGAGTGGCCCGATTGCGCCGATCATGCACTGGCTCGATTGCGGCGATCATCCGGTGGCTCGATTACGCCGATCCCGGAATGGCTCGAATATGCCGGTCAGTGACACGAAGCAAGAGCCGCCCCATGTGGGCGGCTCTTTGTTTTACATCAGGCTCCCGCGATCCAGCCCGTGTGTGCCCCCAGGGTATACGGGATGATGCGGTCACGGCTGGCGCACCGCAGTGCATCCAGAAAACCACCCTGAACGCGCCGGGATTAGTGCGCGAGGCCCGGATCGATCCCGAAAACCCGCACAGCCTGTGGCCGCATATGTGGCGACGCGACAGGCACTCATTCCCCTGGCGCGTGGCCATTGCCCCGCAGCGGCCACGCGCGAGAGTGAATGCACAGGCTGACGTGCTCGCAAGCACGACGCGGCATTGGTGATTCCGCTAAGACTCGCCATCACCGTGGTTGAACGTGCGCCTGAGTCGGTGAATGTGGGAGATCAGCACCAGCTGCGTTCCCGATCGCCTGCTAAGCGCGCCGATACCTGCTGATTATCCGGGTGAGAGGTTGCGGGTCAGTCTGCGCGAAATACTTACCATCGTGAAAGTGCGTCACCACGCGTGATCACGAGCGATTGAACAATGCGCACCGCGCTGCTGCGATATACGGGGCCGCGGGCCCGGCGGATTCATGCGTCCGCCAGGATTATTGATCGAACATTGATGCCATGTCTGATTTGCTGATACCAGAACTCGTATGTCCCGCTGGCAACTTGCCCGCGTTACGCGCGGCTGTCGATTCCGGCGCCGATTGCGTGTACGTGGGACTGAAGGGTGATACGAACGCGCGCGCCTTTCCGGGTTTGAATTTCGATCGGAACGCGCTTTCCGATGGTCTTCGCCATGCTCACGGAGCGGGATGCAAGGTTCTTCTTGCGATCAACACGTATACCAACGGTGCCGACCTTTCGCGCTGGACGAACGCAATCGATCTCGCGGCCGAGATGGGAATCGACGCGATCATCGTTGGAGACCCCGCGCTGATGGCATATGCATCGCGAGTTCAACCGTCGCTGCGCCTCCACCTGTCGGTTCAAGGTTCGGTAACGAGCCATGCCGGCATCAACTTCCTTCAACGCGAATTCGGTATTCAACGCGCTGTGCTGCCGCGAGTGCTATCGATTGAGCAAATCGAAAATACGGTGAAAAATACGTCGGTCGAAATCGAGGTATTTGGCTTCGGCAGCCTGTGCGTGATGGTCGAAGGGCGTTGCGCCCTATCCGCCCACGCGAGCGGTGAAGCGCCGAATCTCGACGGCGTCTGCTCCCCCGCCCGGCACGTCCATTGGTCCGAACGCAAGGAATCCGGACATTCCTGGCTCGATGCGCGATTGGCCACGGTGCTGGTCGACAGTTACCGGGCCGATGAGCCCTCAAGCTATCCGACAATCTGCAAGGGGCGTTTCGATGTTTGCGGCAAACGTTATCACGCGTTCGAAGAGCCAACCAGCCTGAACGCGCTCAGTCTATTGCCCCACCTGGCGCGCATCGGCGTACGTGCCGTCAAGATGGAAGGACGACAGCGTGGTCCCGCATATACGGCCGCCGTCACGCGCGTCTGGCGCGCCGCACTCGACGCGCTTGCGCAGCAAGGCGCCACGATGGCATTCGATCCCCTGTGGTTCACCACGCTCAGCTCGCTCGCAGAAGGACAAACCGACACATTGGGCGCGTATTCGCGTCCATGGAAATGATAACGTCATGAAGATATCTCTTGGACCGATCCAATACTACTGGAGCCGCAGCGACATCGTGAGGTTTTATGACGCGATTGCAGATTCGCGCGTCGATATTGTCTACCTCGGCGAAGTCGTATGCTCGAAGCGACACGCCATACGCCTTGCCGACTGGCTCGACCTCGCACGCGCACTGCGTTCACAGGGCAAGGAGGTCGTACTGTCGATGCTTGCCATGCCCGAGACCGAAGCCGATCTCCGACGCATGCAAAGCCTTGCGGATGCAGACGGGTACTTGCTGGAAGCGAACGACATGTCAGCTGTCGGTCTGCTGGCCCCCCGCTGCAAGCCCTTCGTGGCCGGCCCGCACATAAACTGCTATAGCGCGCCGGTGCTGGACTGGCTGACCGACCTGGGCGCCAGTCGGTGGGTCGCACCGATCGAGTGCACGCGGGACACGATCGCCGCGATCGATCATCACCGCGCCTCGCCAGCCGAGATTGAGTATTTCGTCTTCGGCCACGCACCGCTTTCTTTTTCGGCGCGCTGCTTCACCGCGCGACATCACAATCTGCAGAAGGATCAATGCGGCCACCGGTGCGCTGACAACCCAAGTGGTATCAATGCTTCGACGCTCGAGGGACAACCCTTCATTCGGCTGAATGGCACCCAGACTCAGACTGCACAGGTTGTGAATCTTGCACGCGAAATCGATCGCTTCGCGGATGCAGGCATTTCGATATTGCGCATCGCGCCGCAAGCGCTTCATACGACTGAGATCGCGAACACGTTCGCCGACCTGGTGCAGGGCACGGTCGAAATGGACGATGGATACCGCCAGCTCTGCGAGCTCCAGGACGCTGCGCCATGCGATGGCTTCTGGTTCGGGAAGCCCGGTGTGTCAGCCACGGGCCATACAGGAGGATAGTCGTGGAATTCGCGCGTTCAATGTTGATTCCGCAGCTACGTCGCTGCATTGGCATGCTTCCTGTCAAGCCGCCCGCCGTGGCGATTTGCCTGCTGGCGAACCGGTACCTACTACCGCAACTCGACACCGAAACGCGCTTGCACATGAGCAACCGCAACTATGTGATCGAGGTAAGCGATCTCGGACTCGTGATCGGCATGGCGTTCAACGAAACAGGATTCATGGCGGCCTCGTCGGGGGCAGCCGCAAACCTCCGCATCACCGGCAGTAGCCTTGACTTCGTTCGGCTTGCCGCACGAGAAATCGACGCGGATACATTGTTCTTCAGTCGACGCCTGCTCATCCAGGGTGAAACCGAACTCGCCCTGCTCGTGCGGAATGCATTCGACTCTGTCGATTTCGGCGCAATACGCGGCGGTTCGATGCTGCACCGACTGCTGCGCGGGATATCGCGACGCTTCGCGGGAAGCAGCCAGTAGGCCGGTCAGGAGATCTGCCCCTGCCCTTGCGTCATACCGCGAGCCAGTTAGGTCTATGGGGCGCGACGCTGCCCTTCACCGCTATGACAACGCCACGCGCCGACTGGCCTTCTGCGATCGCGAGCGCGACAATAGCGCTGAACCGCCGCGTGCGATGTCATCCCGGCGTACCAGGCACGCACGGCAGACACCGAAGCTGCGTTGGGGAAAGGGAGCGGATGATTTGGCATCCGGCGATTATAGCCGCGAGGGCATGGGTGACTCGTTTCGCGAACAGGCAGTTTCTACTGATAACGCATCCATATCGATAATCCAGAGGATTTTTTGCGGAGCGGAAACGGCGCACTGAGCTGGCCAGGACGCGGCGGACGAGGCCGTTTCCGCTCTGTAAAAAACTCTTTGAGCTAAACCGCTCCGCGAGCAGTGACCGCTATGGGCATTGAAGTGTTGCCGCCGGGGAGATTTCGCCAGCGGCGATGTTCGGGGCGTCAGGAGTGCGGGTATCGCGTTGTGTTTATGCCGGAAACGAATCGTGTTCGAGCAGATCGATCGATGAGCGTGAACGACAGCGGTATCGGACGGACGCATGTGGCGGGACCATACCCGCCGTTTCGGTTGATGCGCTGGGGAAACGGGCTGTGGCGATGAACAGGGCGGATTTCATACGGTCCTCGCCGGCGGCGCTCGCGGCGAGACGCCCGGCAACAGGCGCGCGACGAAGAGCATGTGCCCCGGGAACAGGCCGGACATGCGTGCAGCGCTCGGCCGGTTAGCTTTTCGTAGCGGTCACGTTAGTCAGACCTGTGTGTGGCCTGTGCTTCGCATGTAGGCTTGGCCTCGAGCAATCGACGACACTTGGCCAATCGCGCTTTGCGCAGGCAATTGCAGAGCAGCCCGTAGTGAAGGATGCGCCGGAACCCACGCGGCAGGACATGTAGCAGGGATTGCCGGATGAACTCGTCCACCGGCAGACGCATGACGCGCGGCTTGCCCGGTCGGCGGTAGTCCTTCCAGCGGAACGCCACATGTTCGTCGGCGAACTCGAGCAGACGGTTGTTGGAAATCGCTACGCGATGTGTGTAGCGGCCCAGATAATCGAGGACTTGCTGGGGGCCTCCGAACGGCTCCTTGGCATAGACTACCCACTCGGTAGTGCACGCCTCTGCCAGACGTTAGACGAATCGGCCGGGCTCGGCCAGCTCGGCAAGCGACGAGAAGAACCGCAGCTCGCCGGCGTCGAAGGCCTGCTGCAGACGCTCAAGGAACAGCCGCCGAAACAGCCGCGAGAGCACGCGCACTGGCAAGAAAAAGCCGGGCCGGCAGGCGAGCCAGCGTTTGCCATCCGGCGATAGGCCGCCGCCTGGCACCACGCAGTGCAGGTGCGGATGATGCACGAGGTTCTGCCGCCACGTGTGCAGGATTGCGATGAAGCCGACAGTGGCGCCGAGATGCCGAGGATCGGCGCTGATCGCCTGCAACGTCTCGGCGGTGGCCTGGAACAGGATCTCGTAGACCAGGCGTTTGTTCTGGAACGCGATCTGGGCGATCGATTCTGGCACCGTGAAGACGACGTGGAAGTACGGCACGGGCAAGAGGTCAGCCTGCCGGTCTTCGAGCCATTTCGCGCGTGCAAGCGACTGACACTTCGGGCAATGCCGGTTGCAGTACGTAATGGAGTGCACGCCATTAGGGTTAGCGATACAGGTTCATGGAAATTCACTTCTTCATCGACCGGTGGATCGGTTTGCGTGGCCTTGCGTCGGTTAAAATGGGCGCCGTCGGTGACTTTCTCCCGTCTTCAGCGGATTTCCCCATGACCAGAACCTCGCGCTCTGTCAGTATTGCGCCCGAACACGACGCGTCAGCCCTCTCAAAAGCCCAGAAGACTTTCAACTCGCTGATCGCGAAGATCGGGAAACGCCGAAAGCGCTTGCGCGACTGGGAAACGGCTACACCTGCCTTTCAGAAGAGGTACGTCGATGAACTCCTGCCCTTGGAGAAAACCTCGGCGGCACTACGAACCCGGATGGTGCATTGTCTGGACCAGGCCTATGAGTGCTTGACCAAGACAGAATGCCGGAAGGTTGCGCTTGTGATCGTCGATCTGGCAGGCGATTTGATCGGTGAAGACGAGAACGAAGGCAAGGCCCTGAAAGCTATCTACGACAAGTACAGCCCGACCAGCTACGACAGCGAGGTGGCTACCGAGGTCGTCGGGATGAAATCCATGCTCGAGGCAATGTTTGGCGTTGATCTAGGGGATGATGAGGATCTGAATTCACCGGAAGACCTGCTGCAACGCGCTGAGACCCATTTCCAGGATGCTCAGGCGCAATGGGAAAGCGAGAATGCGCAACGCGACGCGCGAAGCGGAAGACATCATCCAGGCAGCAGGCCGCCGAAGCGCACGCACAGGAGCAGCAGGCAAAGCTGAACCTGTCCATTCGCGAGGTCTACCGCAAACTGGCCAGCGCGCTGCATCCTGATCGCGAAACCGACCCGCAGGAGCGGGAGCGCAAAACCCGCCTGATGCAGCGCGTGAACGAGGCCTACCAGAAAAACAACCTGCTGC
>JAITTX010000297.1 GCA_031286755.1 Paraburkholderia sp.
GGGCGTGAAGCGCGGCAGGCTCACGTGAACGAAGACGACGATCAATAGCGCGACGGTGGCAACCAGTGGGGCCATGGGATTCCTGTGCTTCCGGTGGGTTTGCGGTTTCTGTGTGGGGGCGACGAGCCGTTCGCGAGTCCGCGCGGTGCCCGTGCTTCGCCCGTGATTGTGCACGGATCGGCGGCCCGCTGGAATTCTTTGCGGCAATCCGCATGCTTCACGCACGGCGCTTCCAGGTCCCGTGCAAGGCGATCCGCCAGAAACGCGCTACAAATCACCTACACTACAAAACCGGCGGTGACGGGCCTTTCCCGTGCCGCCGCGCCCCCATGGCCCACATCTTCTTCGCTGCCTCGATTCAGCGGCATGTCGCAACACCCGAGCGCGAGATCGATGCGCGCAGCGTGGGCGAGGCGTTCGAGGCCGTTTTCGCCGCGCAGCCGCGGCTGCGCGGCTACATCCTCGACGACCAGGGCGGGCTGAGGCGGCATCTGTCCGTGTTCGTGGACGGCCAGCCGGTGCGCGACCGGCAGCATCTGTCCGATGCGCTCGGCGCGGCGAGCCGCGTCTACGTCGTTCAGGCGCTCTCGGGCGGGTAATGGGCGAGTAGCGGGCAGCTACACCCGCAAAGGAGACACTCCACATGAGCGATCGATTGCTTGTCGCAACGCGCAAGGGACTGTTCGTACTGCAAGACGACGGCGAGGGCGGCTGGACGCACGGCGCACCGCATTTCGCGGGCGAGCCGGTGAGCATGGTGTTGCCCGATCCGCGCGACGGGACGCTCTATGCCGCGCTCAATCTCGGCCACTTCGGCGTGAAGCTGCACCGGCAGCGCGCGGGCCAGGCGGAGTGGGAAGAATGCGCGGTGCCCGTCTACCCGCCGCAGCCGCCCGGCGAGCAGCGCGCTGGCAATGGCGGCGCCAGCGCGGACGCCGACCAGCAAACGAGCCAGGACGCGGGCGCCGACAACGCGGGCGCCGCCGAGCCCCGCCCGCCATCCCCGCCGTGGACACTGCAGCAAATCTGGTCGCTGGAGGCGGGCGGCCCGGACGAGCCGGGCGTCCTGTGGGCCGGCACCATTCCGGGCGGCCTGTTCCGCTCCGGCGACGGCGGCGACACCTGGGCGCTCAACCGCGCGCTGTGGGACCGCCCGGAGCGCCCCGAATGGTTCGGCGGCGGCTATGACGCGCCAGGCATTCATTCCGTGATGGTGGACCCGCGCGACAGCCGGCACGTGACCATCGGCATCTCGTGCGGCGGCGTCTGGCAGACCTTCGATGCCGGCGCGACCTGGCGCCTGAGTTCCGAGGGCATGGAGGCCGACTACATGCCGCCCGAGCGGCGCGGCGAAGCCAACGTGCAGGACCCGCACCGCGTCGTGCAGTGCCCGGCGAACCCCGATGCGCTGTGGACGCAGCATCACTGCGCGATCTTCCGCTCGACCGACGGCGCGGCGCAGTGGCGGCGCGTCGAAGCGCAGCCATCGAGCTTCGGCTTCGCGGTGGCCGTGCATCCGCGCGAGCCCGACACCGCCTGGTTCGTGCCGGCCGTGAAAGACGCGTGCCGGATTCCGGTGGACGGGCAATTCGTGGTCACGCGCACGCGCGACGGCGGCCGCACCTTCGAGCGCTTCTCGAACGGGCTGCCGCCTGCGCCGGCTTACGATCTCGTGTATCGGCACGGGCTCGTCGTGGACGATTCGGGCACGCGCCTGGCGATGGGGTCGACCACCGGCGCGCTCTGGACTTCTCGCGACGGCGGCGAAAACTGGCACCTGATTTCCGCGCATCTGCCGCCGATTTACTGCGTGCGGTTCGGGTAAGGATTCCTGATTAAAATCCTGCCGCGGCGCTCGTGGTGTGCACGGCTGAATGAGGGGGCGGGGCGCTGGGCGGCGCGCTGGCCGCCCGGATTGCGGAGGGTGGCTGCTGCGCGGCATCCGGTGTGTCCGGCATGCGCGAGCGCGCCCTCCCGAAAAGACTTTACGGCTTCACGTTCCAGACCCAACCCGCGGGATCGGCCACCTTGCCGCGCTGGATGCCGGTGAGCAGCGTGCGCAGGCGGCGCGTGACTTCGCCTTCGCCTCCGTCGCCGATCGAGAACTCGCCGCCCGCATGGCGCACGGTGCCGATCGCCGTGACCACCGCCGCCGTGCCGCAGGCGAAGGTTTCCTTGATGCGGCCCGAGGCAGCGCCTTCGCGCCAGTCGTCGAACGAAATGGGCGCTTCGTTGACGGTGAGGCCTTCCTTGCGGGCAAGCTCGATGATCGACGCGCGCGTGATGCCCGGCAGGATCGTGCCGGAAAGCGGCGGCGTGACGAGCGAGCCGTCGTCGAGCACGAAGAACACGTTCATGCCGCCGAGCTCCTCGATCCAGCGGTGCTGCGCCGCGTCGAGGAACACCACCTGGTCGCAGCCGTGCTCCGACGCCTCGGTCTGCGCGATCAGGCTGGCCGCATAGTTGCCGCCGCACTTGGCCGCGCCCGTGCCGCCCGGCGCCGCGCGCGTGTACTGGTCCGAGACCCAGACCGTGACCGCCGACTTGCCCGACTTGAAATAAGGGCCGACCGGGCAGGCGATCACGCAGAAGATGTATTCGTGGGCGGCCCGCACGCCGAGGAAGCTCTCGTTGGCGAACATGAAGGGGCGCAGGTAGAGGCTGCCGTCGCCGCCCGGCACCCAGGCGCGGTCGATGTCGACGAGCGCCTCGACCGCGCGCAGGAACAGCTCCTCGGGCAGGTCGGCCATCGACATGCGCGCGGCCGAGTTGCGGAAGCGCTTGGCGTTTTCCTGGGGGCGGAACAGCGAGATCTGGCCGTTTTCGCCGCGATAGGCCTTCATGCCCTCGAAAATCTCCTGCGCGTAGTGCAGGACGGCGCAGGCCGGGTCGATCTGGAACGGGCGGCGCGCTTCCACCTTGGCGTCATGCCAGCCGGTGCCTTCCGTCCAGCGGATCGTGACCATGTGATCCGTGAAAACGCGTCCGAACACCGGATTGGTCAGCCGCGCGGCGATTTCGTCGGCCGGCGTGGGATTCGGGTGCCGTTCCACGGCGATTTCAAGGGGACGGGGGGTGTTCATTTGCGTCGTCTCTCGCGGTTATTGATCGAAAAAGCCCAGGCCGATGTTCTACCAGATATCGCGAGGTTCAGCGAATATTCGATGGGAATTGCCCCCTTAAGCTTTCGCAGGCTCCCTCAGGCCGCCGCCTGCTGCGAAACCGTGGCCGTTCCTTTCACACGGCTGACATAAGCGAGCGCGGACAAGCTGATCATCGCGGTCGCGATCAGCCAGTAGCTCGGCGCGCTCTTGTCGCCGGTCGCGCCCAGCATCCACGTGACGATGGCCGGCGTGAAGCCGCCAAACACCGTGACGCCGATGTTGTAGCCGATCGACATGCCGGTCGCGCGCGTCGCGGCCGGGAAAATCTCGGCCATGAGCGCGGGCAGGGCGCCGAAATAGATCGACTTCAGCAGCGCGAGCCACGCGATCAGCACGAAGAGCGGCAGCGGGCTCGCATGGCTCGTCGCCCAGGCGAAGCCCGGATACGCGCTGACGAGAAACAGCAGCGCCACGCAGGTCATCTGCGTGCGCCGGCCGATACGGTCGGACAGATGCCCCGCGAACGGCGTGACCACCGTGAGAATCACGCCGCCCGCCATGGTTGCCGCGAAGCCCGTTGCCGCGGGCAGATGAAGCTGGCGGATCGCGAAGGTCGGAATGTATTGCAGCAGATAGTTGACCGCCGTCGAGACGGTCAGCAGGCCGATGGCCGTGAGCACGAGCCGCTTTTGCTGGCCCAGCACTTCGCGCACGGGCGTCTCGGTGCGCTCGGCGCGCTTGAAGTCCTCGGCGTCCTCGATGAAGCGGCGCAGATAGAGCCCCACCGGACCGATCAGCAATCCGAAGAAAAATGGCAAGCGCCAGCCCCACGCCGCGAGATCGGCGGGCGCCATGAGGCGCGCGAGGCCGTAGCCGAACGAGGCCGCGAGCAGCGTGGCAAGGCCTTGCGTCGCGAACTGCCAGCTCGCGAGAAAGCCGCGCCGGTGCGGGGCGTGCTCGATCAGCATGGCGGTGGACGCGCCGAACTCGCCGCCCGCCGAAAAGCCCTGAATGAGCCGCGCGGCGAACACGGCGAGCGGCGCGGCCACGCCGATCGTGGCGTAGTCGGGAATCAGCGCGATGATGGCCGTGCCCACCATCATGAGGCCCACCGAGACCATCAACGCCGCCTTGCGCCCGCGCCGGTCGGCGTAGGCGCCCAGAATCGCGCCGCCGAGCGGCCGCACCAGATACGACGCGCCGAAGGTGCCGAACGTGAGCAGCATCGAAACGGTGTCGTTGTCGGCCGGAAAGAAGTGCTTGCCGATGTACACCGCGAAGAACCCGTAAATGGCGATGTCGAACCATTCGAGCGCGTTGCCGGCGGAGGTGGCGATGACGAGCCTGACGAGGCTCACGGGTTTGCTGGCGGACATATCGGCGGACCTTTTAAAGGAGGGCGGCGGCGGAGTGCGCCGATGCTTGCGAGCGCGTGGCGGCGAGGCGCGCGGCGTCTTCGCCGAGGTCCCACCAGAGCCCGGCCATCACGGCGAGCGCCTCGCGCGCGACGGAGCCGAGCAGGTGCTCGTTCGGCGCGTGCTGCGCGCAGGCCGGATACGAGTGCGGGACCCAGAGCGTCGGCAGGCCGAGCGTGTACGCGAATACGTCGTTGGGCACCGTGCCGCCCAGGTTCGGCAGCAGCGCGGGCTTCTTGCCCGTGGACGCGCGCAGCGATTCGAGCGCCCAGTGCACCCAGGCGTCGTCGGGGTCGAGGCGCGTGGCCGCCGAAATCTGCGTGACGCGCACCTTCACGTCGTTAAAGCCGTGCCGCGCGAAATGCGCTTTGAGATGCGCGCCCGCGTGTTCGGCGTCGGTGCCCACCACGAAGCGCAACTGGCAGGTCGCCTTGGCCGTGGGCGGAATCGCATTGACGGGCGCGTCGGGATTGCCGGCCTTGAACGCGAGCACTTCGAGCGTGTTCCAGGCGATCACGCGCTCGGTGGGCGTGAGGCCGGGCTCGCCCCAGTCGGGGTCGATCGCGGGCGCGTCCTCGTCGCCGCCGAGCACGATGTCGGCGAGCGCCTCGCGCACGCTCGCCGGAATGGGCGGCGGGCGCAGGCCCTCGACGGCAATGGCCCCGCGCGCATCGACGAGGCTCGCGATCGCATGCGCGAGCACGATGGCGGG
>JAITTX010000342.1 GCA_031286755.1 Paraburkholderia sp.
CGTGGGCGCTGCCGGCACCCCTTTCGAGCTGTCGAAGCTGCTCGGCATCGACACGGGCTTGATGACGCGCCTGCTCGACAAGCTGGAAGACAAGGGCCTCGTCGAGCGCACGCGCAGCATCGAAGATCGCCGCGTCGTGAACCTCACGTTGACGAAAGAGGGCGCGGCCGTCGCCGCGCAAATTCCGCATATCGCGCCCAAAGTGCTCAACGCGCGGCTGCGCAAATTCACCAAGGCCGAATTCAACGAGCTCTGCCGGTTGTTGAACAAGTTCGCGGGCGACTAAGGGCTAACCGTGCTTTGTGCGGCCCGTGCCGCGGACCCATCGAAATCATTCATGTCTCGCTAGCGCACAGGCTGGTGTCGCAAGCGGACATGATCGGCATGAGGCCCGCGCCGGCCGCTCACGCAGCTAACTGGCTCGCTCACCACAACGCCATGCGCTGCACCACGCGATCGCGCAACACGAAGCGATGCAGCAGGGCGGCCCCGACATGCAGGCAGATGAGCGCGAACAAGGCCCACGCCAGGGTGCTGTGAATGTCGCCCATGGCATGCCCGAAAGGCGATCCGGCGGGCGAGAGCGCCGGGAGCGGCAGCACGCCGAACAGCGTCAGCGGCCAGGCTCGCGACGAGGCATTGATCCAGCCGAGCACGGGAACGGCCACCAGCAAGGCATAAAGCGCAACGTGGGTGAGGGTGGAGATCGCGCGCAACGGCCGCGAGAGATCGGCGGCGGGCGGGCGATGCGTGGCGCGCCAGAGAATGCGCAGGGCCATGGCGGCGAGCAGCGCGGCGCCGACGACCAGGTGCGCGGCAATCAGGCCCACCGGCTGCGTATCGCGGTGAACGTCGGGCATCGTCCAGCCCAGCACGAACTGCGTGACGACGAGCGCCACGACGAGCCAGTGAAGAAGACGCGCGGGTGCATCGTATCGTGTCGGTCCAGGCATGATGACCTCGGTGCAAGAGAGTGGAATCGAGCACGGATTGTAGGTAGCCACGAGTTAACCCATGCTTAAGGGGGGCGAAGCCGCTGGCCTCGATGCGTTCGTTGTCTTTCGATGCGCTCATGCGTGAATCGGGGCCTGCCGATGAGGCGCCAGCAACGCAATTAATCTTTTCGTCAGAAAACATTGGTACGCTGTGTCAGTTGGCACGGTGCGGCGCTTCACGCCGCGCATCGGCCGAAAGCTGACAGCAAGCAGATGGCAAGCAGCAAGCAGAGGCGAACCAGGGTGGCATTCGAAAGGGGGCGCGCAATGTTTTTGCAGTGGTTTTCGCAGTGAATCTCGCCCATTCATTCGCGCAAGGCATGGCGTGGTTTTGCGGTCTTTGCGCCATCTTCGGCATTGTCTACACCGTGGCGGCCTGCCGGCTGATCGGTCGCTTCTTCGCGCGCGGCGTGGCCGCGCCGCAGCGCTTTCCCGCCGTCACCATCGTCAAGCCGCTGCACGGCGACGAATGGCAGCTCGAAGCGCATCTCGCCAGTTTCTTCGAGCAGGATTATCCGGGGCCGCTTCAGTATCTCTTTGGCGTGCACGATGCGCGCGACGCGGCGCTCGCCGCCGTCGAAAAGCTGCGTGCGCGCTATCCCGGCGCGCACATCACCGTGGTGGCCGATGCGCGCCTGTACGGGCCCAACCGGAAGATCGCCAATCTCGTGAACATGCTGGAGAAGGCCGAGCATGAGGTGCTGTGCTTCGCCGATAGCGATGTGCGCGTCGAGCGGGACTACCTGCGCCATATCGTGGGGACTTTGCAGCAGCCGGGTGTGGGGCTCGTGACGACCGTGTATCGCGGCCTCTGTGCGCCCGGGTTTTGGCCCCGTCTTGCCGCCGCGCTGACCAACTATCATTTTCTGCCCGGCGTGGTCACGGGGCTCGCGCTCGGGCGGGCCCGGCCGTGCTTCGGCCAGTCCATCGCCATGACGCGGGACATGCTCGCGCGCATTGGCGGTCTCGCCCAGTTCGCGCATCACCTCGCCGAGGACCACGCGTTGGGCGAGGCCGTGCGCCGCGCGGGCGCCACTGTCGCCATTCCGCCCATTGTGGTGCAGCACGCTTGCGCGGAGAATACGTTCTCCAAGGTGTTCGCGCACGAGTTGCGCTGGAGCCGCACCATCCGCGCGGCGGACCGTTCGGGGCATCTGGGCGCGCTGCTCATGCATCCGTTGCCGCTCGCGCTGCTCGCGGTGGTCATGTCGGATGGGGCGCCGGCCGCCTGGGCGCTGGCCGCCGTCGCGCTGTGCGCCCGCGCGCTGCTGGTCTGGCGCACCGATCGCGCCACCGGGCAGAAGTGCCGCGGGCTGCTGTGCCTGCCGCTTTGGGACGCGGTTCAGTTCGCGATCTATGTCGCGAGCTTTTGCTCGTCAGGCGTGGTGTGGCGCGGCACGCGCTTTCGCGTCGACGCGCACGGAATGCTCTCGCCGGTTCACGAAAAGTGAGCGGGACGCAAGAGACAGGCAACGTAAAAACGTAACAGGCGTATCGGAAAAGAGCACTCGCGGATGAAACACCTGGGACGTATCGCTGCGTTGTGCGGTCTTGCCGTTGCCGTATGGCTCGTCTGGCGCGACCACCCCGCGGCCGTGCTGCAACTCCTGCGTGGCGCGGGCATGGGCCTCGTGCTGGCCGCCTTGCTGCATGTCCTGCCGATGTGCGCGAACGCCTGGGACTGGCGCACCCTGATCCGCTCCGCGCAGCGCCCGCCGTTCGCGGCCATGCTCCGGCTCGTGTGGATTCGCGAGTCCATCAACGGTCTCTTGCCCGTCGCGCGCATCGGCGGGGAAATCGTGTCGTTCCGCCTGCTCGGGCGTGCCGGCGTGCGTCCGGCGACGGCGGCGGCCAGCCTCGTCGCCGACATGCAGCTCACGCTGATCAGCCAGCTCGTTTTCGGGCTGGTGGCCGCGGGCTATCTGCTCGAGCACTCGAGCTCCGATGCCGCGCGCGTGGCCGGACGGCTCGCGTGGGGCATCGCGGGGCTCACGCCGGTGCTGGTGCTGTTCGCGCTGGTTCAGCACGCCCGGCCGTTCGAGCGCGCGGCCCACGCCATCAACCGCATCACGAGCGGCAAGGTGGTCGATCTGGTGGGCAAGTCCGCGCGCGTCGATCAATCGGTCAAGCTGATCTGGCGGCAGACGGGCGTGGTGGTGCGCTATCTGCTGATCTGGCAGACGCTGCAATGCCTGGGCTATGCGCTGGAGATCTGGTGCGCGCTGTACGTGCTCGGCGCGCAGGCGACCTTTGCGCAGGCCTTCGTGATCGAGGCGCTGATTCAGCTCGTCAGCAGCGCGGCGTTTCTGGTGCCGGGCGGCCTGGGCGTGCAGGAGGGCGGCTTCGTGCTGATCGGCGGGCTGCTCGGGTTCGACGCGCCTACCTGCCTCGCGCTCGCAGGCGCGCGGCGCGTGCGCGATCTGCTGTTCTACGTGCCCGGCTTGCTGGCCTGGCAGGTGGCGGAGTACGGGCTGCCGTCACGGCGCCGGGCGCAGGGCGCGCGGTAGCGGGTTGATTGCCGGTCCATTTTCACGGTCCGTTGCACCTGGCCGCTCGCTATGAGCCCGGCCGTTGCACGGGGCGCCCGCGCGCCTCAGGAGGGGGCGTCGAAACGATACAGCCGGTACGCCAGCGGGGCGGCCACCGAAAGATAGCCGTGCACCGCCGTGCGCAGCACGCGGCCGACCGTGCCGGCATCCGGCGCGACCGTTCGGGTTATCAGGGCCTGGGTCACGAGGCCGTAGACCATCGAGTGGGCGGCGAACGCCGCTTCCTGCGCGGGTGCGCCATCGGGCCATCCGGGCCCGCATGTCAGTGCTTTCGACCACATCCGCACAAATTCGCGGTAAAGCTCGCGGTAGGTGTCCACCTCGGAGATGCGGCGCTCGAGAACGAACAGGGCGGCCCACTGTTCGGGATTGGCCAATGGCTCGGCGCTTTGGGCGTGGATCAGTGCGTCGACTCGCTGCGGCAACGGTTCGTTCTGCCGCGCGTCGATGCATTCGCGCATCGCGGCCGCGATTCTCCTGATGCCCAGACGAATGCACACGGCGGCCAGTTCGTCCTTGCTCGAATAGTATTCGTAGAAGCTGCCGGTGCCCACGCCCGCGAGCGCGACGATCTGGCGAATGGACACCGCACGGTAGCCGCGCTCGACCAGCAACTGAATAAAGGCTTGCTGGATGGCCCCGGTCGTGGCGAGCGCGCGCGACTGGGCCGGCCTGCGGCGCTTCGTTGCGAGCGCACCCGGCGAAGGCGGCGTGGCGTTTTTCAAATCCGAACACCCTCGCAGTCGTTCCTCCCTACACTTTTGCGTGAATCCCGTGCCGGCCGCTCGCAGCGCAGCCTGCGTGCCGTCGGGCATCGGCGCAAGGTAAAGGAATGGAAAAGGGACATTGCGATATGAACTGGAAGACCCACGAAGTCACGAATGTCGTGCCGGAGCTGAAAAATTATAACCTCTACAGCAGCGATATCGCCCTGCGCGAGGCGGTGCAGCGCGCCGGCGGGGCACTGCACGAAGACGAGCTGACTCGCTATGGCGCGCGGCTCGGCAGCGAAGAAGTCGTGCGCATGGCGGAGGACGCCAACCACTTCAAACCCGAACTCCATACCTTCGATCGCCAGGGCAATCGCATCGACCGCGTGGAATTCCACCCCGCGTGGCATGGCTTCATGAGAATGGCGCGCGAGCAAAACCTGATCTCGCAGCCGTTCAGCGATGCGCGTCCCGGCGCCTGGGCGGCGTACGCCGCAGGCTTCTCGATGCATGGCCAGATCGAGGCGGGCTCGCAGTGTCCGAATTCGATGACCTTCGCCTGCATTCCGGTATTGCAGAAAGAACCCGAGCTGTTCGAGCAGCTCGCGCCGCGGCTTTATTCGCGCGACTACGACGCCCGCGATATTCCGTTCGATCAGAAGTCGTCGATGCTCATCGGCATGGGCATGACCGAGAAGCAAGGCGGCTCCGACGTGCGCGCGAACAGCACGCGCGCCACGCCGCTGCGTGGCGAAGGGCGTGGCGCGGAGTATGAGATCACTGGTCACAAATGGTTTTTTTCGGCGCCCATGTGCGATGCGCACCTCGTGCTCGCGCGCACCGGGAATGGCCTTTCCTGCTTCTTCGTGCCGCGCTGGCGCCCGGACGGCAGCAAGAACGCCATCCATATCCAGCGCTTGAAGGAAAAGGTCGGCAACCGCTCCAATTCCAGCAGCGAGGTCGAATTCCAGGGCGCCTGGGGACGCATGATCGGCGAGGAAGGGCGCGGCATTCCCACCATCATCGAGATGGCGTCCTATACGCGCCTGAATTGCGTCATGGGCAGTGCGGGCACGATTCGCCAGGCGCTCGTGCAGTCGATCCACTATGCGCGCGGCCGCCAGGCATTCGGCAAGCACCTCGTGGACCAGCCGCTGATGCGCAACGTGCTGGCCGACCTGGCGCTGGAAAGCGAGGCCGCCACGCAATTGATGATGCGCCTCACCGAGGCGTTCGCGCTGGCCGGGGACGCGCCGCTTCAGCGCGCCTACAAGCGGATCGTGACGCCGGCTGCCAAGTGCTGGGTCGCCAAGCGCAGCGTCGAGCTCACCGGCGAAGCGATGGAGGTGTTCGGCGGCAACGGCTACATGGATGAGGGCCCGATGGGGCGCCTCTACCGCGAGGCGCCGGTGATCTCGATCTGGGAAGGGTCCGGCAACGTGATGGCGCTCGACATGCTGCGCGCAATCGGCCGCGAACCGGACGCGCTCGAGGCGCTGATGGGCGATCTGGCCTCGGTGTGCCGCGACGATGCGCGTTTGCGTCCTTGCCTCGAGGCTATTCCGCGCGCTTTCCGGCAAGACGGCGAGACGCTCGAATTCCTCGCGCGCCGGGAGGCGCAACGCCTGGTGCTGCTGGTTCAGGCGCGCCTGCTGCGCGAGTTCGCGCCCGAGCCGGTCGCGGACGCGTTCATCGCCAGCCGCTTCGACGATCAATGGGGACGCGTGTTCGGCACACTGCCCGCGGGCATGAACGTCGACGCGATTCTCGAGCGCGCCTTTCCGCGCGATTAACGCGCGCCCGCGTTATCCGCTCACTGCTCCAGCACGGCCTGGGGCGTGTTGCGGAAGCTGATAGCCATGCGGTTGTACGTGTTCATTAGCCCGATGGCGATCGTGAGATCCACGAGTTCGCGCTCGTCGAACACGGCGTGCGCTTCCTCGTAGGCCGAATCGGGCACGCCGGTCTGCGCGACGAGCGTGACCGATTCGGCCCATGCCAGCGCGGCGCGCTCGCGCGCATCGAACAGATTCCCGGCTTCCCGCCACGCCTGCACCAGCGCCAGCTTTTCCACTTTCATGCCTTTTTTCAGCAGGTCGCGCGTGTGCATGTCGAGGCAGTAGGCGCAGTTGTTGATCTGCGAGACGCGCAGATACACCAGATCGACGAGCACGGGCGCGAGCCCGCTCTGCATGATGTAGCCGTAGACGCCGCCAAGCGCCTTGGTGCCCGCGGGGGCGATCTGGTTGTAGTCGAGACGCTTGCTCATGAGTGTTCTCCTGTTTTGCGTGATGGGCTTATTTGACCGGCGTGGTCAGGACCTTGTCGTCGGTATCGGCGACGAACACCGCGAGCAGTCTGGCCGGCTGCGTCTTGCTCGCGTTGCGGCTCACGCGGTGAATGGAGCCCGGATCCTCGTAGAAGCTTTCGCCGGCGTGATAGACGCGCTTCGGTCCGTCGTTCACCTGCGACTCGATCGCGCCCGAGACGACATAGGCATAAATGAATGCAGACTTTGCATGCTCGTGCGGCGGCGAGGCGCCGCCTGGCGCATAGTCGACCACCACCGCCGTCAATGACTTGCCGGGCAGGTTGGGGATGGCGTGCTCGAAATTGGGCGTGACGGTTTCCCCGTTGCTGTTGCCATGCGCCATGGCCGGCATGGCGGCGAAGGGGGCAAAGAGGGCAAAGGACGCACAGGCGGCGCCAAGGGCGAATCGAATGTTCATGAACGGTTTCTCCTTTCGACCGGGGTATTGTGGCCGGCCGCTGGGCCACAAGAAAGCACCAGAAACGAACATTCTTTATGTACCATGAGCGGATGTCCCAGCCGCTGAAAATCGAACTCGACCGCTCCGCGAAAATACCTTTGGCCGAGCAGATCCGCACGGCAATCAGCGCCGCGATCGAGGGCGGGGTGCTGGCGCCGGGCGCGCGTCTGCCGTCGTGGCTCGACCTGGCCGCGCAACTGGGCGTGGCGCGCGGCACGGTGCGCCTTGCCTACGACCGCCTCTCCGACGCGCAATTGATCGTCGCGTCGCGCGCGGCCGGCACGCGCGTGGCGGACCGGCCACCCGCCCGCCCGCAGGCGGAGGAGCGCAGCGACCCGGGTTCGTTCATGGAGATGTACCAGGAGCTCACCGCCGGCCCCGCCATCTTCCAGATGGGCGTGCCGGCCCAGGAAACGCTGCCCGCCAGGCTGTTCACCAACGTGCGCTCGTTCGCGCTGCGCGCGGAATCGAGCGCCTCGGTCGGCTATCCCGACCCGCGCGGCGAACTGGAGCTGCGGCGGGAAATCGCCGCGTATCTGGCCATTGCGCGCGGCATGACCTGCTCGCCCGCGCAGATCATCGTCACGAGCGGGTTCAGCGGCGGGCTCGGACTCGCGCTGCGCGTGCTGGGCCTCGATGGGCAGAAGGCCTGGTTCGAGGATCCGGGATTTCCGTTCACGCGGCATGGGCTGGAGCTGGCGCGGCTGGCGCTCGCGCCGGTCCCGGTGGATGCCGACGGCATCGACGTCGACTACGGGCTGCGGCATGCGCCGGATGCGGCGCTGGCCGTCGTGACGCCGGGGCAGCAGGCGCCGCTCGGCGCCACGCTTTCGCTCTCGCGGCGCTTGCAACTGCTCGACTGGGCGGCACGCCAGGGCGCCTGGATTATTGAGGATGACTATTTAAGCGAGTTGCAATTGGGCGCGCGCGCCGCACCCGCGCTCGCGGCGCTCGATCGCGGCCAGCGCGTCATTCATATCGGCTCGTTCAGCAAGACGATCAGCCCGGCGTTGCGTCTGGGATTCATCGTCGCGCCCGTGCCGCTCGCGTCGCGGTTCGCGGAAGTGGCGGCCTGTCTCGCGCCGGCGCCGTGGCCGTCCGTGCAGCTCGCCACGGCCCAGTTCATGCGCGAGGGCCACTATCTGCGCCATCTGCGCCGCCTGAAGCGTCTTTATTGCGCGCAGCGCGACGCTTTGCTCGAATGCCTTGGCAAGCTCGGCTTCGAGACGAAGACCGCGGGACTGGCCGTGCTCGTGCGCTTGCCCGACGGCGCGCCGGACATCGCCATCTTCAGGGAATTGCTGGCGTTCGGTTTGGGCCCCGCGCCGCTTTCGCCGTGGTATCTGTCCGCGGCTGGCGCGCGCTCCGGGTTCCTGCTGGGCGTCGCGACCGCGCCCGAGAAAACCCTTGCCCGAAGCTGCGAACGGCTGCGGGAAGTGATACGGCGGCACGCGTAGCCGGGCGTTTATGGGCCCTCTGGCCGGCGTGCCGTGCTAACCTGCGCGCAGGTTTCGCAGGCATGCCCGTAGCGCAGGACACGATATTCACTAAAAGAATTCCCCCAAAGGAGCTCATGGAGTTCATGTTGATGAAACCCTTCGCATCGATCGACGGGAACCGGCCGCGAACGCGCCGGCGCGCACGGCGGGAAGGCGGCGGGGCGTTCCCCGTGGCGTCGGTCGCGGCGGCGCTGGTCTGGCTGGCCTTGCCCACGCAGGCGAGCGCCCAGGAGTTCTCGCTGTTTGGCGGCGGCTCGCGTGCCAGCGACATCAATACCTATACGTGGGCCTTCAATTATCAGGAAGGCCTCGGCAAGTATTTCGCGGCGAGCTTCACCTGGCTCAACGAAGGGCACATTCCGAATCATCACCGCGACGGCCAGCTGGTCCAGCTATGGGCGCGGATGCCGGTCGGCAGCCCGCAGTTCGTGCTGCAGGCCGGCATCGGGCCGTATCGCTACTTCGACACGACCACCGCGGACCAGGGCGGTAGCTATTCGGACGTGCACGGCTGGGGTGTCGTGTACAGCGTGCGCGCGTCCTGGTACGCGTCCAACCGCTGGATCACGCAATTGCAGTTGAACCGCGTGCATGTGCAGCGTGGCCCGGATTCCACCGGCGTGATGCTCGGCGTGGGTTATCAGCTCGACGCGCCCGATACGCCGGGCCCGCGCGATTGGGCAGCCGGCTCGGCGAAGAAGACGACCAACAACGAGGTTGCCGTGTACCTCGGCAAGACCATCGTCAACTCGACCAGTTCGCAGGGCGCATTTGGCGGCGCCATCGAATACCGCCGCGGCCTCGCGAAGTATCTGGACTGGACGGTCGGCTACATGCACGAAGGCAGCAGCGATATCTCCCGCCGCGACGGCATTACCACCCAGCTTTGGCTCACGCGGGCGTTTCTCAACGACAAGGTGACGCTGGGCGTGGGCGCCGGTGCCTACTATGCGATCAACGAGAACGAGAACAGCCCCTCGCCGGGGCCGGGCGCCGGCACGTTCTCGGGGCTCGTGACGATCGCGGGTTCGTATCGCTTCAGCCCGAACTGGGATGCGCGCCTCGAATGGAATCGCGTGGTGACGAGCTATAACCGCGACACCGACGTTATCCTGGCCGGTGTTGGCTATCGGTGGTAACCCTGCTGGCTGCGGTCCGGAACAGGCCGTCGCGTTCGCGCATGCCGGACGGCGGCCAGAAAATGCGCTTTAGATAATGGCGTTTAATCCGGCTGCCATTTCAGGTATTGGTCAGGCAAGGAATTTGCGTCGTTTATACAACACGTTCGCTAGTGCACGTACTGTTTTCGTTCGACTCTGATAGCCTTTTTGCAGCAACAGTTCGGGCTGTTCAGTGCCCTGACGCAGGTAATGTCGAATCGAAGACAGGAGGGCTCATCCATGTTGCGCTGGCTTTCAAACTTGATTGCCCATCACGCGGCAACGCCGGAGAAGCAGGCTGAACGCGCGCTGGGCGAATTGCGCATGGCGCTGTTTCAGGCCGAGCAGAGGGTTCTGGATGCGCAATTACAGGCCGAATATTATCGAGTGCGCATTGCATTCTGCGAAGAGGTCTTGAAGACGGGGATCGAGCAGGTATCGGATCAGCGCAAAGTGCAGCATGAATCGGTCACGCACGAATTGAGGCCGAACTTGAAGCTCACGACCTCGCAGCAGGCTTGAGCGGGCATCATTTCATCGTAGAAGGGCACCGCCGCTCCCGGGCGGTGCGGCTTGCCCGTGCGTGCGCGGACTTGACTATCCTTGACCATCTTCCCGAGCCGGCCTTGGTACGATCTCGAATTGGCGAGACAGGTTAGCCACGAGTTCGATTCGAAGGGGATGGAACGATGAAACGGTTCGCGATAACAATCCTGCTAACGATTGCGGCCATATTGCTTGTGACGCTCATGGTCGTGCTCAAGACCGCCCCTCCACACACTATTCAGACAGTGGGCAGCGTGGCTGCGCCGAAAGGCGGCTGCGTCAATGAAAATCAAGCGGCGTAGGCATTCGTGCATGCCAGATTATTTGGCATGCCAATTATCTGCGCTGGAAAAAGAAGGCCGCGCCTGCGTTCTGTCGCATGGCGGAAGCATTGAGCGGTTGAGTTGATGCGAGAGTGATTCCATTCGATTTATCGGACGGCGCGCGCCGGTTGCCCGAAGCCTTCGGCGCGGCCGTCTCTTTGTGCCGCCTTTGTGGTGTCTTTTTGGGCGGTCTTTATCTGGCTCCCTGATGCCTGTGTTTTCTATTCATTCGATATCCGAATTATTCAGTCTGTTTCCTGATAAGCGAAAATGATGCGGCAGCAGCGGCCAGCTAGGACATAGTCCGCTGAACGGGCTCGGCGGGCGCGCTGCAACGCACGGTGCAACGATTATTTCTTCGCGCCGAGCAGGCTTCCGGTGAGCGCCGCGACGCCGTTGAGCGGGCCGGTTGGGTTGCTGCCCGAGGTGTCGCCGGTCAGCGCAGTGAGCGAGAGGCCCGGCGCGGCGTTTCCCGTGCCCTGGGCACCGGACGCGCCGCTGGTCTTGACCCCGGCGCCCAGCGCCGCACCGGCTGCGACACCGCCCACAGTGCCGACGGCGCCGGAGACGAGGCCCGCGACCGGTGCCCCCGATCCGCCATTCGTGCTGGCACCAGCACCGACGCCCGCGCCAACGCCGACACCCGCGCCACCTCCGCTTGTTCCGCTTGTTCCGCTCGTTGCGCCGCTCAGGATGCCCGTGATCGGAGCAAGCGGCGCGCTGCCGCCCGTCAGCAGATTCCCGGTGCTGGCGACGGTCTTGCCCGTGTCGGCGACGAGGTTGCCCGCGCCCGTTGTGATGGGGTTCGCGCCGCCCGTTTGCGAGACCAGCGCGCCGCCTTTCTGGAGGCCGCCGCCGAGCGTTTGCAGCAGGCCCGCGGCCGGCGCGCCGACGCCCGTCGTGTTGCCCACCGTCTGCGTGGTGGCGGCGAGCGTCGAGGTGATGGGCGTGATGGCCGAGCTCAACTGCGCGGTGGACTGTTGCACCGGGCCCTGCGTGAGCGCGCTGGTGAGCGAGTTGCCCGCGCCGGTGACGGCGCCGCCAACGGTGCCCACGGTGTTGCCCGCAGGGGTCGCGACGGCGGCGAGCGGCGCGAGCGGGCCGCCGCCGAGACTGGTGACGAGCTGCCCTGTGCTGGTGACGGCCTTGCCCGTGTCGCTCACGACACCACCTGTGCTCGAGAGCGTGGTGCCCACCGGATTGCTGCTCGCGCCGAGCTGGCCGAGCCCCTGGGAGACGCCGTTGCCGAGCGTGGAGACCGCGCCGCCCACGTTCTGGACGATGCCGCCCGCGGTTTGCGGGCTCGCGCCGGGCAGCGTTTGCGCGGCGATCGTGCTGCCGACACCGGAGACCGTCGAGCCGGCGTCGCTCACGACGTTGCCCGCGGGCTGCACGACCCGGCCCACGGCGTTGGCCGCGACGGCCGTGCCGCCGCCGTTGCCTGCGCCGTTGCCAGAGCTGCCGCCGTTGTCCCCGGTGGTGGTCGTGCCGCCGTTGCCCGCCGAGGAGGCGCCTGCGCCCGAGCCGCTGCCGCTTCCACCTGCGCCAGAGCCCGATCCAGAGCCGCCGCTGGTGCCCGTGCCGCCCGTCGTCTGCAAGCCGCTGCCGTTGCCGGTACCGGTACCGCTGCTCAGCGTGCCCGAGCCGCCACAGGCGGTCAGCGAAAGCAGTGTGGCGATGGTTGTGGCAACAACCGTCAAGCGCGTGGTCTGCGCGATGCGTTGCTCGTTCATGATGTGCCCTCCCCCTTCGATAGGGTGTTAGCCCCGTTTGCGCCCGGTTATCGTGAATCGCGCGCATGGCAATTGCCGTGATTCAATTCATGTGTTTTTTCGAGCGCTTATGTAGCGTGTTTTATAGTGCATCGAAGAATGACACTCAATGAATAAGCGTTGATTTGACAATATTTAAAGTGATTTCGGTTAATTGAATTCTCAATGAAAGAGAGCTATAAAAATCCGGAATATAAAAATCACCGGGAAAGCGGATTCATTGGGCGATATCCGGTAAACGCTCCAATGCTTCGAGTCCCCTCCGCGCGCATCCGGCAAACGACGAACGGCGGACACCATGTTTCGCGTGAAAAAATTGCATGCACGAGCCCGGGCGTCGTCGGCAGGGGGATGCCACGCCGGTTGAATTTTGGGGAGCGTGTCATGGAGCGCGTCTTTCCTTGCTTGGGCGTATCTTGACCGGTGCACCGTTCATCGGTCTCACCCAGCGGCATTGCCGCATACACGCAAAAGGAGTGAAAGATGTCAAAAGTCCTGGTGCTGTATTACTCGTCGTATGGACACGTCGAAGCGCTGGCGGAGGCCGTTGCCGAAGGGGCGCGCGCGGCGGGCGCGACCGCCGACGTCAAGCGGGTGCCGGAAACCGTGCCCGAGGAAATCGCCAGGGGCGCCCACTTCAAGCTCGATCAGCAGGCGCCCGTTGCGACCGTCGGCGAGCTCGCCAACTACGATGCGATCGTCGTGGGCACGCCAACCCGTTTCGGCCGCATGTCGTCCCAGATGGCGGCCTTTCTCGATCAGGCCGGCGGCCTGTGGATGAGCGGCGTGCTCAACGGCAAGGTCGGCGGCGCCTTCACCTCCACGGCTACTCAGCACGGCGGGCAGGAAACCACGCTGTTCTCGGTCATCACCAACCTCCTGCACTTCGGCATGACCGTCGTTGGCCTGCCGTATAGCCACCAGGGACAGATGACGCTGGACGAGATCGTCGGCGGCGCGCCCTATGGCGCCACGACCATCGCAGGCGGACAGGGCCAGCGCCAGCCGAGCGCCATCGAGCTTGCCGGCGCCCGTCATCAAGGCGAGCTGATCGCCAGAACCGCCAACAAGCTGTTCGGCTAACGCCTCAATTCCGGGCGCCACGCGTGTAGCCAACGCGTGAACGCGACGGCTACACGCCCTGTGATGGCCGTCCTCAGCGCATTAAAAATGAATATTTGTATGGGTATAATGCTGCCGCGCCGATGCCGCGTCATGAAAGCATCACGAAAGCGCGGCGGCCCGCCCGGTGCTGGACACCCACGCATCCCGGCAGCGCCGAAGCCCAAGGCACTCACCACACAATGGATGAAAGCCGGGCGCGGTGCCGTCTTGCCCGCACCGCGCCGCCCTGCGCGGACGAAGCCGGTCACCCGGGAATCGTCACTGTCATCGCCGGCCGGCTGGATTTCCTCGAACAGCATCCAGATGATGCGCGGCGCCTGTTTTGGCCGTCTCGCGCCGATGGCCGGCGTCTCGTGAAATGGCACTGGCGCATCGGCTTTGCCTTGCACGAGTGTTGCGGCGCCTCCTGAACATCGGCTTCGGGCATCGCGCCGCGCGAGGTGCCCGTGAGCCGGGCGCGCTCGCGAAAGCGCCGCGGGCAACGAAGGACAACACCGGTTTACGCCCTCGGCGGAGTGTGCAAGTATCCCCGCAGCGCGTAGCACCGATATTTTTGCTTTCTTACGAGGTTCAGAATGGACTGGAGGTTCTGGAAGACAGAGAAGCCGCGCCCCGAAGAAGCGCGCATCTGGCCCACCGACACGCACGACTCGATACGGCAACTCCTGGGCATGTACCAGGGCGCTGGCGCGCCGCCGTTCGCGAACTGGGCGGCACCCGGCATTGCCTTCGCGCCCGACGTTGCGGCGACCGCCCAGAACGCGGTCAAGGGCTACCAGCTCGCTCTCTGGTTCTGGCTGTTCGCCGAGAAGCACGGCACCATTGCGGCGCGCATGGCGCGCGAAACGTTCTGCCTGCTCGCCGACGCGGCTCAGCCCGCGTCGGGCGACGCCATCGACGCGCTGCTCGACCTGGAAAACCGTCTCGCGCATTCCGTCGAGGCCATTTCCGCCGAACAGCGCACTTTCAGGCAGGAAGGCCACGCCGTGGAAGTGCCGATGGAATTCTTCCTGGCCACCGGCACCCTCAGGCTGTGGCACGATTCCCCCTATGCGGGGGAGGCCGGCATGTCCCCGCAAGGCAACGACTACAAGCTGGCGGACTGCTTTCGCCATGCCACCGGGGAAGCCTTGTCGCTGTTCCGGCCGATGATCGAGGCGGTGGAATTCAACGCGAAATCGCTGCCCAACTGGAAATGGAGCGCCCGGATGGGCGCGGCCGAGCGGCATCTGCAGCGGCGCTACAGCAATCCGTTGTTCCCGCTGCACCGGCAGATGGTGACGGCGCACGACGTGCATGAAGCGCGTCTTGCAGACAGCCAGGCGCTGCTGGACATTCGCAACGAACTCAATGACGTGCGCCGCGCGTTCTTCGAAAAGCCGGAGCTGCCGTTGAACTGGCAGGCGTACCTCGAAGGCTATCGGGACCATCTCGACCGGCTCGATGAACGCCGCCTCGTGGCGGGCGGGCAGAACGCGTCGCTCGGCGACGCGATCGCGGCGCTGCGCGCCGACATTCTGGCAACGTGGCGCGCCGAGATCCAGAAGAACCGCAACAGCCTCGCCGCGCTCGACCAGGACGAAGCGCGCAAGGCCGAGCGGCGCACGCTGCTGTACGGATGCGACTGGACGGCCCAACTGTTGAGCCACGGTTCCCAGATCCCGCCCGAGGAAGTGGTGCCCGCGCTGCTGAGCGAATCGCCCGCCGAGCTGGAGAAGGCGGTGAGCGGTTTGCAGGCCGAGCCGCGCTTGCAGGAGACGCTGGCGCATTGCAGGGCGGCCGCGCATCGGCTCGTGGGCGAGCTGCGCGCGGCGGGTCACAACGTTCCCGATATGACCGACAAGCTGCGCATTCTGGACGGCGCGCACGGTGGCGCGCTGGACAGCGCGCCGGGGCCGCTGCCGGCCTGACGTGCTGACGTGCGTGACGGGTTGTAGCTGAAGCGCCCGGCTCAGGTTTTCAGCCGGTAGCCCGTCTTGAAGATCCACGCGGTGATCGCGAGGAACACCGCGAGAAAGGCCGCGGTCATGCCAAGGCTCACGCCCACGGCAACGTCCGCGAGCCCGTAGAAGCTCCAGCGAAAGCCGCTGATGAGATAAACGATCGGGTTGAACAGCGTGATCACCTTCCACGCAGGCGGCAGCATATCGACCGAGTAGAAGCTGCCGCCGAGAAAGGTCAGTGGCGTGATGATCAGGAGCGGCACGATCTGCAGCTTCTCGAAGTTGTCCGCCCAGATGCCGATGATGAAGCCGAGCAGGCTGAACGTGACCGCCGTCAGCAGCAGGAACAGCACCATCCAGAATGGATGCTGGATCTGGATCGGCACGAACAGCGCCGCCGTGGCGAGAATGATGATGCCGAGCAGCACCGACTTGGTGGCCGCCGCGCCCACATAGCTGATCACGATTTCGAAATACGACACGGGCGCCGAAAGCAGTTCGTAGATGGTGCCCGTGAAGCGCGGGAAGTAGATGCCGAACGATGCATTCGAAATGCTCTGCGAGAGCAGCGACAGCATGATCAGGCCAGGCACGATGAACGCGCCGTAGCTCACGCCGTTCACCTCCTTGATGCGCGAGCCGATCGCGGAGCCGAAGACGATGAAGTAGAGCGAGGTGGAAATCACCGGCGCGACAATGCTCTGCATCAGCGTGCGCCGGGTGCGCGCCATTTCGAAGCGGTAGATGGCGCGAATTGCGTAGACGTTCATCTGGACGTTACCTGTCTTTGCTATGGGCCGCGACTGGCGGTGTTTCGGGCTGCGGGGCTGGCTGCGGGCCGGACTGTGAACCAGGCTGTGAAGCGGACTGTCACGCGGCGGCCGGGTCTTTATGGACGAGACTCACGAAGATGTCCTCCAGCGAGCTCTGGCTCGTTTTCAGGTCCGTGAAGCCAATGCCGGCCCCGCTCAGATCCTTGAGCAGCGCGATGATGTCGTTGCGCTCGCTTTCCGCGTCGTAGGTGTAGATGATTTCGGCGCCGCTCTCGGCGAGTTCCAGGCGCCAGTTGGCGAGCGCGGCCGGAATCGCGCTCAACGGCGTTTCTAGCTGCAACGTCAACTGTTTGCGGCCGAGCTTGCGCATCAGCTCGTCCTTGTGCTCGACGAGCATGATCTCGCCCGCGTTGATGACGCCGATCCGGTCGGCCATTTCTTCCGCTTCGTCGATGTAGTGCGTGGTCAGGATGATCGTCACGCCGCTCGCCTTGAGCCCGCGCACGAGTTCCCACATGTCGCGGCGCAGTTCGACGTCCACGCCCGCTGTTGGCTCGTCCAGAAACAGGATTTGCGGCTCGTGCGCGAGCGCCTTCGCGATCAGCACGCGGCGCTTCATGCCGCCCGAGAGCGTGATGATCTTGTTGTTCCGCTTTTCCCACAGCGACAGATCGCGCAGCACGCGCTCGATATACGCGGGGTTGGCCGGCTTGCCGAACAGGCCGCGGCTGAACGATACGGTGGCCCAGACCGTTTCGAACGAGTCCGTCGTCAACTCTTGCGGCACGAGGCCGATCAGCGAGCGCGCCTGGCGGTAGTGAGTGACGATATCGTGACCGGCCACGCGCACGCTGCCTTCGCTCGCGTTGACGATGCCGCAGACAATGCTGATCAGCGTGGTCTTGCCGGCGCCATTCGGCCCCAGCAGCGCGAAAATTTCACCGTGGCGGATGTCCAGGCTGATGTGCTTGAGCGCGCGGAATCCCGATGCGTAGACTTTCGAGAGATTCTCGATGGAGAGGATCGTTTGCATGTGCGTGACATTACCAGAAGCGGGCGCAACGCATGGGCGCCCGCTACAGGACAGTCGGCACGAACCGGGTGACGGGGCGCAATGAAAGGCGCGAAAGGGCGCGATGACGCGCAGGACCGGCAAGGAGAAGGGCCGCGCGGCGGGCTGCCAGCCGCCGCGCGGCACCGGGCATGGGGACATGTCAGCGCCTATCAGGGCGCATGACCGAACATCACGGCACATCACGGCGTAAATGTATCGCCGAGCACGACGCCTTCGCGGCGCGGATCTGTGCCGCCCTGCAGCGCGGTGGACTGGCCGAGCGTGACGCGCATCACCGTGTTGATGCCGCTCGCCTGCGCGGACGTCGACACCTGATGGCCGAGCGCGGTCAGGCCGGCGATCAGCGGATCGTGCGTGCCGTTGTCGGCGAGGTTGAGGTCCGGATGCTCGCCGCCGATCGTCGTGGTCGGGCTGTTGCTCGCGCCGAAGTCCATCAGGCCCGCGGACTGCTGCGCGTCGAGCCCCCAGTCGAGCGCGCCCACCAGCGTCTTCACCACATACTGGGGAATCGTGCCGCCGCCCGGCGAACCGGTGGCCATCACGAAGTCGCCCCGCGAGCCGTCCGCCGCGACCTTGAACACGAGCGTGGGCGCCATCGAACTGCGCGGACGCTTGCCTGGCTGCACCCGGTTCGCAATCGGATTGCCGGCGCTGTCCGTCGGGCTCGCGGAGAAGTCGGTCAACTGGTTGTTCAGCAAGAAGCCGTGCGTCATATGGAACGAACCCATGCTCGATTCCACCGTGGTCGTGGCGGTGAGCACGCTGCCGTCGCCATCGACGATCGTGAACTGGTTCGTGCCATGCTCGATCTGATTGGCGGCCACGCCGACCGGCACCGCGCCGAGATCGCCGGGCTGCGCCGTGCCCATACTCTTCGACATGCTAATCAATCCCGCGCGGTCCTTCAGATAGGGCTTGTTGAGCAGCGTGTCCCACGTGCCGCCCGGCAGCGGAACGAAATCGGTGTCGGCAACGTACTTGTCGCGGTCGGCATACGCGAGCCGTTCCGCTTCCGTGATCAGATGCACGGCGTTGACGGCCGGCTTGCCGCCTTCGAGATCGATCGCGGTGGGCGGCAGCGACTTCAGATCGAAGTTCTCGAGAATGCCGAGTGCGGAGGCCACCGCGATGCCGCCCGACGAGGGCGGCGGCATTCCGCAGACCCAGTACGCGTGATAGGTCGTGCAGACCGGCTCGCGCACCTTCGCCTGATATCCGGCGAGGTCGGCCAGGGTGGTTTTGCCGGGCGTCAGCGTCGAGCCGTCGGCGCCCTGCGTGAGCGCGATCTTCGCGACGATCTCCTGTGCGATCGGGCCGGTGTAGAGCGCGTTCGCGCCCGCTTGTGACATCTGCGTGAGCGCGTCGGCATAGGCCGGATTTTTCAGCACTGTGCCGAGCGTCTTCGGCGAGCCGTCCGCGTTCAGGAAATATGCCGAGGCCTCGGCGTCGCGCTTCAGGCTCGATGCGTTCGAGGCGATTGCGGCGGCAAGGCGCCCGCCGATCGGAAAGCCATTCGTGGCGAGCGAAATGGCGTCGCCGAACAGGCCGTTCCAGGCCAGCTTGCCGTGATCATGCTGCAGTGCTTCGATCAGGCGCGGCACGCCGATTGTGCCGATCGAGCGGCCGCTTGCGCGTGCGCTCGGCAGCGGCGCCGAGTGATCGGACGTGTCGTCGACATAGCGCAGATAGTTTTCGGTCGCGGCGGCGGGCGCCGTTTCGCGGCCGTCGTAGGCCTGCAGCGTCTTGCTGCGGCCGTCGTAGTACAGCAGCACGCCACCGGAGCCGAGGCCCGTTGCCTCGGGAACGGTGAGGCCGAGCACCGCCTGCACGGCAACGGCCGCATCGGCGGCCGTGCCGCCCCGTTTGAGCACGGCGCAACCGGCCGCGCTGGCGTAGGCGTTCGAAGTCGCGACCATATAGGTCTTCGCGTAGCGCGGCTTCAATCCCGTCCGGTAGCCGGACGCGGCCTCGGGCAATGAAGGGTCGCCTGGCTGATTCGAGCCGACGACGACGGTCGAGCCGCTGTTGTCGACCGCGAGGCAGCTTGCGTCGGCGGTGGGCGTGGCTGGCGGCGGCGTTGACGACTGCGGCGGTTGATTATCGGAATCGCCGCTGCAGGCGCTCATCAACGCCGCGGCTAGCAGCACGGATGCGTAAGGCCGGATCGTATTGATTTTCATCGTTATGGTGGGGGGGGCCGAAGTTGTCGTTCAGAAGAACGGGATGGGGGTGAATCTGGTGCTGAATGATTTCTTTAAACATTCAGAAAGGCAATTGGAATAAATTCCACTTGCCGCGGATTGCGGGCAATCGTAGGGAGGGGCGGCGGGGAGGCACCTGAACGGCAGGGGCGAGCAGAATCATTGGGCGATCGAGCGACGTGCCCAGAGATCCTGTTCGGATTCAGGAGTTTTCGTTGCATCCGCATCCAATTGGATGCGGATGGTCGAGCCGGATCGGGTCGAATCGAGCCGCGCACGATGCATCGCGCATCGTGGCACAGCCGGTGAGTCACTCCGGCTAAACGGTCAAGCGGATCAAGTCCAATTAAAAGCCTCCTGTTTCCAGCAGGCTCTTACCCGGGCAGCGACAGCGTGCTGCCCGTCTGGACGATGCACGGAGTTAGTGGCCGTGCGCCTGGCGCCACCCGGTGCGCTTCTTGATGCGCGTGCCGGAGTGACTGTTATGGAATCCTGCGGAGATCAGAAAGAGGACGCCGGCGAAAGGCCAGACAAAGGTGGCCATCGAGAAGCAAAGCCAGAGGGCATCTTGTGGAGGGTACGCATTGAGCGCCCACCCCAGGCACGCAACTGGCAACATCAGCAGACACAACGCCGACCGGTTCAGAACAACGGCGACCTTTGCATTCTTGAGCGTCTCAGTTTGCATGCCTGGCTCCATTGGGAATGGCACTGAGACATAGAGTCGCACGTAGGTCATTGCGCGTGAACTTGGTGAAATCCCTTACATATACCTATACATCAAGATGTGCGGCGATGCAGCAAATTCGCTGTGCTGCAGTGCATCGACATCGGGGCGTCAGCGGTCGTGGCCGTTAAAAAAACAAAACGGGCGCCTCATTGATGAATGAGGCGCCCGCCGGAATGCGGAAATCAACCCGCGGAAATCACTCCGCTGCCTGCTTTACTTCCCGTAGATATCGAAGTCGAAATACTTCCGGGCAATCTTGTCGTACGTGCCGTCCTTATGCATGTCGGCCAGTGCCTGGTCGATTTTGCCCTGCAGGTCGGTATCTTCCTTGCGCATGCCGATGGCGGTGCCATTGCCCAGGATCTTCGGGTCGTCAAGCGCACCGCCCACGAACGTGAAGTCCTTGCCGCGCGACGTCTTCAGGAATCCCAGGTTTGCATGCACCTGGTCTTGCACGGATGCGTCGAGCCGGCCCGATACCAGGTCCGCATAGACGAGATCCTGGTTCTGATAGGGAACGATGGTGGCGCCGGCCGGCGCCCAGTGCACCCGCGCATAGGTTTCCTGGATCGAGCCCTGCTCCACGCCAATGCGCTTGCCCTTCACGCCTTCGGGCGTGGGCTGGATGGCCGAGCCTTTCTTCGCAACCATGCGGTCGGGTGAATGCGCGACCTTGGTCGAAAAGGCAATCTGCTGCTCTCGCGCAGCGGTTTTCGACATCGTCGAGAGAATGGCGTCGAACTTGCGCGCCTTCAGCGCGGGAATCATCCCGTCGAAATCCTGCTCGACCCAGACGCACTTCGCGTGGAGCTGGTGGCAAATTTCGTTGCCGAGATCGATGTCGAAGCCAACGAGCTGGCCATCGGGCGCTTTGGATTCGTAGGGCGGATAGCTTGCGTCCACGCCGAAGCGGAGCGTGGACCAGTCTTTCGCCAGCGCGCTGGTGGCCGGCACGGCAAGCAGGGCTGCGATCGAGGCCGCCAGAATTTTCTTCACTTTATCTCCTCGTGTAGATAGGGAAATCGCGTTTTCGTACGGTCACGCTAATATCATTTGACGAACCCGCGATACTACCAGAGCCCCGCGCGCGGGCCGTAAAGACGTTCAGCGATTCACGATGCGCGCGGGCACGAGGAACGTCAGCAGCGCGCCGAGAATGAGCGCGCCCGCCATCGTATAGAGGCCCATGTTGGTGCTGTGCGTGAGGTCCTTCACGAAGCCGATGAAGTACGGTCCCGCGAAGCCGGCGAGATTGCCCACCGAGTTGATGAGCGCAATGCCCGCCGCCGCGGCGGAGCCGCCGAGGAACGCGGTGGGCAGGCTCCAGAACATCGGCAGCGTCGAGAGCGCGCCCGCTGCCGCGATGGTGAGGCCCACCATCGCGAGCACCGGCTGGTCGCCGAACAGGGCCGAGGCGATCAACCCCACACCGCCGAGAACCGAAACGAAGGCCAGGTGCCAGCGGCGTTCGCGGCGCCGGTCGGCGCTGCGCGAGACGAGCCCCATCGTGACGACGGCGGCCGCATAGGGAATCGCGGTCAGCAGCCCGATCATGAGCGGGTCCGTCACCCCCGTGGAGGCAATCAGCGTGGGCAGCCAGAAGCCCACCGTGTAGAACCCGCAGATCAGGCAGAAGTAGATCGCGGTGAGCAGCCACATGCGGCCGTTCGTGAACATTTCGCGCAGCGAGTGCTCCGCCTTGTGCGCGGAGTCGGTGGCGATCTGCGCTTCGAGCAGCGCGCGCTCGTCGGCGCTCAGCCACTTCGCTTTCTTGATGCCGTCCGTCAACACCACGAAGGCGGCGAGGCCCACGAGGATCGAGGGCAGCCCCTCGACGAAAAAGAGCCACTGCCAGCCCGCGTAGCCCATCGCGCCGCTCAGCGCGTGCAGCAGATAGCCCGAGAGCGGCCCGCCGATGAGACCCGAGACGGGCACCGCCATCGCGAAGGCCGCGAACATCTTGCCGCGCCGGTGCGAGGGATACCAGTACGAGAGGTAGAGAATCACGCCGGGGTAGAAGCCCGCTTCGGCAAGACCGAGCAGGAAGCGCATCACGTAGAACTGGGTGGGCGTGGTCACGAACGCCATGCCCGAGGAGATGATGCCCCACGTGATCATGATGCGCGCCATCCAGAGCCGCGCGCCCACCCGGTGCAGGATGATGTTGCTGGGAATTTCGACGAGGAAGTACGCGATGAAGAAGATGCCGGCGCCGAGGCCGTAGACCGTGTCCGAGAAGTGCAGGTCGGACGACATCTGCAGCTTCGCGAAGCCCACGTTCACGCGATCCAGATACGCAACGAGATAGCACAGCATCAGAAACGGCACGATGCGCCGCGTGACTTTGGCGTAGGTGCGCGCCTCGAATGCGCGTTTCTCGTCTGTTTCGATGATTCCGACTGACTGTTGTAGCAAGGCTGTCTCCTTGGGTCCGCTTGCGCGATGGCTGATGCGCTTCGGATGGCGCACCTGGCATTCATCACAAAATTTGTATGATGAGCATACGTAATATGTATTGCCGGTTGGATGTTAGGTTAAAAAACGGTAAGGTGTCAACGCGGCGCCGAGCAACACCGTTTCGGGCCTTTCCTGAAGCTCACCAACATGCACACCCCTACATCCACGCCGTCGCGCCCGGTCGCGTTCGAGGCACCCAACATCACGAGCGCGGGCACGCTGGCCGACCGGGTCACCGCGGTGCTGCTCGAAAAGATCAAGAGCGGCGAGTTTCCCCCGGGCGCGCGCCTGCCCACCGAGCAGGTGATTTGCGAGCGCTTCGGCGTGAGCCGCACCGTGGTTCGCGAAGCGATCTCGCGGCTCAAGTCCGAAGGTCTCGTCGAGGTGCGCCAGGGCAGCGGCATGGTCGTGCGCGAGGCCAGCCGGGCGGCCACGTTCCGGCTGCCGGTCGAGGTCAGTGATTCGGTGGAGGCGGTGCTGCGCGTGACGGAACTGCGCCGCGGCATCGAGGCCGAAGCGGCGGCGCTCGCCGCCGGGCGGCGCACGCGCTCGCAACTCGCCGAGATCAAGCGCGCGCTCGCCGCCATCGACTCGGCCGCGAAGCAGCGGCGCGACGGCGTGGCCGAGGACCAGGCGTTTCACATGGCCATTTCGCACGCCACCGGCAATTCCCTCTATCCGCCCATGCTCGAATACCTCGGCCAGTTCGTGCACGCGGCGATCCTCCTCACGCGCACCAACGAAGCGCAGCGCGGCGATTTTTCCGAGCAGGTGCGCGCCGAGCACAAGGCGATCTACGACGCAATCGCCGCCCAGGATCCGGCCGCCGCGCGCCAGGCGGTGATCACCCACATCGACAACGCGGGCGCCCGTATCCAGGCCGCGGACCCGGCGTTCTGGGCGGGCGAGGGCAGCACCGCCGCCCAGCCGCTGCTGGAGGAAGGCAAGCGCGCCGCGCGCAAGCGTCCGGCGCGCTAAAAGCACGGGACGCACGGGACGCACGGGAGCGGCGGCGGGATCGTTGCCGGGATTGGCACGGTGGGCTTGCGCGTTTCGCTAAAAGGTAAGATCATCATACAAATTTTAGCGGAAGCATCCGCCGCCATCCCGTAGAACGAAGGAGACGACGATGGAAATCGTGGTGACCGGCGCCGCCGGTTTTCTGGGCCAACGCCTGATTCGCGCGCTGCTCGCGCGCGGCGAGCTGACGGGCGCCGATGGGCGCGCGCAGCGCATCGAGAAAATTCGGGCATTCGACGTGGTTGCGCTGCAGGGCATCGACGATGCACGCGTGGAAGTGCTCACCGGTGACATCGGCGACGCGGCTCAGGTCGAGGCCCTGATCGGCCCGCGCACCGCTAGCGTGTTTCACCTTGCGGCAGTCGTCTCGGGCCAGGCCGAACAGGAATTCGACCTTGGCATGAGCATTAACTTCGACGCCACGCGCACGCTCTTCGAGCGCATTCGCGCGCTGCAAACGGGGGCGCGCTTCGTGATGACGAGTTCGGTGGCCGTGTTCGGCGGCGACCTGCCGACTACCGTCGAAGACACCCAGGTCTGGGCGCCGAAAAGCTCGTACGGCATGCAGAAGGCACTCGCCGATCTGCTGCTCGCCGACTACAGCCGCCGCGGCTACCTCGACGGCCGCAGCCTGCGCATGCCCACCGTGGTGGTGCGCCCGGGCAAGCCGAACCGCGCGGCGTCGAGCTTCGCGAGCGGCATCATTCGCGAGCCGATCAATGGCGTGGAGGCCGTGTGCCCCGTTGCGCCCGAAACGCCGCTGTGGCTCATGTCGCCGGACCGCGCCGTGGAAAATCTCGTGCATGGCCATGAATTGCCGGCCGAACGTCTCGCGCAAGGGCGCGTCATCAACATGCCGGGCCTTTCGGTGACCGTGAGCGAGATGCTCGCCTCGCTGCGGCGCATTGCCGGCGACGCCGTGGCTAATCGCGTGCGCTTCGAGCGCGACCCGGCCATCGAGAAGATCGTCAACTCGTGGCCCGGCAACTTCTCCGCGCCGTATGCGCGCTCGCTCGGCTTCGTCTTCGACGCGAACTTCGACGACGTGGTCAACGCATTCATCGAGCGCGACGCACTCGTTCGCTGATACGTCGCGACGCGCGGCGCAGGGCTTGCCCGGCGCGCCGCGCTCGCGCCAACCGGATTCCCTCGCCATGTCTTCCTCTCCTGTCCTGCTCGGCTGCATTGCCGACGATTTCACGGGCGCGACCGATCTCGCGAACATGCTCGTGCGCGGCGGCATGCGCACCGTGCAGACCATCGGCGTGCCCGCCGCGCCGCTCGACACGCCCGCGCAGGCCGTGGTGGTCGCGCTGAAGTCGCGCACCGCGCCGCGCGACGAGGCCATTGCCGAATCGCTCGCCGCGCTCGCGTGGCTGCGCTCGCTCGGCTGCCGCCAGTTCTACTTCAAGTACTGCTCCACATTCGACTCCACCGACGAAGGCAATATCGGCCCTGTCGCGGATGCGCTGATGCAGGCGCTCGGCGCGTCGTTCGCCATCGCCTGCCCCGCGTTTCCGGAAAGCGGCCGCACCGTCTATCGCGGCCATCTGTTCGTGGGCGACGTGCCGCTCAACGAGTCGGGCATGCAGAATCACCCGCTCACGCCCATGACCGACGCGAACCTCGTGCGCACGCTGCAGCGGCAAACGCCTTCCCGGGTGGGCCTGCTGCGCTACGACGCGATCCAGCGTGGCGTGCCCGCGCTCGCCGCGGCGCGTGCGCAGTTGGCCGAAGAGGGCGTGCGCCTCGCAATCGCCGACGCGATCTCGGACGCCGATCTGCACACGCTTGGCGAAGCGTGCGCGAACGATCTGCTCATCACGGGCGGCTCGGGCCTGGCGCTTGGCCTGCCCGCCAACTTCGCGCGCGCGGGGTTGCTCGATACGTCGGGCGAGGCGCAGCGGCTTCCGGCCGTGCAGGGCCATGCCGCCGTGCTGGCCGGCAGCTGCTCGCGCGCGACCCAGGGGCAGGTCGCGCACTGGCGCGAGCGCGGCCGGCCCGCGTTCCGCATCGAGCCGCTCGCGCTCGCGGCCAACGCGCAGGGCGTGGTCGAAGCGGCGCTGGCCTTCGCGCGCGAGCGCATCGAAAGCGAACCTGTATTGATCTACGCGACGAGCGCGCCGGACGAGGTCGCGCAGGCGCAGCAGGCGCTTGGCACGGCGGCGTCTGGCGAGCTCGTGGAAGCGGCGCTCGCGGGCGTCGCGCGCGGGCTCGAAAAGATGGGCGTGCAGCGCTTCGTGGTGGCGGGCGGGGAAACCTCGGGCGCGGTCGTGAACGCGCTCGGCGTGAGCTCGCTGGCGATCGGGCCGCAGATCGATCCCGGCGTGCCGTGGACGGTTTCCGATGGCGCGCGCCATGCGCTCGCGCTCAAGTCCGGCAACTTCGGCACGGCCGACTTTTTCGAAAAGGCGCTCGCGCAATTCGAGCGCATCGTGGAGCAGGCGCGATGAGCGCGGTGCTTCCCACGGACCACGCCGCCGAGAATCGCGCGCGCGAGGAGATCGCGCGCATCGGCGCGGATCTTTATACGCGCCGCTACACGGTCGGGTCGGCGGGCAACATCAGCGCGCGGCTCGCGGACGGCTGGCTCATCACGCCAACCGACGCGTGCCTCGGCCACCTCGATCCGGCCGCCATCGCCAAAGTCGACGGCAGCGGGCAGTGGGTCAGCGGCGACAAGCCGTCGAAGACGCTCGCGCTGCATCGCAACGTCTACGAAGTGAATGCGGCGGTGAACGGCGTGGTGCATACGCACTCGACGCATCTCGTCGCGCTCACGCTGGCGGGCGTGTGGCAAGCCGATGATGTCTTGCCGCCCATCACGCCGTATTACGTGATGAAGGTCGGCCACGTGCCGCTCGTGCCGTATTGCCGGCCTGGCGACCCCGCGGTGGCCGCGCGCATTCGCGCGCTGGCGAACGACGTGCGCGCTGTGCTGCTCGAACGGCTGGGCCCGGTGGTGTGGGGCGCCAGCGTTTCGCAGGCGGCGTGGGCGCTCGAGGAACTCGAAGAAACCGCGCGCCTGTGGCTCATGACCACGCCGCGCCCCGCGCCGCTCAGCGAAGCGCGGATCGACGAACTGCGCACGACTTTCAATGCGAAGTGGTGAGCGTGCTGCGCTCGCCTTTATTCAGGAAACCTGACATGTTGCGTTTTTCAGCTAACCTCTCGACGCTGTTCCAGGAGTTGCCGCTCGCGGAGCGTTTCGAAGCGGCGGCGCGCGCCGGCTTCGACTCCGTCGAACTGTGGTTCCCCTATGAAATTCCGGCGGCGCGGATGCGCGAACTGCTCGCGGCGCACGGGCTGAGCTGCGTCGGCATCAATTCGCCGGCGGGCGATGTGCAGCGCGGCGACTGGGGGCTGGCCGCCGACCCGGCGCGCCGCGCGGCGTTCGACGCGAGCGTCGAGCAGGCCTTCGACTACGCGCAGGCGATTGGCTGCCCGAGCGTCCACGTCATGGCCGGGCAGATCGAAGCCAGTGCGCCGCGCCAACCCGCATGGGATCACTACGTGGCATGCATCGGCGCGGCGGCGGACCGCGCGGCCGCACGCGGCCTGGTCGTGATGGTGGAGCCGCTCAACGCGCTCGACCGCCCGCGCTACCTGCTCAACACGCAGGCGCAGGCGCTCGAACTGCTGGGCGCGCTGAACCGCCCGAACCTCAAGATCATGCTCGACCTCTATCACGTGCAGCGCGGCGAGGGCAATCTGATCGAGCAGATGCGCGCATCGCTGCCGCATGCGGGGCACGTGCAGATCGCCGACAATCCCGGCCGCCACGAGCCGGGCACCGGTGAAATCCGCTTCGAGAGCGTGTTCGCCGAGATCGAGCGCAGCGGCTACGCGGGCTTGATCGGCTGCGAATACCTGCCTTCCGGCGCCAGCGCGGAGAGCTTTGGCTGGCTCGAATCGTTCAGGGCGGCGCTGCCGGCCTGAGGTTTTCAGCCAGGGATCTCGCGTCGCGCCCGATATCGCAGGCGTTCGCGAAGAAGCGCCTCAGCGCTCCGCAACCGGGCCCAGCCGCGCGGCAATCGTGCGGCACGCCGCGAGCAGCGGCTCGATATAGCTGCGCTGCGCGTCGTCCTGGCGGCGAAACATCGGCATGCTGATGCTCACGCAGCCCACCGCGCGCCCGTCGGCGCCCATGATCGCCGCGCCGTAGCACCAGATCGATTGCTCGTTTTCTTCGCGGTCTTCCGCGTAACCGCGTTGCGCCGTGAGCGCGATCTCCTCGCGTATCGCGTCGAGATCGGTCATGGTGTGCTCGGTGAAGCGCACGCGCGGCGCCTGCTGGAGCAGCGGCTCGCGCTCGGCCGGCGTGAGCGTGGCGAGCCACGCCTTGCCCACCGAGCTCGAGGTGAGCGTCACGCGCGTGCCGATGCGCGATGCCATGCGCACGGCATGCGGGCTTTCGAGTTTTTCGATGTAGACCATCGCGTTGTCGCTCGGCACCGCGAGGTGCACCGTTTCGCAGGTGGTGTTGCGCAGTTCCATGAGCGCGTCGACGGCGGCGATGCGCAGGTCGGAGCGCTCCCAGCTACGGCTCGCGAGGCTCACGAGCCGCGTGCCGAGCGCGAACGTGTTGCCGCCGCCCACCGCCGTCACGAGGCCTTCGGCCTGCAGTGCGGCCACGATGCGATGCACGGTCGGGCGCGGATAGCCGCTCGCCGCCACGAGCTTCGCGATATTCGGCGGCGTGGCGGCGTCGGCAATGAGCTGCAGCACGGCGATGAACTTCGAAAAGGCGGCGGTGCCGGCGACGGCCTTGGCGTCGCCGGATGGGGAAGGAGCGGAGGATTCTGTGGTCGACATGGGAAAGCTTGCGGGCGCCAGGTGGCGTCATTATGCCCGCAATTCCAGGCCCCGGACATCGGCGCGGAGGGTGCGCGCCAATGGCCCGGCCCGATGTTTATGAGCGGTTCATCGGCGCATCACGCGCACAGGTAGCCGCCATCTACTGGCACGATCGCGCCCGTCATGAACGAAGCGGCGGGCGTGCAAAGAAACGCGGCCACGTTCGCCACTTCCTCGGGCTGGCCCCAGCGCTTCATGGGCGTGCGCTCGAGGATGCCTTGCGCGCGGCCTTCGTCGTCCTGCAGCGCCTGCGTGAGCGGCGTCGCGATCCAGCCGGGGGCGAGCGCGTTCACGCGGATATTGTCGCTCGCATAAGCAATCGCGAGCGAGCGCGTGAGCTGCGCCACGCCGCCCTTGCTCGCGCTGTAGGCGGGCACGAGGCCGCCGCCGAAAAAGCTCAGCATCGAAGCCGTATTGACGATGCAGCCCGACGATGCCTTCAGCAACGCGCGCGCGCTCGCGCACACGCGCATCGTGCCGTTCAGGTTGATGTCGAGCACGCGCTCGAACACCTCGATCTGGTGTTCCTCGCCGCGGCTGATGACGCCCGCGCAATTCACCACGATATCGAGTCGCTCGAAGCCGCCGATCACGCGCTCGACGTCTTCGGTCGAGCGCACGTCGAGCGTCGCGCGTTGCACGCCGGGATCGAGCGCGTCGGGCGCGTTGTGTGTGCCGTGTGTGCCTGGTGCGACCGAAGGCGGCGGCAGGCCCGCCGCCACGGTTCGCGCGCCGAGCTGCGCGAGCCGGTTGGCGATGGCCGTGCCGATGCCGGAGAGGCCGCCCGTCACGAGGGCGACTTTGCCCTCCAGAAGATTGTCCTTGAATGTCATGGTGCGCAGTGCGAATGAATGCCTGAATCAGGTGGGTTGAGTGGCCGTCGTCTGGCGCTCGCCTTGCGGCGCGACTTCCTTGACGACGAAGAGATAGACGAACGCCGCGGCGAACGCGACCGCCGCGCTGATGAGCAGGGCGTTGACGAACGAATGGGTCTGGTCGACCACGATGCCCGTGATGACCGGCGCGAACGAGCCGCCGAGATAGCCGCCGAAGTTCTGCATGCTGCCGAGCGAGGCCACGAGATGGCGCGGCGCGGCCACGCTCACGAGCGCCCAGGCGGCGCCGCTCGACATGTTCACGAAGAACATGGCGACCGAGACATAGGTGATGGCGAGCGCGGTGCTGGGCGTGTAGGCGGCGGGCACGGTGAACGCGGCCGCGCCGATCAGGCCCACGCACAGCGGCCACTTGCGGCTGCGAATGGGCGCCATGCCGCGCTTGAGCAGGTAGTCGGAGATGAAGCCGCTGCTGGCCATGCCGATGGTGCCGAACACATAGGGAATGGCAACCAGCCAGCCCGTGTGCGCGATGCTGATGTGGCGTTCCTTTTCCAGGTAGCCGGGCAGCCAGGTGAGGTAGAGCCACACCATGTAGATCACGCCCATGAAGCCGAAGATCATGCCCCACGTGTTGCGCTGCTTGAGCAGCGTGCCCCACTCGGCGAAGCTCAGCGCGCTCTTTTGCGGCGCTTCGGTGGCGCCGTCTTCGAGCCAGGCCGTTTCCTCGCTGGTGAGCGCGATCTGGTCGCGGTTGCGGTAGACCATATACCAGCCAACGGCAACCAGCACGCCGAGCAGGCCCATGATGATGAACATCGGGCGCCAGCCGAACGTGAGCATCAGCACCGTGAGCAGCGGCGGGGCGATCATCGGCGCGATCGTCGAGGAGGAGACGAAGGTGCCGGTGGGCCCGCCGCGCTCGCGCACGGCGAACCACTCGTGGATAACCTTGGCCCCCGCGGGGAACAGCGGCGCTTCGGCAATGCCCAGCACCACGCGCGCCGCGAGAAAGTGATTGAGCGTCTGGATGAAGCCGCCCGTCACCTGCGCGAGCGACCAGACGAGCATGCCGAGCCCCAGCATCACGCGCGAGCCGAAGCGGTCGAGCATCGCGCCCACCGGCAATTGCGCGAACGCGTAGGCGAGCGAGAACGCCGAGAGCAGCAGCCCCATTTCCGAGGCGCTCAGATGCAACTCCTCGGCCACCGAATGGTTGGCGATGGACAGCGTGCTGCGGTCGAGATAGTTGACGATGCCGGCAATCGTCAGAAAGGCGACGGCGATGGTCTGGGTGCGTTTAAGCCGTGGCGATTTTTTCAGCATGGCTCGTCTCCGTGTACTGTTGTAGTAGTGTGTTTGCGCCGGGGGCGACCCGATGAGTCCCCACGTATCCCGGTGAATCAGTAGGTCGCGCGTCCGCCTGAAAGATCGAAAGTCGCGCCGGTGCTGAACGTGCAGGAATCCGAACAAAGCCAGAGCGCCAGCGCCGCAACCTCGTCGACGGTGCCGAGGCGGCCCAGCGGGCTTTTGTCGATCATCGTCTGCACGTGCGCGGGCGACATCTGCGCGAGCAGCGGGGTTTCCACGGCAGCGGGCGCGATGGCGTTGACGAGAATGCCCGTTTGCGCGAGTTCCTTGCCGAGCGACTTGGTCAGCGCGATCACGCCGGCCTTCGCGGCGCTGTAGGCGGAGGCGTTCGGCGTGCCTTCCTTGCCCGCGAGCGAGGCCACGTTGACGATGCGCCCCGCTTGCGCGCCGCGCATGACCGGCACGATGTGGCGGCAAACGTGGTAGACGCCGACCAGATTGACATCGACAATGCGCTGCCATTCGGCCGGATCGTAGGCGTCGAGCGGCAAGGTCGAGCCGGCGAAGCCCGCGTTGTTCACGAGGTAGTCGATGCGCCCGAAGCGCGCAAGCGTGGCGGCCAGCGCGGCTTCGATGGTCTCGGGGCGGGTGACGTCCACGGTGGCATGCCAGGGGGCGTCGGTGCCGTCCTGCTCGCCGGGCACGCGGTCCCAGTTGACCGCGCGTGCGCCGCCACGCGCGAACGCCTGGGCAATCGCGCGGCCAATGCCGCCCGCGGCGCCCGTCACCACGGCCACGCGCCCAGTGAAGTCGTATTGGGCGCCGCTCATCGGATGAACTGGTCCACGTAGTCTTCGCCGAGGCCGACCGCCGCGTAGTGCTTGCGGCACATGTCGATCTTCGTGAACACGTCCTCGTAGCCCGTGTAGTTGCCCCACGGGTCGCAGTAGAACATCACGCCGTTCACCTGGAAGAAGGTGATCATTTCCTCCACGTCTTCCGGCACGTAAAGCGTGTGCGTTTCGCCGGGCGGCTCGAACACGTAGCTGCCCTCGGTGGCTTCCCAGTCGTGCTCCAGATAGCGCCAGCGGCCCTTCAGGACCATGCCGTGCACGGCCTGCGGATGACGATGCCTGCTCAGGACACCTGATTTACGAACACGCAATAAATTCATCCAGTAGCCTTGCGCTGTATTCAGGCACAGCGGGCGGAACCAGACGTTCTCGGCCTGGGGCACCCAGACGCGCTCGTCGGTGGGAATGGCATGGGGGACGACGATTTCCTGCTGGGCTTCCTTGGGGAACGGAAGCTGATACGGCGTCATGGGGGAGTAGGGCTTATCCGACATCTGCTGTCCTCTGATTGTCCATAATATGGACGTTAAGTCCACGATGTGACTCATTGTGCGGGATAGGTTTGATTCAGGTCAATGCCAGGGTTTGCCCCAGGCGGCCTGCGTTCATCGCATATAAATATGGATAACTAAGTAATTGGCGAGGCGTGGCGACCTCGAACGTCAGGGCAAACTTGTATCGCTCGCGCGCGGATTCGGTCATGGCCATGAGGGTTGCGCCCGATGAAACGCGTACCTCGTGAAGTGCCGCCGCCTCGCGTGTGTGCCCGGCTTTCTCGCGTTAGAATCAGCTTTCGATTCTTCATCTCTTGCCGGAGGCAAACGTGCCAGGCTTACTTCCCAATGTCGATCGCGAGGGGCTCCTCGAATACTCAGTGGTCTACACCGACCGCTCGATCAACCATATGTCGCAGCTCTTCCAGGGCGTCATGCGCGATATTTCCAGCACCCTGAAGAAGGTCTACGACGCGAAGTCGGTCGTGGTGGTCCCGGGTAGTGGAACGTTCGGCATGGAGGCGGTTGCCCGGCAGTTCGCGACGAACAAGAAGTGCCTGGTCATCCGCAATGGCTGGTTCAGTTTCCGCTGGTCGCAGATTTTCGACATGGGCGGTATTCCGTCCGAATCGATCGTGCTGAAGGCGCGTCCGGTTGAACAGGGCAGGCAGGCCGCCTATGCGCCGGCACCCATCGACGAAGTGGTTGCCGCGATCAAGGAGCACAAACCGGATCTGGTCTTTGCGCCGCATGTCGAAACCGCATCCGGCATGATGCTGCCCGACGATTACTTGCGCGCGGTGGCCGACGCCGTGCATGCCGTTGGCGGCATGTTCGTGCTCGATTGCATTGCTTCCGGCACGATCTGGGTCGACATGGAGGCCAGCGGCGTCGACATTCTGATCAGCGCGCCACAAAAGGGCTGGAGCGCTTCGCCGTGCTGCGCGCTGGTCATGCTCAGCCCGCTCGCGCGCGAGCGAATCGACGCAACCACCAGCACCAGCTTCGCCTGCGATCTGCGCAAATGGCTGCAGATCATGGAAGCCTACGAGGGCGGCGGGTTTGCTTACCACGCCACGATGCCCACGGACAGCCTCGCGACGCTGCGCGACGTGATCAAGGAAACCGAGGCATACGGCTTCGACAAGGTGCGGGCGGAGCAGCTCGAACTCGGCAAGCGCATTCGCGCGCTGCTGGCCAGCAAAGGATTCCGGAGCGTGGCCGCCGAAGGCTATCAGGCGCCGGGCGTGGTGGTCTGCTACACCGACGACGACGGCATCCGGTCGGGCAAGAAGTTCGCCGACGCCGGCTTGCAGATCGCGGCCGGCGTTCCCTTGCAATGCGATGAGCCTGCGGACTTCAAGACCTTCCGGCTTGGATTATTCGGGCTGGAAAAACTGCATGACATCGACGGTGCGGTCGACCGGTTCGCCAGGGCACTGGAGCGCATTCTTTAAAAAATGAAGGGGGCTGCTGCATCATCGAGCGACGCCCCCGGCACTACTGCGCCAGCGCCGCGAGCAACGGGTTCTTGACGATTGCCGTTGCCCGGGGCTGGCGACTGCCCCCCGCGGCACGGCCGAAATCCGCCTCACTCTCCCCATCCCCTTTGCCGCACGAGTTCGACAGAACGCGCGGCGGCCGGGCCGAACCGCATGCCTGGATACGCCATAGGCAGCGGCGCGGAATTGTTCCGACGAATCGATTCACCCGGACCTCGCTTCCGCCGCTTTCGGCAGGAGGATGGGGTTTTAAATTTTCTTGTTGACACCGGAGTTTCGTATACGTACTTTTATGAAACCAAAGTTTCATAAAGACGATGCCATGACTTCGAAGTTGCACGACAGGATTCTCGAGCTTCAGGACCAGTTCACCGAAAGCGAGCGCCGCCTCGCGCAGGTCACGCTCGAATGCATCGGCAACCTCGCCGCTTATACCGGCGCGGAGCTCGCCCAGCGCGCGGGCGTCTCGAAGGCGAGCGCCGGCCGCTTCTTCCGCCGCCTCGGTTACGAGAATTTCAACGAAGTGCGCGCGCTGGCGCGCGACGAGGCCGACCTCGGCTCCCCCTTGCGCGAACTGGCGCATATCGACGATTCGGCAGCCAACCCGGCTGCGCGGCATCTGGCCAACGACCTGCAGAATCTCTCGAAGACCTTCGAGCGCCTCGACCCCGACGACGTGCGCCAGGTGAGCGCGCTCCTGAAAAGCGCGCGCAAAGTCTATATCGCGGGCTTTCGCAATGGCCGCGTGGTGGCACAGTACGCATGGGCGCTGCTCACGCAGTTGCGTGGCGATGTGGCGCTCGTGCCCGGCGCGGGTCTCAATCTCGCGGAGGATCTCGCCGATCTCGGCGCGCGCGATCTGCTGCTCGTGATGGACTTTCGCCGTCGCGTGTCGCTGCTGCGCCCGATGGTCGAGCACGCCAACCGCGTGAATGCCAAGGTCGTGATCCTGACCGACCCGACCGCGACGGAGTTGCCCGCGCGCTCGGATGTCGTGCTGCGCTGCGTGAACCGCGGCTCGGCGCTGTTCGATTCGTATGTCGCGGCCATCAGCGTCGTGAACCACCTGTGCGGCACCTTCGCGAGAACACTCGGCGACGCGGCGCGCGAGCGGCTCGAAAGCATCGAGACGCTGCATGAACACTACGGCGATCTGCATCGCTGATTCCATCGAAAGGAGATTCCCTTGACTCATCCGCTTCCCCACGTCCGTCTGCAGGCGGCGCTCAATCCCGCCGTCGAGCCGCGCGCGCCGTATGGCGAGCCGCAGCGCGCCATTCTGGGCGGCCAGGCATGGACCGAGGCGCAGGCGCAAATCACGCGCTGGCCCGGCTACGCGCCCACCCCGCTGCGCACACTGGATGGCCTCGCCCGCGCGGCGGGCATCGCGCAGATTCTCTACAAGGACGAAGGCGGCCGCTTCGGCCTCGGCAGCTTCAAGGCGCTTGGCGGCGCCTATGCGGTGAGCCGGCTGCTCACGCGCGAAATCATGGCGCGCACCGGCGCGGCGCAGGTCGGCATCGACGATCTGCTTGCGGGCCGCTATGAGGACATCACGCGCGAGATCACGGTGACTTGCGCGACGGACGGCAATCACGGGCGTTCGGTGGCGTGGGGCGCGCAACGCTTCGGCTGCGCCTGCGTGATCTACGTGCATGCCACCGTGAGCGAGGGCCGCAAGGCCGCGATCGAGCACTACGGCGCACAGGTCGTGCGCACGGCCGGCAACTACGACGACTCGGTGCGCGAAGCGGCCGCCGACGCGGCTCGCCTCGGGCGCTTCGTGGTTTCCGATACCTCGTACGAGGGCTACATGGACGTGCCGCGCGACGTGATGCAGGGTTATGCGGTGATGGCCGACGAGGCGCTGGCGCAGTTGCCGGACGCCGCGCTGCCCACCCATGTGTTTCTGCAGGGTGGCGTGGGCGGTCTGGCCGCCGCCGTGTGCGCCCACTTCTGGGAGCGGCTCGGCGAGCGGCGCCCGCGCATCGTCGTGGTCGAGCCCGACAAGGCCGCCTGTCTTTACGAGAGCGCGCGCGCAGGGCAGCCCGTCGCCGTGCACGGCGATCTCGACACGGTCATGGCCGGTCTGGCGTGCGGCGAGGTCTCGCTGCTCGCGTGGTCGATTCTCAAGCCGGGAGCCTTCGGATTCCTGACGATCGACGACGAGGCCGCGCTCGATACGGTTCGCCTGCTGGCCTCGGGGCGCTACGGCGACGCGCCTGTGGTGGCCGGGGAGTCGGCGGTGGCGGGTCTCACGGGCTGTCTCGGCGCGCTCGCCGACGCAACCGTGCGCGCGCAGCTCGGCCTCGATGCGGCCAGCCGCGTGCTGGTGTTCGGCAGCGAGGGCGCGACGGACGCGGAGCTGTATCAGCGCATCGTCGGGCGCACCGCCGAGGCGGTGAGGATGGCCGCATGAGCGCCGCGCCCGACAAGGCATGCGCCGCCGCGCAGGAGGCCGCGCCGCGCATCGATCTCGCGCGGCTGCTCGCGCGCATCGAGGCGCTGGCGCAGGTCGGGGCGATCGAAGGCGGCGGCGTCTGCCGTCTCGCACTGAGCGACGAGGATCGCGCGGGGCGCGATCTCGTGGCCGGCTGGATGCGCGAACTCGGCCTCGACGTGACGATTGACGCGATCGGCAATGTGGTCGGCGTGCGCGCGGGCCGCGAGGCGCTCGCGCCGGTAATGACCGGCTCGCATATCGACACGGTGCGCACGGGCGGCCGCTACGACGGCAATCTGGGCGTGCTGGCGGGCCTCGAAGTCATCGCCGCGCTCAACGACGCCGGCATCGTCACGCGCCGGCCCGTCGCGATGGCGTTCTTCACGAACGAAGAAGGTGCGCGCTTTGCGCCGGACATGATGGGCAGCCTCGTGTGTCAGGGCGGCTTGCCGCTGGACGAGGCGCTGCGCACCAAGGGGATCGACGGGACGACGGTGGGCGAGAATCTCGCGCGCATCGGCTATGCGGGGGACGCGCCTGTGGGCGCGCGCGAGGTGCACGCGTTCGTCGAGCTGCATGTGGAGCAGGGGCCGCTGCTCGAGCACGAGGGCGTCACGATTGGCGCGGTGACGGGCGTGCAGGGCATCCACTGGACCGAGTTCGTGGTGGAGGGCACGTCGAACCACGCGGGCACGACGCCGATGGCGTTGCGTCACGACGCAGGCATCGTGGCCATGCAGATTGCCTGCCATGCCCGCGAAGTGGCGCGCGAATTGAGTGGCGGCCAGCTCGCGACCGTGGGCCATATGAAGCTCACGCCCGATCTCGTCAACGTCATTCCGAACCGCGCCGAATTTACGCTCGATCTGCGCAATACCGACGCCGGCGTGCTGGCGGAAGCCGTGCAGCGCGTGTTCGCCTTTGCGCAGGCTGCGGCCCAGGCGGAGGGCGTGCGCATCACGCACCGCTCGCTCGCGGACTTCGCGCCGGTTGCCTTCGACGAGCGCATCGTCTCGCGCGTGGAAGCCATCGCGCGGCAGCGCGGCCATAGCGTGCGCCGCATGCCGAGCGGCGCGGGCCACGATGCGCAGATGCTCGCGCGCATGTGTCCAGCAGGCATGATCTTCGTGCCCAGCGTGGCGGGGCTGTCGCACAACGTGGCCGAGTATACGCACGGCCACGATATCGAAGCGGGCGCGGGCGTGCTGCTCGACCTGCTTATGGAATTAGCCGGCTAAAAACCAGGTATTTTTTTAGCTTTTACGTGAAATTCGATTAGTACGCCATAGCGACTATCAGGAGGATTTTTCCATGTCACGCATCATCAACGTCGCTGCCGCCCAGCTCGGCCCCATCGAGCGCTCGCATTCACGCCGGGAGGTCGTCCAGCGCCTGCTCGCGCACCTGCGCGAGGCGCATGCGATGGGCTGTCACCTCGTGGTGTTTCCCGAGCTTGCGCTCACGACCTTCTTCCCGCGCTGGTACGCCGAGGACATCACGGAAATGGACGCGTTCTACGAGCGCCAGATGCCGGGCCCGGAAACGCAGATCCTCTTCGACACCGCGAGGCAACTCGGCATCGGCTTCTATCTGGGCTATGCGGAACTCAGCGTCGAAGCGGGGCGGGTGCATCGCTACAACACGGCGATTCTGGTTGGGCAGAGCGGCGAGATCGTCGGCAAGTATCGCAAGGTGCACTTGCCGGGCCACGCCGCGCACGAGCCGTGGCGCGCGTTCCAGCATCTGGAGAAGTACTACTTCGAGCCCGGCGAGCGTTTCGACGTGTGGCGCGCTTTCGGGGGCGTGCTCGGCATGGCGCTGTGCAACGACCGGCGCTGGCCGGAAACCTACCGCGTGATGGGGCTGCAAGGCGCGGAGATGATTCTGCTCGGCTACAACACGCCGGTGCACAACCCTCCCGCGCCCGAGCACGACGACCTGTCGATGTTCCATAACCATCTCGTGATGCAGGCGGGCGCGTATCAGAACGGAACGTGGGTGGTGGGCGTCGCGAAGGCCGGCAACGAGGCGGGCTGCGAAATGATCGGCGGCACCTGCATCATCGCGCCTTCGGGCGAGATTGTCGCGGCCTGCTCGACCAAGGGCGACGAACTCGCCATCGCGCGCTGCGACCTGAGCCTGTGCGACTCGTACAAGAACACCACCTTCAATTTCGAGCGGCACCGCCGTCCGGAAGCCTATGGGCTGATCACCGAACGCCGCGGCGCCGTGAGGCCCGCATCGCTCGCCGCTTAAGCGGCGCGCCCCCCTCCCCGCCGTGATGGATGCGAGCGCCCACGGGCGCCCGCAGGGGGGCGCTTTACCTGAAAAATGCCGAAGGAGAACCAACATGAGTGATTCCCTGCAGATTTCGTCCGCGGACGCGATGTCCGCCACGCCCGCTACGCTCGCCGTGAACGATCATGCGCTCTATCGCAAGGTTGCGAGGCGTCTGCTGCCGTTTCTGATGGTGTGTTATGTGGCGGCCTTTCTCGACCGCGTCAACGTGGGCTTTGCGAAGCTGCAGATGCTCGCCGACCTGAACTTCAGCGAGACGGTGTACGGGCTCGGCGCGGGGATCTTCTTCATTGGCTATTTCTTGTTCGAGGTGCCGAGCAATGTTCTCATGCACCGCATCGGCGCGCGCAAGACGCTCGCGCGCATCATGATCCTGTGGGGCTGCGTCTCCGCGCTGATGATGTTCACGCGCACGCCGTGGCAGTTCTACCTGCTGCGCTTTTTGCTGGGCGCGGCCGAAGCGGGCTTCTATCCCGCCATCATTCTCTACCTGACCTACTGGTTCCCCTCGAACCGGCGCGCCCAGGTGGTGGCGACCTTCATGGCGGCGGTGCCGCTCGCGGGCATCATCGGCGGGCCGCTGTCGGGCGGCATCATGAGCGCGCTGCATAGCCACCACGGCATCGCCGGCTGGCAGTGGATGTTTCTCATCGAGGCGGTGCCGTCGCTCGTGCTCGGCGTGGCGGTGCTCGGCTATCTCGACAACCGCATCGGTGACGCCAACTGGCTGAGCGCGGCAGAAAAAGCCCGCCTCGAAGAGAATCTGCGCGGCGAACGCAGCACGCGCACCGAGCACGTCTCGCTCTGGCAACTGCTGCGCGACCGCCGCGTGCTGCACATGGCGCTGATCTGCTATTGCACGGTGTCGAGTCTGTCCGGCCTCGCATTCTGGGTGCCGTCCATCATCAAGGCGACGGGCGTTGCCTCGCTCTTCACGGTGGGCCTGCTCACGGCGATACCGAACCTCTTCGCCGTGGTTTCGATGGTGCTCGTCTGCCGCCATTCGGACGCCACCCGCGAGCGCCGCTGGCACATGATCGTGCCGTTTCTCGTGGGCGGCAGCGGCCTCATGCTCAGCACGCTCTTCAGTCACAACCCGGTGCTTGCCGTGGCGATGCTCTCGGTGGCGTCCGCGGGCTGCATGGTGTGCTCGCCGCTGTTCTGGAGCCTGCCCACGGCCTTCCTCGATGGCAAGAGCGCGGCTGCCGGCATCGCGGGCATCAACGCCTTCGCGGGGCTTGCCGCCTTCGCGAGCCCCTATGTGATCGGCTGGTGCAAGGACCTGACCGGCAGCACGAATTCGGGCATGTATTTTCTCGCGAGCTTCACGGTGCTGGGCGCGATTCTCGTCTACCTCACGCCGAGCAAACTCGTCGACCGCTGAAACCTTTTGACGGAGTGACTTCATGTTGAGCGACGTAATCACGTTGACGCAGGAAATGGTTCGCGTGCCGAGCCTTTCGGGCAACGAGGCGGGTGTGGCGGAACTGGTGGCCGGGCGTATGCGCGCCCTCGGCTTCACCGACGTGCGCACCGACCGCAACGGCTCGGTCCTCGGGCTGGCGGGGCCGGAGGATGCCGAAGTGGCGCTGCTGTTCGATGGTCATCTCGACGTCGTGCCCGTGGTGGGCGAGTGGCGCTTCGATCCGTTCGGCGCGACGATTCATGAAGGGCGCCTTTATGGACGCGGCAGCACCGACATGAAAGGCGGGGTGGCCGCCGCGATCTGCGGCGTGGCCGCGGCGGCGCGCGAGGGCAAGCTCGTGCGGCGCGTGGGCGTCTCTGCAAGCGTGCTGGAGGAGGTGATCGAGGGCCACGCGCTCGGCTCGGTGCTCGATCTGTGCCAGCCCGCGGCCGTGGTGATCTGCGAACCGTCGAAGCTCGAAGTGCGAACTGGGCAGAAGGGCCGGCTCGAACTGTCGCTGACGCTGCACGGCAAGCCGGCGCATGCCGCTTCGCCGCATCTGGGCGTGAATCCATTGCACGCGGCGGCGCGCGCGCTGCTCGCGCTCGAGAGTCTGACGCTGCCGACCGACCCGGCGCTCGGGCCCGCGCTGCTCGTGCCGACCGATATCGTTTCGTCGCCGTATCCATCGATCTCGATGATTCCCTCGGCCACGACGATTCGCTTTGACCGCCGCACGTTGAGCGGCGAGACCGCGGAGGACGTGCTGAGTGAGATACGCGGGCATCTCGCGAAGCACGGCATCGACGACTACACGCTAACGATCACCGACGACGCCGTGCAGACCTTCACGGGAATCGAGGCCCGCCCGACGCGCTGGTTGCCGGCATGGAGCCAGCCCGTGGAGGCCCCGCTCGTCAAGCAGGCCTTCGAGGCGCTGACGCGCGCGGGCGTGTCGCCGCGCGCGGGAAGCTGGCCGTTCTGCACGAACGGCTCCGAGTCCGCGGGGCGGCGGCGCATTCCGACCATCGGGCTGGGGCCGGGCCGCGAGGAGGACGCGCATACGATCGACGAATCGATCGCGCTCGATCAGCTCGAGGCGGCGCGGGAGATCTATAAACAGCTCACATGGATTGCTTGCGCAGCTTGAGTGCGCGGTTTTGCGGCGGACGGGGAGCGGTCGATGCGCACGCGCTCCCTGCCAAACATTCGCTATTGCGGGGGCCGGACGAGCGTTAGGGCATGCCCGGGGTGAGTCGCAAAAGCGAACATCAGATGGAAAGAATTCGCTATACGGCGCGTCATCGGCGTCGATATAGTCGAGCGCATATAAACAGGAGAAAGCAGGAGACATCCACGATGACACAGGCAGCCTTGCGCGGCGTGTTCCCGGTCGCCCCCACCATCTTCGACGACCAGGGCCGCCTCGATCTCGACGGCCAGCGGCGCGCGATCGACTTCATGATCGACGCCGGATCCCAGGGTATTTCCATACTCGCCAATTTTTCCGAGCAATTCTCGCTTTCCGACGACGAGCGCACGACGGTGCAGAATGTCGTGCTCGAACACGTGGCCGGCCGCGTGCCAGTGATCGTCACCACCACGCATTTCAGTTCCGACGTCTGCGCCGCGCGCAGCCGTGCCGCGCAGGACGCGGGCGCGGCGATGGTGATGATCATGCCGCCCTATCACGGCGCCACGATCCGCGTGGCCGAGCGCGGCATTCACGAGTTCTACCGGCGCGTGTCCGATGCGATCGAGATTCCGATCATGATTCAGGACGCGCCCGTCTCCGGCACGCCGCTCAGCGCGCCGTTCCTCGCCCGCCTCGCGAAGGAAGTGCAAAACGTCTCGTACTTCAAGATCGAATGCCCGCAGGCGGCCGCCAAGCTGCGCGAGCTGATCGAGCTGGGCGGCGACGCGATCGTCGGCCCGTGGGACGGCGAGGAGGCCATCACGCTGCTCGCCGATCTAGATGCGGGCGCAACGGGTTCGATGACGGGCGGTGGCTACCCGGACGGCATTCGCAAGATCGTCGACGCTTATGCGGCCGGCCATGTGGAGCAGGCCGCCGCGCTCTACCAGCAGTGGCTGCCGCTCATCAACTTCGAGAACCGCCAGGCCGGCCTCGGCGCCTGCAAGGTGCTGATGAAAGAAGGCGGCGTGATCGCCTCCGACGCAGTGCGCCATCCGCTGGCGCCCATGCATCCGGCCACCCGCGAGGGCCTGCTCAAGGTCGCGCGACGCCTCGAACCGCTCGTGCTGAGCTGGGGCCGCTGATCCCGCGCAGACCGTCACAAGGAGTCCACCCCGATGAATTCCACCTCCGCCCAGACCCGGACGCAATCCCTGCGGATGACGAGTGTCCGCTGGAAAATCTTCTTTCTGCTGTTGACGCTGGTGTCGATCAACTACATCGATCGCGCGGCGCTATCGGTCGCGATGCCGATGATCTCGAAGGAGTTCGAGCTCACGCCGGAGCGTCAAGGCCTGATTCTCAGTTCGTTCTTCTGGACCTATCTGTTCATGCAGATGCCGTCCGGCATGCTCGCCGACCGCTTCAAGCCGCGCATCATCATCGCCGTGGCCACGCTCGGCTGGGGCTTCTTCCAGGGCCTCGCCGCGTTCTGCACGGGCTGGTTCTCGCTGCTGCTCACGCGCCTCGGCCTCGGCATCGCGGAAGGGCCGATCTATCCGGCGGGCGGCAAGCTCAACGCGCTGTGGCTCACGGCGAACGAGCGCACGCGCGGCGCTTCGCTGCTCGACAGCGGCAGCGCGCTGGGCTCGGGCCTCGGCGCGATCATCGTGGCCGGGCTCATCACGCTGCTGGGTTCGTGGCGCGACGCCTTCCTCGTCGCGGGTGTCGGCACGATGCTCTGCGGCCTGTGGGCATGGTGGTACATCCGCAATGCGCCGCGCGAGCATCCGCGCATCGGCGAGGCCGAAATCGCGCATATCGAGGAAGCGCTCGCGCGCGAGGACGCGGCCGAGCCGAAGGTGGCCTCGGGTGTCTCGTTCCTGCGCTTTTTCGGCTATCGCTCGGTGTGGGCGATGTGCCTGAGCCATACCTGCACGAACCTGATTTTCTTCGGTCTGATGACGTGGCTGCCGACCTATCTGTACAAGGTCCACGGCTTCGACATCAAGGCGCTCGGCGGCGCGACGTTCATCATTTTCTTCTTTGGCTTCGTGGGCGAAGTGCTGGCCGGCCAGATCGCGGACCGCTGGAGAATGTCCGGCGCCGGCGCGAACCGCGTCTACCGCACGATGATGGTGATTGGCGCGTCCTGTGTCGCGCTCTCGATGTGGGCGGTCGCCTATGTGAAGTCGCCGTTCGCCGTGGTCTCGCTGCTTTGCGCGGCGCTCTTTTTCCTGCGCTGGTGCGGCGGCTGCAACTGGGCCACGCCTTCGATGCTCGCCACGCGCGCCCGCGCCGGCGCGCTCACGGGGATCATGAACTTCGTCGGCAACATCGCGGGCATTTTCGTGCCGATCTTCATCGGCTTCATCGTGCAGACCACCGGCTCGTACTTCCTCGCGCTGATGTTCTTCGTCGCGGTGGCCGGTGTGCAGATTCTGTGCGCGCTGTCGCTCAATTACCAGAAGAAGCTGCCCGTTTGAATCAGGAGACGAAACTCATGAGCCGCGATATGAGCCGCGATATGAGCCGCGATAGCAACGCTTTACAACCGGTGAAACGCGTCGGGATGATCGGCCTCGGGCTGATGGGCAGCGCGATTGCCCACAACATCCTGCGCCATGGCTTCGAGTTGACGGTGCTGGCGCACCGGCGTCGCGACGCGTTGACGAAGCTCGCGGACGCGGGCGCGAGCGAGGCGGCAACGGCCGCGGATCTCGCGCGCGAGGCCGACGTGGTGCTGATTTGCGTGACCGGCACGCCGCAGGTGCGAGACGTGCTGTTTCGGGAGGACGGCGTGCTGGCCGGCGCGCATCCCGGGCTGATCGTGGTCGACAGCAGCACGTCCGATCCGGGGCTGGCCGCCGAGGCGGCGCACGCGCTGCAAGCGAAAGGCGCGGCGTTCGTGGACGCGCCCGTGAACCGCACGCCGAAGGAGGCCGCGCAGGGCAAGCTGAACGTGCTCGCGGGCGGCGAAGCGCCGGTGGTGGACGCGCTGCGGCCGCTGTTCGCGGCTTATGGCGAGACCGTGCATCACCTCGGCGCACATGGTTCGGGGTATCGCGCGAAGCTGATCCACAACTTCATCGCCCAGGCCAATGCCGTGGTGCTCGCGGAGGCCTTCGGGACCGCGCGCAAGGCGGGGCTCGATCTGGCCGAATTCGCTGGCGTGTGCCGGCTGAGCGGCGCGCATAGCAAGACGTTCGATCGCATCGTCCCGTTCGTGCTGGAAGGCGACGACAGCGGCCAGCAGTTCGCGATGCGCAACGCGGCGAAGGACATGCGCTCGTACGCGGCGCTCGCCACCGAGGCTTCGTCGACGGCCATCGTGGCCGAGGCGGTGCGGCAGATCTATGTGCTGGCCTGCAACCTCGGGCACGGCGAGGCGTATGTGCCGCGCCTGTTCGATGTGATCGACGCGCTCAACGGCGTAGAGCCGTCGCGGGCTTGATGCGAAGCGGGACGGGCCTGCGTGTCGCCAGTGTGCCGCACGCACGCCCCTCGCATTTCACCTTCACGCCGGGCTCATCTGCGCTTCCAGCAGGCGGATGAACTGCGCCGCCGCGGGCGACTGCACGCTGCCCCGGCGCGTGACGATGCCGAATGTCTGCGAATGCGACTTCAGCTTCACGGGCAGGATCCGCAGCATGTCGTGGCGCGCGAACAGGCGGGCGATATCGGTGGGGAGCAGGGAAACAAGATCGGTGCTCCGGTGCAGCAGCGCGACCGTCACGAAGGTGGACGCCGTGGAGATGGTGTTCACCGGCATGTCGAGGCCCGCGAGCTCCATTTCGCGTTCGAGCAGGGCACGCAGCGGCATATGCGCGGGATACGTGACCCAGCGATACGCGGCCAGATCGCGCAGCGCGATGTTGTTCTTCTGCGGCGCCGGGTGCGCGCTGCCAACGACGACCGACAACGGTTCCTCGCCAATCGACCGGTAGCGGTACTTCGACGGATCGTGGCTGACCGCCGAGCGGCCGATCACGAGATCGAGCTGGCCCTCGTCGAGTTGCGCGAGCATGCGAGTGCTGGTGTCCTCGGTGATCTCGATCGAGAGGTTGGGCTGGCTCGCCTGCAAGGCCTTGACGGCCGGCACCACGATATCGGAGATCGCGCCCATGATGGCCCCGATGGCGAGGCGTCCGCCACGGCCCGAGCGGATCTGCGCAACGTCGTCGCACAGCGCGCCCAGATCGGTCGTGACCACGCGCGCGTAGCGGATCACGCAATGGCCGAACTGGTTGGGAATCATGCCGCTCTTCGAGCGCTCGAAGAGCGGCGCGTCGAGCATCGACTCCAGCTCGCGCAGCGCCTTGCTCGCCGCCGACTGGGTCATGGCGAGTGCGCTGGCGGCCTTGTGCAGCGAACGATGATCGTCGAGCGCGATCAGCAATTGCAGTTGCCGCATCCGCAGGCGTGACAGCAGCACATTCAGGGTCGTTTTCATGAGACTTGCCGTCGCGGGCGCCGGGTCGGGTGTGGCCGGCGCGCCTATGGTTCTCGTTGCCCGCGCCTGAACGTGAGCCTTCACGGCGTGCCTGGCGCTCAGCCGCGCGCCTCGCCTGCATCGAGCGCGGCCGGGAACGGCACGCCGAAACGGCCGCTCCAGACTTCGAGCGCCGGGCGGATGCCAGGGTGCAGCCGCACGCCGTGCGCAAGCTGGTCGGCGCGGCGGGCCATGCCGCCGTCGCCGGGCATGCGCACGCGCTCGACGTCGGGGCGCGGCGGGTTGCTGCGGCACGCGTCGGCGAGCCAGTCCATCTGCCGGTTGAACGCCGGCATGCCGCCGAATGCCTCCGGATCGTAGAGCGTCATGAACACGGTCGCGCCCCAGCCTGCCGGTGGATCGGCGCGGCCATGGCCCGCGAGACCGCTCGTCAGCGCCTCGATCAGCACCGCGAGGCCGAAGCCCTTGTGGCCGGCCTCCATGCCGCCGAGCGGCAGGATCGTGCCGGCCGGGTCGGCGAACAGCACGCCGGGCTCGCGCGTCGCGTGGCCTTGCGCGTCGAGCATCCACGGCTGGGGAAACTGCTCGCCGGCCTTGTGCAGCCGCCCGGTCATCGCGTTGGTCGTGACCGACGCGGAGATGTCGATCAGGAACGGCGTGTTCGAGGTGGGCACGCCAATCGCGATCGGGTTCGGCGTGAACACCGCGCGCGTGCCGCCGAACGGCGCGACGCTCTGGCCGCTCGGGTCCGAGCACGACAGCAGCAGCACGAAGCCCGCTTCGGTCGCGCGCAGCAGATAGGCCGCGAGACAGGCGATGTGATGGCTGTGGCGGATCACGAGCGTGGCCGTGCCGTAATCGCGTGCGCGGGGAATCAGCGCGTCGATGCCGCGCAGGACCAGCGAAGGGCCGGGCAGGCGGCGGCCGTCCCAGAGCAGCGCGGCGGGGCGCTCGGAGAGGACCAGCGGCTCGCCGGTCTTCGTCATGCGGCCGGCTTCCAGTTCGCCCAGATAGCCCGCGAGCTGCGCGAGACCGTGCGTGTCGTGGCCGAGCAGATCGCCTTCGACGAGCGTTTGCGCGACGGCCTCGGCATGATCGGCGCTCACACCCGCCGCATCGAGCAATTGTCTTGCGTAGGCGCCGAGCGCGTCGGCGGAATAACGCGGCGCGCTCATTGGGCGACCTCGCGGGCGGTCTCGCGCGTGGCATGCAGCGGCCGGGTTGCAGCGGTTTCGCTGGAACAAGCGTTGAAACAAGTCATGGCGGATGTCCTGGTCAGGAGTGGGTGGTGCCGGCGCATGGGCCTCTGCATCATCGTTATGCAATCCTTACGTAATCGCGCCGATCTGCCAGGGCACGAATTCGCTCTGGCCGTAGCCATGCAGCTCGCTGCGCGAGCGCTTGCCCGAGGCGGTGTCCAGCATCATCTGGAACATCGCCTGGCCGAGTTCCTCGATGCTCGCTTCGCCGTCGAGCACGCTGCCGCAGTTCAGGTCCATGTCGTCGGACTGGCGCTCCCAGAGCGCGGTGTTGGTGGCGAGCTTGATCGAAGGCGAGGGCGCGCAGCCATAGGCGGAGCCGCGCCCGGTCGTGAAGCAGATCAGGTTCGCGCCGCCCGCGACCTGGCCTGTCGCGGAGACTGGGTCGTAGCCGGGCGTGTCCATGAAGACGAGCCCTTTTTGCGCGACCGGCTGTGCATATTCATACACCTCCACGAGATTCGTGTGGCCCGCTTTCGCGATGCCGCCAAGCGACTTTTCGAGCACCGTCGTGAGGCCGCCGGCCTTGTTGCCCGCCGAGGGATTGTTGTTGATCGCCGCGTGATGGCGCTCGCAATAGTCTTCCCACCAGCGGATGCGCGCGACCAGTTTCTCGCCCACTTCGCGCGAGACCGCGCGGCGCGTCAGCAGGTGTTCGGCGCCATAGATCTCGGGCGTCTCGGAGAGGATTGCCGTGCCGCCGTGGCGCACTAGCAGATCGACCGCGGCACCCAGCACCGGATTCGCGGTGATGCCGGAATAGCCGTCCGAGCCGCCGCATTGCAGGCCAACGGTGAGATGGCTCGCGGGCACCGTCTGGCGGCGCACGTCGTTCGCGGCGGGCAACATCGACTCGATCAGCTCGATCCCCTTGGCGATGGTCTTCGTCGTGCCGCCCGTGTCCTGAATCGTGAAGGTGCGCAGGCGCGCGTGTTCGGTCAGGCCCTGCGTGGCGAGCAGGCGCGGGATCTGGTTCGTCTCGCAGCCGAGCCCGATCACGAGCACGGCGGCGAAGTTCGGATGGCATGCATAGCCGCCGAGCGTGCGTTGCAGAATCTGCAATGCTTCGCCCTCCGAATCGATGGCGCAGCCTGAGCCGTGGGTCAGGGCCACGACGCCATCCACGTTCGGGTAGGCGGCGAGGGCCTCGGGGCGGATGTCGCGGCGGAAGTAGTCGGCAATCGCGCGCGCCACCGTTGCCGAGCAGTTCACCGAGGTGAGAATGCCGATGTAGTTGCGGGTCGCGACGCGGCCGTCCTCGCGCACGATGCCTTCGAAGGTCGCCTGGGCGGCGGCCGGCACGGACTCGGTGTCGCGTGCGCCCTGGCAATAGGCGTAGTCGCGCGCGAACTCGCCCATCGCGAGATTGTGCGTATGCACATGCTGACCCGCGCGGATCGGCTGGCTCGCAAAGCCGATGATCTGGCCATAGCGATGGACCGGCTCGCCCGTCGCGATGTCGCGCGTCGCGATCTTGTGGCCGGGCGGGATCAGGCCGGAAACGATGATGCCTTCTTCGTCGAGCGTGGTGCCCGAGACGAGTTGATCGAGGGAGATCACGACGTCGTCGGCGGGATTCAGACGGATCACGCGGGCGTGCCGCGTGGTGCCGGCGGGAGAGTGTTCGGTGTCGAGGGGGGGCATGGGCGCGATCTCGGTTGTCGGAAGGGGGGGCCTTGTTCTGGGGTGTCTGGCCCAACTAATATATTAGTATGCTAAGTTTGTAGGCGTAACAGGACCATCCGGGTTAACCCACTGTGGTGCTACGCCAGTGGCTCGGTCGTTCGCGCGCGCGTGAGCCCGTGCATAGGGCGGCGCATCGCCACGTCGAACGGGTTGGTCTGCGGCCCGATGATCTCCGCCTGCCGCTTGAGCAATTCGACCACCGTGGGCAAGCGTTCGTCCGTCAAGCGCGCCGCCAGCGTGCCGACACTGAGCGCGCCCACCGCGCAACCGTTGCGGTCGAAGATCGGCACGGCCACGCCCGCCATGCCCTCCAGCACGCCGGTATTGCGCCCCGCGTAACCGAGCTTGCGCACCCGCTCGATTTCCGTGCGCAGGTACACCTCGTCGAGCACGCCATAGCTGCGCAGGCGCGGCACGTTGAAACGGATGATCTCCTCGCGCTCGGCCTCGGGCTGGAACGCCAGAATCGCGAGGCTCCCCTGGCCCACCCCCAGCGCCACGCGCCCGCCAATGTCGCCCGTGAACGAGCGGATCGGGAATGGCCCTTCGCACATGTCGAGGCAGACGGCGTCGAAACTGCTCTTCACGAGCAGGAAGATCGTGTCGCCCAGGCTCGCGCACAGGCGCAGCAACGCGGGACGGCATAGCGCACGCATGCCGCTCGGGTTGCCGGCCTGCGCCGCCATGGCGAAGAACTCCACGCTCAGGCGGTAGCGTTTCGTGCCTTCGTCCTGCTCGACGACGCCTTCGGCAATCAGCGCTTGCAGCAGGCGATGCACCGTGGCCTGGGTGAGGCCCACGGTCTTGGCCAGCGCCGTCACGCGAATGCCTTCCGCCTGGCTCTCGCCCAGCGCCCGGATCAGTGTGAAGGCACGCTGCAATACGCCCGCGCCGCGTGAGTCGTCGCTTTGCGTTCCGTTTTTTTCTTCCATGATGTTCGCGTCTCCCTCTATTTATTTCATTCAGCGGAATATTTGCTGACGATTCATGTGAACCGATGTGGCGTACGAATCGATAGTGCCAGCTGGAATTGCTTTATTTCGTAGGGAAAATAAGGGATTTCCCGAGGATTATCTGGCGGAATAATTTTTCTGGAAGCCGCTTTGAAATTCCATTAAACGGAATAGATGACATATTTATACCATTGAATGGAATATGAAGTTGACGATCAAATATCTGGCTGACTAGAGTCGCCTCCATGCAACGCAATGCAAACGCTTCAGGGTGTGCTGCCGCACCCCGGGCACTCAATGCACTGGAAGGCCAGATCATGTCGTTTCTCACCTTGACCGACGTTTCGAAATCGTTCGGCGACTTGCAGGCGGTCACCGGCATCAACCTGTCGGTGGAGAAGGGCGAGTTCGTCTCGCTGCTCGGCCCCTCGGGCTGCGGCAAGACCACCACGCTGCAAATGATCGCCGGCTTCGTGGAGGCCACGCGCGGCCACATCACGCTCGACGGCCGCGATATCACCCACATGCCGCCGAACAAGCGCGGCCTCGGCATCGTGTTCCAGAGCTATGCGCTCTTTCCGCACATGAGCGTCGAGCAGAATGTGAGCTTCGGTCTGGAGATGCGCGGCATTGGCAAGGCGGAGCGCAAGGAGCGCGTTCGCGAGGCGCTCGCGCTCGTGCGCCTCGACGCCTACGCGCACCGCTTTCCGCGCGAGCTTTCGGGCGGCCAGCGCCAGCGCGTGGCCATCGCGCGCGCCATCGTGATCGCGCCGCCCGTGCTGCTGCTCGACGAGCCGATGTCGAATCTCGACGCCAAGCTGCGCGAGGACATGCAGTTCGAGTTGCGCGCGATTCAGCGCAAGATCGGCACGACCACGCTGATGGTCACGCACGATCAATCCGAAGCCCTGTCGATCAGCGACCGCGTGGTCGTGATGGAGAACGGCCGCATCACGCAGGTCGACACGCCGTATCGCGCCTACGAGCGCCCCGAGAACAACTTCGTTTCGCAGTTCATCGGCAAGGCCAACATGCTCGCGGGCCGCATCGTCGCGCGCGATGGCGACACGATCCGCGTCGATCTCGGCGGCGACCTCGCGGAAACCGGCTCGACGGCGCAATTGCCCGAGCGCGGCCGCGCGGTGAGCGTGGGCGACGCCGTCACGCTGTGCATCCGCCCCGAAAAGCTCAAGCTGTGCGCGAGCGGCTCGGGGCGTCTCGCGGGCCGCGTGACGAGCCGCTTCTTCCTCGGCAGCCAATGGCTCTACCGGCTCGAAAGCCGCGCCGGCGAGATGCTCGTGTGCTGCCAGAACGAAGGCAAGGAGCCGCTTGCCGAAGGCGACCAGGTGGGCATCGACTGGCATAGCGAGTCGATCCGCTTCATCCGGCAGGAGGCCGCCCGTGTCTAGCACGCTTCCGGCTTCACAGCCCACTCCGCAGCGCGCGCCGCGTGCCTCGGTGCGTCCCGGCTGGCGCGCTTACCTCCCGCTGTGGCTCCTGAGCGCCCCCGCGCTGCTGCTGTTCGCCGCACTGGTGCTCGCGCCGCTTGCGATGATCTTCGCGCTGACTTTCTACCGCTTCGATCCGTCGAGCGGCCCGATCGCCGCCTTCGATCTGCACAACTACATAGAAGTGCTCGGCTCGTCGTACTTTCACACGATCTTCCTGCGCACCTTCGGCATCGCCGCGCTCACGACGCTGCTGTGCGTGGCGATCGGCACGCCCGAGGCCTATATCCTCTCGCGCATGCGCGACCCGTGGCGCTCGCTGTTCCTGCTCGTGATCCTCGCGCCGCTGCTGGTTTCAGTGGTGGTGCGCGCGTTTGGCTGGAGCATGCTGCTCAACATGAACGGCCTCGTGAACCAGTTTCTCGGCCTGTTCGGCGCGGGGCCGTTCAAGCTCGAATACACGACCTTCGCGATCGTCATCGCGCTCGTGCACGTGATGCTGCCGTTCATGGTGATTCCGGTGTGGACCGCGCTGCAGCGGCTCGACCCGCAAACCGAAAACGCCGCGCTCTCGCTGATGGCCTCGCCGTTCACCACGCTGCGCCGCATCGTGCTGCCGCAACTGATGCCCGGGGTCCTCTCGGGCAGCCTCATGGTGTTCGGCCTCTCGGCCAGCGCGTTTGCGATTCCGGGACTGCTCGGCGGGCGGCGCCTGAAAGTGGCCGCCACGGCCGTCTACGACCAGTTCCTGAGCTCGATGAACTGGCCGCTCGGCGCCACGATCGCCGTGCTGCTGCTGGTGGCCAATCTCGTGATCATGCTCACCTATTACCGCGTGCTCGAACGCCGCTACGCACGCAGCATGGGCTAACGCGTCGTCTGCCATAGGCATCGCACGGAACCCGGAATTCGTCAGGTCATTCATCATGCGCAAAAACGGACTGCTCTCACTCACGTTCCATAGTCTCGTCATCCTGTTCGTGCTGGCACCGCTCGTCATCGTCGTGCTGGTGGCGTTCACGCCCGACGAAACCTTGACCCTGCCCACGCACGGCTTCTCGCTGCGCTGGTTCCGGGCGATTCTCGATTATCCGGACTTCATCAGCGCGTTCTTCAATAGCCTGAAGCTTGCTTTCGCGTCGGCCACGCTCTCGCTCGTGATTGCGCTGCCCGCGGCGCTCGCGATTGGCCGCGCGCGCTTTCCGGGGCGCGGCTTCCTGAACGCGCTGCTGCTTTCGCCGCTCGTGATTCCGGGGCTCGTGCTCGGCATCGCGTTGCTGCGCTTTTTCGCGCTGATTGGCGCAACGGGTTCGTTCGCCTGGCTGATTCTCGCGCACATGATCATCATCACGCCGTTCGTGATGCGGCTCGTGCTGGCTTCGGTGAGCGGCCTCGACCGCAGCATCGAGCATGCGTCCTCGTCGCTCGGCGCGAGCGCGTGGACCACCTTCCGCCGCATCACGCTGCCGATGATCGTGCCGGGCATCACGGGCGGGTGGCTGCTGGCGTTCATCAACAGCTTCGACGAGCTGACGATGTCGATCTTCGTGACGTCGCCGCAAACCGTCACGCTGCCGGTGCGCATGTACATGTACGCGACCGAGTCGATCGACCCGATGATGGCGTCCGTTTCGGCGCTCGTCATTTTCATCACCGCGGGCGCGATGCTGCTGCTCGATCGCGTTTATGGGCTCAACCGCATCCTGATCGGACAGCACTGAACGCCGCCCGACGCCTTCCCGACATTTGCCCCGACTCATTTGCCAAAAATCCCGCAGCCAGACCGCCGATCTCCCATGAGCACCGCCACGCCGTTTCCCCATGCCCAGTTCGTCCGCGTTGCCGAAACCGCGCGCGCGAGCGTTTCCTTCGTTCTCGACGGCGTCGAAGCGGAGGCGCTCGCGGGCGACACGCTTCTCACCGCGATCCTCACCCAGCAGCGGCAGGTGCGCCACAGCGAATTCAGCGGCGAGCCGCGCGCGGGTTTCTGCATGATCGGCGCCTGCCAGGACTGCTGGGTTCAAAGCGAGGACGGCACCCGGCTGCGAGCCTGCTCGACACCGCTGCGCGAAGGCATGCGCGTGCGCACGCGATTCAGTCAGGATGCCGAATTTATGGAAGGAGAGGCGCAATGAGCGCGCAACCTCCTCGCATCGTCATCGTGGGCGCGGGGCCGGCCGGCATTCGCTCCACGCAGACACTCGTGGCCGCGGGGCTGCGCCCCACCGTGATCGACGAAAACGCGCGCTGGGGCGGCCAGATCTATCGCCAGCCCGCCGCGGGCGCGGGCTTCGCGCGCACGAAGGCCGCGCTTTACGGCTTCGAGGCAAAGAAGGCCGATGCGGTTCACGAAGCCATGGCGCGAATCCTCGCGCAGGTCGATTACCGGCCCGACACGCTTGCGTGGTCGTGCGAGCCCGGGCGGCTCGACATCTTGCGCGAGGGCCGCGAGGCGAGCGTGCCGTGGTCGCATCTCATCATCGCGAGCGGCGCGACCGATCGCATCGTGCCGCTGCCGGGCTGGACGCTGCCCGGCGTTTATACGCTCGGCGGCGCGCAGGTCGCGCTGAAGGCGCAGGGTTGCGCGATTGGCCGGCGCACCGTGCTCGCGGGCACCGGGCCGCTGCTCTATCTCGTCGCCTACCAGTACGCGAAAGCGGGCGCGCAGGTGGCGGCCGTGCTGGACACGAGCCCGTTTGCGCGCCAGGCCGCCGCCGCGCCGAAGCTGCTCAACCAGCCGGGCACATTCGCCAAGGGCGTTTATTACCTCGCCTGGCTCAGGACCCACGGCGTGCGCATCGAGCACGGCGTTTCGCTTGCCGGCATCGAAGGCGCGCAGGCCGTGCAGGGCGTGCGCTGGCACACGGGCAACGGCGCGGAGCAGGCGCTCGCCTGCGATGCCGTGGGCCTCGGCTACGGCTTGCGGCCCGAAACGCAACTGGCCGATCTCGCGGGCTGCCGCTTCGCCTTCGACGCGCTCAACCGCTGCTGGCTGCCCGAGCGCGACGCGGCGGGCCGCAGCTCGGTCGAAGGCGTCTATCTCGCGGGCGACGGCGCGGGCATCGCGGGCGCCGATGCCGCCGAACTCGCGGGCCGCCGCGCCGCGCTCGCGGTGCTGGAGGACCTTGGCGTGGCATCGTCCTCGCATGATGATCATGCGGCTCACCTGGAGCACGCGCTCGATGCCGCGACGATCGACCAACGCCTCGCGTGCATCGCGCGGTTTCGCGCCGGCATCGAGCAGGCCTTCGCACCGCCGCCTGCCCATTGCGCCGCCCACTGGCCCGACGAGCTGACCGTGTGCCGCTGCGAGGAGGTCAGCGCGGGCACCTTGCGCAGTTGCATTCGCAGCGGCCTCGCCACGGAAGTCAATCGCCTGAAGGCGCTCACCCGCATCGGTATGGGGCGCTGCCAGGGGCGCATGTGCGGCGAATCGGCGATGGCGCTGCTGAGCGCGGAAACCGGCAAGCCCTTGCACGAAGTGGGGCGCCTGCGCAGCCAGGCGCCCATCAAGCCGATTCCGATTTCGCCGATGCTATTCGACGACGACGTCCAGGTGGCCGAAGAGGAAGCCCACGATGAGTGAGACGCGCCATTTCCAGGTGGTGATCGCGGGCGGCGGGCTCGTGGGCGCCTCGGCGGCGCTCGCGCTGGCGCGCAAGGGCGTGAGCGTGGGCCTGTTCGAGCGGCGCTTTTGCGGCGCGCAGGCGAGCGGCGTGAACTACGGCGGCGTGCGCACCCAGGGCCGCTCCGCCGAGCAGTTGCCGCTAGCCGTGCGGGCGCGGCGCGTGTGGAGCCGCTTGCCCGAACTGATCGGCATCGGCGGGGAGTTCGTGGTTTCCGGGCACTTGCGGCTCGCGCGCCGCGACAGCGATCTCGAAGCACTGCACGCCTGGTCCGCCATGGCGCGCGAATACGGCGTGCAATCGCAGGTGATGAGCGGCGACGCGTTTCGCCGCCGCTATCCCTGGCTCGGCCAGGCGGCCGTCGGCGGGTCGCTCTGCGCGAGCGACGGCCATGCGAATCCGCGTCTCGTCTCGCCGGGCTTCGCCGCCGCGGCGCGTCGAGCGGGGGCGCACGTGCAGGAGCAGACCGCGCTGGCCGACCTGAGCTTCGACGGCCGCCGCTTCCAGATGCGCGCGGGCAACGAGCGCATCAGTGCCGACTGGCTCATCAATGCCGCGGGCGCCTGGGCCAACCAGGTCGCGCTCGCGTTTGGCGAGACCGTGCCCATGCAGCCGATCTATCCGAACATGTGGGTGACCGAGCCACTGCCGCGCTTCGTCGAGCACAACCTCGGCGTGTACGGAGGCGGCGTCTACGCGCGCCAGGTCGAGCGCGGCAACTGCGTGATCGGCGGCGGACGCGGCCACGGCGATGGAGAGTACGCGCAGCCCTCGACCGCCACCACGCGCGCAGTGATGCGCGACGCCTGCGCGCTGCTGCCGGGCTTGCGCAACGCGCTGCTCATTCGCACGTGGAGCGGCGTGGAAGGCGAAACGCCGGACAGCAATCCCATCATCGGCGCGAGTCACACCACGCCGCGCCTCCTGCATGCCTTCGGCTTTTCCGGTGGCGGCTTTCTGCTCGCGCCGGGCGTGGGCGAAGTGCTCGCGGAGCTAGTCACCGAGGGCGCGACCAGCACGCCCATCGAACCGTTCGCAATCGGCCGCTTCACCCAGTCTTGTGTCCATGCTGCTCTCCCCACCAAATAAAGGAGTCCATACGATGAAACTCACGCGCACTTTGGCCTCGCTGGCCGCGCTCGTCGCCTTCGGTCTGTCCGCCTCCGCCTGGTCGCAAACGAAGACGATCTATATCGGCATGAACGGCGGCCCGATGGAGAAGGCCTACACGAGCTCGGTCCTGCCCGACTTCGAGAAGGCCAACAACGTCAAGGTGGTGGTCGTGCCCGGCACGTCCTCCGACGTGCTCGCCAAGCTGCTCGCCAACCGCAACAGCCCGCAGATTCATGTGGCCTTCCTCGACGACGGCGTGATGGCGCGCGCGGTGAGCATGGGCGTGTGTGAAAAGCTCGACGACTCCGCGGTGCTCAAGGAGCTCTATCCCTTCGCGCGCATGAAGGGTGACGTGGGCGCGGGCGTGCAACTGGGCATGACCGGCATTGGCTACAACACGAAGCTGTTCACCGAGAAAGGCTGGGCGCCGCCCACTTCGTGGCTCGATTTCGAGAATCCGAAGTACAAGGGCAAAGTGGTGTTCCAGTCGGCCTCCAGCAGCACCTTCGGGCTGCACGGCTTTCTCGCCATCAACCGGCTGATGGGCGGCAGCGAGAACAACGTGGAGCCGGGCTTCACGAAGTGGGCGAGCACGGTGGGCCCGAACGTCGTCGAATATATTCCGAACTCGGCCAAGCTCTCCGAGATGATCCAGACCGGCGAGGCCGGCATTTTCCCGCTCACGCCCACGGCGGTTGGCGACCTGAAGGCCAAGGGCCTGCCCGTGGCCTACGCGAACCCGAAGGAGGGCGCCGTGCTGCTGCTCGTCGACCTGTGCGTGGTGAAGAACAATCCCGACCCGCAGCTCGCGCAAAAGCTCGCGCAGTT